>CAZJJC010000303.1:0-2205 GCA_964546195.1 uncultured Enterobacteriaceae bacterium | reverse complement strand
CGGCAGCGCTTCGCGCGGCACCGCCACCGCCTGCCCTTTCAGCGCCAGCGCCTGCTCGCGCGTCTCGATTCCCGCGAGCTTGCCGAGCACCGTTTTGCCATGAACCTTCGCCTCGCTTACCTCGTGCGCATCGGCGCCGATCCACCATTGCTTTGCGCCCGCCAGCCCTTCCTGCGACCCCGCCTCGGGCGCCACCTTCAGCCATCCGCGCACGCCGTACGATCCGGCCACGCGGCCCATCGCTACCAGCCGATCAGGCGGCTTTCTTCGCAAACTGCTTGACGAGGCGCTTGGCCGTCGGCGAGAGCTGCGCGCCCTGGCCGGTCCAGTGCTTCACCCGCTCCATGTTGACCCGCAGCGCCTCGCGGCCCTGCGGCGCTTTCGGATCGTAGAAGCCGAGCCGCTCGATGAATTTGCCCGAAGCAGCGCGCCGCGAATCCGCCACCACCACGTGAAAGAACGGGCGCTTGTTGGCGCCGCCGCGCTGCAATCGAATCACGACCATGTGGAAAGACCCCGTAAACCGCGAAAAGGCGCGGATTATACGGGAGAAATCAGGCCTTTGGGAAGCTTGCGGCGGATCAGGTTTTCTCGCACACCGCGGTCCAGACGCCGTCGGCGAGCTCGGCTTCCTGGACCAGCACGGCGCCGCGCTCGACGAGCTCCTGCACCTTGAGGAGCACCGCCTCGCGCGTGGGGCCAGAGACGATGCGCTTGTAGCCCAGCTCCTTGACGGTGGCCGGAACGGCGAGCCTGGGATTGTCGACGCTCGCCACCCACTTGCTGCCGACCTGGGTCATGGGCGAGATGAGCTTGCAGCCCTGCCTGGCGAGCTTCTTCAGCGCCTCCTTGACGCTCGCCTGGCCGTAGCCCGACACGATGAAGTGCGTCCCGGCGTCGAAGGTCTGTGCCGGTCCCGCGTCGGCGGCCTGCGGGGCCGCGCGCCGCTGGGACTTCAGGCGCAGCTGCGCCTCCTGCACGCGGCGGCCCACGCGCACCGCGTCGGTCACGGCATACAGGTCGTGCGCGCGGTCGTGCTTGTCGGTGCGCGATTGCTCGTGGCGGAAAAGCTGCGCGTAGTCGGTCGACAGCAGCGACACCACTTCGAAGAACGAGCGCGACACGAGCACCTGGCCCTGGTCGGCGAAGCTCATCACGCGCTCGGCGACGTTGATGCCGTCGCCGATGACGTTGTCCAGGCCGTTGATGTCCTTCATGAGCGACACCGGGCCGAGGTTGATGCCCATGCGCACCGGCAGCTCGACCGCATCGAGCACGGCGAGGGCCACGAACAGCGCCCCCTCGGGGTCGCCGAGGAACGTGATGGCGGCGCCGTCGCCCGTGTCGACCACGACCCGGTCGCGCGGGGCGACCTGCTCCAGCGCGTTGGTCAGGACGTGGTTGAACGAGTGCTTGATGCGCACCTGGTCGCCGACGCCCTTCTTCGAGTAGCCGACGATATCGATGAACAGCACGCTGCACACGAGGGTGCGATTCGCGGTGTCCGCCATTTTTTTACATTCGGCCCGGGAGCATGCCCTTCATGCCGCGCATCATGCGCTGCAGATTGCCGCCCTTCATCATCTTCATCATCTTTTGCATCTGCTCGAACTGGTTGAGCAGCTGGTTCACCGCCTGCACCGGCACGCCGGCGCCGGTGGCGATGCGGCGCTTGCGCGAGGCCTTGATCAGCTCGGGCTTCGCGCGCTCCTGCGGCGTCATCGCGTTGATGATGCCTTCGATGCGGCGCAGCTGCTTGTCGTCCTGCAGCTGCGCCGGATTGATCTGGCCGACGAGCTGCGCCGGCAGCTTGTCCATGAGCGAGGCGACGCCGCCCATCTTCTTCATCTGCGCGATCTGCGACTTGAAATCCTCGAGATCGAACGATTTTCCCTTGCGGACCTTGTCCGCGATCTTTTTCGCCTCGTCCAGGTCGACCTTGGCGTGCGCCTCCTCGACCAGCGACAGGATGTCGCCCATGCCGAGGATGCGCGCCGCCATGCGCTCGGGATGGAACGGCTCGATGCCGGCGAGCTTCTCGCCCACGCCGGCGAACTTGATCGGCTTGCCGGTGACGTGGCGCACCGAGAGCGCGGCGCCGCCGCGCGCGTCGCCGTCGAGCTTGGTGAGGATCACGCCGGTGAGCGGCAGGCGCTCGTTGAACGCGCGCGCCACGTTGACCGCGTCCTGGCCCTGCATGGCGTC
>CAZJJC010000302.1:0-1539 GCA_964546195.1 uncultured Enterobacteriaceae bacterium | reverse complement strand
GGTGACGCAGATTCCCGTCATGGTCGCTGCGGTCGTCGCCTCGGTGCTGCTCATGATGGTGGCCGCGGGCCCCATCGGCCGCTTCGTGTCGCGCCATCCCACGGTGAAGATGCTCGCGCTCTCGTTCCTCGTCATGGTCGGCATGGCGCTCGTCGCCGACGGCCTGGACTTCCACGTGCCCAAGGGCTATATCTACTTCGCCATGGCGTTCTCGGTGGGCGTCGAGATGCTCAACCTGCGCATGCGGCGCACGCGCAAGCTCTAGAAAAGGCCCACCACCTTGCCCTCGACGAGGTCGATCTTGGCGGCCGAGGGCACCTTGGGCAGGCCCGGCATGGTCATGATGTCGCCGCAGATCATCACCACGAACTCGGCGCCCGCGGCGAGGCGCACCTCGCGCACGTTGATCACGTGATCGCTCGGCGCCGCGCGCAGCGCGGCGTCGGTGGAGAACGAGTACTGCGTCTTCGCCACGCACACCGGGTAGTGGCCGTAGCCGTCCTCCTGCAGCTTCTTGATCTGGCTGCGCACCTTGGCGTCCGCCGTGACCTCCGATGCGCGGTAGACCTTTTTCGCGATCTTGGAGATCTTTTCCCAGAGCGTGTCCGCGTCGTCGTAGACGAAGGTCGGCCTGGACGGCTGCTCGCACAGCCCGACCACGGTCTTCGCCAGCTCGGCGGCGCCCTTGCCGCCCTCGGCCCAGTGGTTGGCGAGCACCACCGGCACGCCGAGCTTTTTCATTCTCGCGTTCACCGCTTCCAGCTCGGCCGGGGTGTCGAAGCTGAACTTGTTGATCGAAACCACGCAGGGAATCCCGTACACCTTGCTCACGTTCTCGACGTGGCGCTCGAGGTTGACCAGGCCCTTCTCCAGCGCCGCCACGTTTTCCTTGCCGACCTCCTTCACGTCCACGCCGCCGTGGTACTTCAGCGCGCGCATCGTGGCGACGATGACCGCGGCGTTGGGCCGCAGGCCGCTCTTGCGGCACTTGATGTCGAGGAACTTTTCGGCGCCCAGGTCGGCGCCGAAGCCGGCCTCGGTGACCACGTAGTCGGCCAGCTTGAGCGCGCTCTGCGTGGCGATCACCGAGTTGCAGCCGTGCGCGATGTTGGCGAACGGGCCGCCGTGGATGAAGGCCGGGTTGTTCTCCACCGTCTGCACCAGGTTGGGCGCCAGGGCGTCCTTCAGCAGAACCGTCATCGCGCCATGGCCCTGGAGGTCGCGCGCTCGGATGGGTTTGAGGTCTCTTGAATAAGCGACCACGATGTTCCCGAGCCGGTTCTTGAGGTCCTCGAGCGAGGTCGCCAGGCAGAAGATCGCCATCACCTCGGAAGCCACCACGATGTCGAATCCGTCCTGGCGCGGATAGCCGTTGGCCGGTCCGCCGAGCGCCACGGCGATCTCGCGCAGCGCGCGGTCGTTCATGTCGAGCACGCGCTTCCACTGGATGCGCCGCACGTCGATGCCGAGCTCGTTGCCGTGGTGGATGTGGTTGTCGATCAGCGCGGCAAGCAGGTTGTTGGCGAGCTGGATGGCGCC
>CAZJJC010000301.1:0-5673 GCA_964546195.1 uncultured Enterobacteriaceae bacterium | reverse complement strand
CTGGTGGGCGAGTCGGTGTCGGACTCGGAGAAGTTCAACGAATTGCGCGACATGCCGTTTTTCGAGGATTTCGGCGACGTCGCCCTGTGGGAAGTGGTGCGCATCGGCATGTGGAAGACGCTGCCCGCGGGCAGCGTGATCATCCGCGAAGGCGACGAGGGCGAGGGCTTCTACCTGCTGGTCAAGGGCGAGGTGCGCGTCACGCTGGAGGGCAAGGAGCTCGCCACCATCGAGCCGGGCGGCTGCTTCGGCGAGATGGTCTATTTCGCCAAGAGCAACGCGCGGCGCACCACCACCATCACCGCCGCCGCCGAAATCACGATCATCGAGATCCGCGCCGCCGCCCTGCGCGCGGCCACCGATGCCTGTCAGGCGGGGTTCAACAAGGCGGTCACCCGGGTGCTGATCCAGCGGCTGGTCCAGACCAACCGGCTCCTCGCGCAGGCGGCCCGCCGCCCCTGAAGGCGTTTCTTCTGGGGTAGCATGGCGCCGGAGGAGCGAGGATGTATACCGCCACGGCCCAGGTCGTGCTGCCCACGGCCATCATCGGCTCGTTGCCGCGTCCCGGCTGGTACACGGAAAACCTGGGCCGGCGCGCGTTCCGCGAGGCGATGGTGGAGCGCAGCTATCGCGAGCAGTACCTCGACGCGGTATCGGTCTACCTGCGCGATCAGGAGACCGCGGGCCTGGACATCGTCACCGACGGCGACTGCCGCTTCGACGCCGACGTCGGCGGCCACAACTGGTTCTCGTACGCGCCGATGCGCATGCAGGGCTTCTCGGGCGCGCGCGCCTACAGCGTGCAGGGCGGGCTCGCCGGAATTCCCCACAAGCCCGGCCATATCCTGCACGACATCCTCGAGACGCGCGTCATGCCCGACCTCGTCGCCCCGGTCGGGCGCGGCGCGCTGCAGTACACGGCGATCTGGAAGGCGGCGCAGCGCCTGACCACCCGGCCGGTGAAGTTCGGCACCATCACCGCCGAGCTGATCGCCATGTCGGTGCGCGACCTGCATTACGGCGACATGCGCAAGGCCATCATGGCGGTGAGCGATGCGCTCAACGCCGAGCTCACCGAGCTCGCCGACGCCGGCTGCAAAGTGATCCAGATGGAAGAGCCGCAGATCCATCTGCTCGCCGCCAAGGGGCTCACCGACCAGGTGTTGAACGCGGAATTCATGGTCGAGGTGTTCAACAACACGGTGCGCGGCCTGCGCGGCAAGGCCGAGCTCTGGTGCCACACCTGCTGGGGCAATCCGGCGGCGCAACGCCTGTTCGCAAGGACGCCGAGCTACGTCCCCGCGCTCGAGGCGCTCGACCGGGTGGACGCGGATGTGCTCACCTTCGAGACCTGCAGCTCGGGCGGCATGGACCTCGAAGCGATCGGCAAGCGCATCCGCGGCAAGAAAATCGCCATCGGGGTGGTCGACCACCACACGCTGCAGGTCGAGACGCCCGAGCAGGTGGCGGGCCTCGTGCGCAAGGCGCTGGAGCACATCCCGGCGGAGCGGCTGGTGCTCGCCTCCGACTGCGGCATGGGGCGCGAGGGCATGAGCCGGCGCCACGCGTACTACAAGATGGCGTCGATCGTGCAGGGAACCAATCTGGTGCGGAAGGGGCTCGGCCTGCCGCTGGCCGACTGCCTCGCCGCGGACGAGCGCTTTTCTATGGTGGAAAGGGAGGGAAGATGAGATTTCTTTGCGCAGTGACGCTTGCTCTGCTGACCGCGATGCCCGCCTTGGCACGCGAGTACAAGATGACCGTGGGGTCGAGCCACCCGCCGGTGCTCCCCTGGACCATCCCGCTGAAGACCCTGGTGGTCGCGGAGTCGAACAAGCGGCTCAAGGCGCGCGGCTCGCCCGACACCATCCAGTGGACCGAGGCCTACGGCGGCGCGCTGTACGACTTCAACAACACCCTCGAAGGCGTGGGCGACGGCCTCGCCGACATCGGCTGGGTCGGCTCTCTTTGGGAGCCTGCGAAGCAGCCCCTGCAGAATGTCGCCTACTACTCGCCCTTCGTGACCGGCGACTTCCGCGCGTTGGTGGAAGTGCAGAACCGGCTCATGGAGAAGGTGCCGGCGTTCGCGGCCGAGTGGACCAAGCACAACACGGTCTACCTCGGCGCGCAGGTCGCGGACACCTATCACCTGGTGACCAAGTTCCCGGTGAAGAGCCTGGCGGACATCAAGGGCAAGAAGCTGCTCGCGCCGGGAGCGATCGCGAGCCGCGTGCACGGCACGGGGGCCATCCCGGTCGACGCCGGGCTGCCGGTGTTCTACAACATGCTGCAGACCGGCGTGGCCGACGGCGCGGTGATCCTCATTACCGGCGTGCTGCCCTTCAAGCTGCACGAGGTGGCTCCGTACATCACGAAGGTCGACCTGGGCGCGGTGTTCTCCGGCGCGCTCGCCATGAACAAGAACACCTTCGACAAGCTGCCCCCGAGCATGAAGGACGTGTTCCGCGAGCTCGGCCGCGACTACGCGAAGATGTGCGCGGACCTGGTGGCGGAACGCGAGGCGGGGGCCTGGGCGGCGCTCGCCAAGATGCCCAACGTGCAGATCTCCGAGCTGCCGCAGGCCGAGCGCGTCAAGTGGGCCAAGGCGCTGCCCGACGTCGCCGGCGACTGGGCGCGGCGCAACGGCGAGCCCGGCCGCCAGGTGCTGAGGATCTTCATGGAGGAAGCGCGCAAGCGCGGCGCCAAGCCGCTGCGCGAATGGGATAAAGGTCTCTGAGTCTTGCCCGCCTGACGCGCGGGTTCGGCGCGCTCACGCTGGGCATGAACAGCGTGGGGACGCTGTGGCTGTTCTGCCTGACGTTCGTCATCTGCGCCGACGTCGCCGGGCGCTATCTGTTCGGCGCGCCCATCCAGGGCGCGGCCGAGATCGTCGGCTTCTCGGTCGTGGCGGCGCTGTTCCTCGCGTTCCCGAACACGCTGCGCGCGGGCCGCTTCACGCGGGTGGAGGTGCTGATCCAGCGGCTCGAGGCGCGCCGGCCCGGGGCGGCCGCGCTGCTGACGGCGCTGTTCCATCTCGCCGGCGCTGTCGTCTTCGGGCTCATCGCCTGGGGCACCTGGCCGCGGTTCGAGTCCGCCTGGGCGAGCGACGAGATCACCGGCACGCCGGGGGTGTTCACTTTCCCGGTATGGCCGTTTTTCGGCGTGATCGTTTTCGGCGCCGCGGCCACTTGCCTGGAATTTCTGATCCAGTTCTCGCACGCGGCCTGGAGGGCGAGGCGGCCGGGCTGGGGCGTGATGGGCGCGCTGCTCGCCGCGGCGCTCGGCGTCGCCTGGATCGCCTCGAGCGAGCTTACCCACATCCAGATCGGCCTCGCCTGCATCGTGCTCCTGGTGCTGCTGCTCTACAGCGGCATGCCGATCGGCGTGGTGATGATCGTGGCCGGCTTCGCCGGCATCTGGCTGATCCGCGGCGACCCCGAGCTCGGCGTGCGCACGCTCTCGCGCAGCTCGAGCGAGTACCTGAAGAACTACTTTTTCGGCGTCGTGCCGCTGTACGTGCTGATGGGGCTGCTGGTCAGCGTGTCGGACGCGGGGCGCGACGCCTTCGACGTCGCTCGCTGGGCGCTGCGCGGGGTGCGCGGCGGCCTGGGCGTAGCGACCGTGGCGGCCAATGCCCTGTTCGCTTCGGTCACCGGCTCGTCCATCGCCTCGGCGGCGGTATTCACGCGCATTGCGACGCCCGAGATGCTGCGCTTCGGCTATACGCCGCGCTTCGCCGTGGGGGTGGTCGCCGGCACCTCGGTGCTCGGCATGCTCATCCCGCCCAGCCTGCTCCTCATCGTCTACGGCTTCATCGCCGAGGAGTCGGTGGGCGCGCTGTTCCTGGCCGCCATCGTGCCCGGGCTGATCCTTGCCGCGCTGATGGCGCTCGCCATCGTGCTGATGGCGACCTTCATGCCGGGCTACGTAGGGGGGCAGGAAACACCCCGGATGAAAATGGAGAACATCCGTAGCGCGGCCCTGAAACTGCTGCCGATCGTGGTGCTGATCGTCGTGGTGCTGGGCGGCATCTACGGCGGCATCTTCACGCCCACCGAATCGGCCGCGGCGGGCGCGCTGGGCGCCCTGGGGATCGCGCTCGTGCGCCGCAAGCTCACCTGGAAAACGCTGTGGGCGACGATGGTCGAGACCGGCTACGTCACCGTGTCGGTGCTGTTCCTGCTGCTCGCGGCGCGCATCTTCGGGCAGATGCTCGCCATGTCCAACCTGCCGCAGCAGATGAGCGCCTTCGTCGCGGACGCGCAGTTCGGCCTGGTCGGCTTCGCGCTCGCCTTCATCGTGCTGGCAGTGCTGTTGGGCACCATCCTCGACTCGGTATCGATCATGGTCATCACGCTGCCCTTCGCGGTGCCGGTGATCAAGGCGCTCGGCGGCGACCTGATCTGGTTCGGCATCGTGGCCACCGTGGCAGTGGAGCTCGGGCTGCTGACGCCGCCGTTCGGCATTTCCTGCTACGTCGTCAAGTCGACGCTCGACGACCCGCGCATCACGCTCAATCAGATCTTCGCCGGCGCGCTGCCGTTCGTGCTGGTGATCATGCTGATGCTGGTGCTGCTGGTGTTCGTGCCGGGGCTCAGCCTGGTATTCAGATAGCCGCGACGAGCAGCAGCCCGCCTGCCACCCCCGCGTTCACCAGCAGGTTGCCGATGTGCAGGTGGCGCAGCAGCGGGTCGTGGATGAGCCACCAGCGGTGGAAGATCAGGCTGGCGAGCACGGTGAAGGCGATCAGCAGCCACGCTCCGATTTTCCTTTCATAGTCCAACAGCAGGAGCAGCGCCCCGGGGAACAGCAGGGCGAATCCCCCGATCAAGACCCACTTGGGGTAGGGGACGCCAAGGGCCGCCATGCGCTGCTCGTGCTGCGCGAACTTCCAGAACGCGTTGCGCACGCCGCTCGCGAGGAACGCGAAAGCGAGCAGCAGCTGGCCCGCGGCCTGTAGCGCAGTGTGCTTCTCGAACATCAAAACGAGCGAGGCAGGCCCAGGACGTGCTCGGCGAGGTAGGACAGGATCAGGTTGGTGGAGATCGGCGCCACCAGGTACAGCCGGGTCTCGCGGAACTTGCGCTCCACGTCGTACTCGGCGGCGAAGCCGAAGCCGCCGTGGGTCTGCAGGCACACGTTGGCCGCTTCCCACGAGGCCTTGGCGGCGAGGTGCTTGGCCATGTTCGCTTCCGCGCCGCAGCTCATTTTCCGGTCGTAGAGCGAAGCGGCCTTGTAGCGCATCAGGTTGGCGGCCTCGATCTCCATGTAGGCCTCGGCGATCGGGAACTGGATGCCCTGGTTCTGGCCGATGGGACGATCGAACACGATTCTTTCACCCGCATATTTTGTGGAACGTTCGGTAAACCAAAAACCATCTCCGATGCACTCGGCCGCGATCAGGATGCGCTCGGCGTTCAGGCCGTCGAGGATGTAGCGAAAGCCCCTGCCTTCCTCGCCGATCAGGTTGTCCGCCGGGATCTCCAGGTTGTCGATGAACACCTGGTTGGTCTCGTGGTTCACCATGTTGCGGATCGGCTTCACCTCCAGGCCCTTGCTCCTGGTCTCCACCAGGAACACCGACATGCCCTCGGACTTCTTCGCCACCTGGTCGAGCGGCGTGGTGCGGGCGAGCAGGATCATGAGCTCCGAGTGCTGCAGGCGCGAGGTCCA
>CAZJJC010000300.1:0-1776 GCA_964546195.1 uncultured Enterobacteriaceae bacterium | reverse complement strand
TTGCTCCTCGCTCGGGTAAGCGCGCCGCAGGAGCGCGTGCACGCGCGCGAGCAGCTCCTGGCGGCGCACCGGCTTCACCATGTAGTCGTCGGCGCCGTGCTCGAGCGCGAACACGATGTCCTGCTCGGAGTCGCGCACGGTGACGAACAGCACCGGGACGCTTTTCGACACGTTGGCGCGCAGCCACATGAGCACCTCGGCACCCGAGACGTCGGGCACTTGCCAGTCGAGCATGAACAGATCGAAGCTCTCGCGGCCGGCCATCTTCATGGCCTCGCGCCCGCTGGTGTAGGGGTGCACGTCGTGACCGTCGTCGGTGATCCAGCGGCGCAGCAGCGCCAGCTGGTCCGGGTCGTCTTCTAGGATGGCGATACGCATTCCTGGCTCCCTTTGCGTGAATGATACTGCTATAAAGAAATCATGCGCATCGGCCTGATCGGCGGCGGGACCATCGCCCGCCTGGTGCTGGAAAACGTGCGCCGCGGCGAGCTCGGCGCATTCGAGGTGGCGGCCCTGATGGGGCGCGCCGGCGGCGCGCCGCGCGCCCGGGATCTGGCACGCGAATTCGGGGTGAAGTACCTGGAAGAACGGGAAGCCTTGATCGCTGCCCGCCCGCAAGCGGTGATCGAGGCGGCCTCGCACGAGGCGGTGCGCCAGCACCTGGCGGCGCTGCTGGAGGCCGGCATCGGCGTCGTGGTGCTCTCGGCCGGTGCACTGATCGACGACGCCCTGCGCCTGGCGGCCGAGCGCGCCGCCGCGCGCACTGGAGCGCTGCTCTACGTGCCTTCCGGGGGAATCGGCGGACTGGACGTGCTCAAGACTGCCTGCCTCGCCGGGGTCGACGAGGCGTCCATCCAGGTGTCCAAGCCGCCCGTCGCCTGGAAAGGAATTCCCTACGTCGAGGCGAGGGGATTCGACCTGGAACAGCTGAAGGCCCCGCTCACGCTGTTCGAAGGCAGCGCGCGGGAAGGCGTGCCGCATTTCCCGCAGAACGTGAATATCGCTGCGATCCTGTCGCTTGGCGGCATCGGTGCGGACCGCACGCGGCTGAAGGTGGTGGCCGACCCCTCGCTCACCCTCAACACGCACACCATCCGGGTCTCAGGCCGCTGCGGGCGTTTCACGCTGGTGCTGGAGAACGTTCCGGCGCCGGAGAATCCGAAAACTTCCTGGCTCGCCTGCTACAGCGCGCTCGCCGCGCTGAAATCGCTCCAGGCCGGCGCGCGCTACGGGACCTAGAGGCCGGATTCCGTAGTTATTTCTTGACCAAGTGTCGGGTCGAATTCATAATTTCGGGTTCCGCCGGAGGGGTGCCCGAGCGGCTAAAGGGGGCAGACTGTAAATCTGTTGGCCTTGCGCCTACGTTGGTTCGAATCCAACCCCCTCCACCAGCTTCGGCGGCGGTTGGGTGATTTCGTATACGTCAGGCGCGGGTGTAGCTCAATGGTAGAGCAGAAGCCTTCCAAGCTTATGACGAGGGTTCGATTCCCTTCACCCGCTCCAGCAGCGCGAGCATTCACCGAAATTCGGCCCATGTAGCTCAGTGGCAGAGCACTCCCTTGGTAAGGGAGAGGTCATGCGTTCAATCCGCATCATGGGCACCAGAGACGACTAGGAAGAACCGGGAAGATCGAGATGGCAAAAAGCAAATTCGAGCGCACCAAGCCGCACGTGAACGTGGGCACGATCGGGCACGTGGACCACGGCAAGACGACGCTGACGGCGGCGATGACGCATATACTGGCGAAGAAGTTCGGCGGCGAGGCGAAGAACTAC
>CAZJJC010000299.1:0-4513 GCA_964546195.1 uncultured Enterobacteriaceae bacterium | reverse complement strand
GACACGGTCGTGATGCCGATCGTCCAGGCAATGCGCGAGTTCGCACCAGGCCGGGTGTCACGCCGGTTATGGGCTCAGCCACGCGTTTGAGCGTCACTGGATCTGTCCGATGCTCGACCAGAACCGAGCGCAGATGGTGCCGCTCGACTCACATGTCGCAGCGGTCCGGATCGGGGATTGGCAAATCGCGAGCACTGCGGGAGCGCCTCGGCTTCCCGTGTATCGGCCTCGCAGCTATTCGGTTCAGCAGGCACCCGCGCAGATCGTTGACACATCAAACGCTAGGCTGCGTTGGCGGAGTCAGATCGTCACGCGCGAGGAAGGACTCCTCTTCGCGGCCCCAACCGGCCTCCACCAGTTTCAGCTGAGCCTCCAGCTCGGCAATGCGCTCCGGTGGCAGGCCGCGCCGCATCCAGCCGCGCGCATAGCCTCCGAGCATCACGAGATGCGTTACGCGCTGAGGATGGCGTACGGCATATTCAATTGCAATGCCGGCACCTTGCGAGTGGCCGAATAAGGCGAAGCGCTCCAAACCCGCCGCATCGACCACTGCCTCGAGATCGCGCACCCAGGCCTCAAGGGTTATTTCGCCGACGTCCCAATCCGACAGTCCGCATGCACGCTCGTCCATCCGGAGCAGCGTATAGTCCTTCGAGAAAGCCTCGATCCAAGGCCGCCATACCGGGCTCTGGAATTCGTATTCCAGATGGGTCAGCCAGTGCGGTGCCCGAACCAGCGGCGTACCGCTACCGGTGGCGGCGTAGGCGATGCGCGTGCCGTCGAAGCTCTTGCAGAAGCGGATCTGCTGATTCACGCCCTTTCCAGCGCGGGGTTGAGCTCGCAGGCTTCTTCCCAGGACACGATGTTGAGCGACCGGACCAGGCGCCCGACGCCCACCGTCTGCGCGCACAGCATGGCGAGCTCGATGATCTCTTCCTCGCTGAAGTGCTGGCGCAGCCTGTCGTAGACCGCGTCGGAATCGATCGGGTCGTCGCCGGCCTTGAAGAGGTCGGCGTATTCGAGGGCGGCTTTTTCCGCGGCCGACAGCCGCGTCCTCTCGCCTAGCAGGTCGTTGACCGTTTCTTCATCCAGACCCGCCACCTTCGAGCGCACGGTCGAGCAGTAGCCGCAGCGGTGCGCAACCGAGATGCGGATGCGGCACATCTCCTTCAGCCTGTGCGGCAGCTTGCCCTCGTACAGCACGCTGTTCCAGCACTTCACCCAGGCGAGGCCGGCGCTCGAGCGGGTCATGATGCGCACTACCCTCGGGTCGGGCGCGCCTGTGCGCTCGGCCGAGGCGATGAGCGCGCGCTTCTCCGCGTCCAGCTCGCGTTCCTCGATGAATCGCAGTCTGGGCATGTCACACCGCCTCGAATTTGAGCCGCTTGAAGCGGTCCATGTTCATCCCCTCGAGGCGGATGAGCTGGGTCGGGCCGCGGCGCCGCGGCGAGTGCAGGTCGCCTTCGTTGTAGAGATACGCGTTGCCCGGGGTGAGCTTGTAAGTGCGCAGCGGCCGGGCCTTGCCGGGCTGGTCCTTGGTCGCGGCCGCGACCAGGGTGTAGTCGGTCATCTCGGTCTCCCCCTTCGCCTGGCCGTAGATCGCCCAGGAGGGGCCGTGGTCGTGCGGCGGGGATTCCCGGGGGCCGGTGTAGTTGTGCGCGAGGACGCAGAATCCGAGCTCCGGATCTTCGTACAGCAGCTGGCGCTCGGCGGTCTTCTCGCTCACGGCGGAGGAGACGAACTTCGGGTCGCGCAGGAGCTCCTCGAGGCGCATGCAGATCTTGCGCCGGCCCGACGGGCCGGGCTCCGACTGGAGGATGGTGTGGCAGTCGAGGGCGAACTGCTCGAGCGTGGCGGTCATGGCGGGCTCCTGTTGGGGAGGATTCTACGCTCGCTGGTTGAGCGTCCAGTCGAACTCGGCGTAGCGCAGCTTCACCCGGCCCCGGCGCCGGTCGACCAGCTCGACGATCTCCTCGTCGAGCTGCGCGAGCGCGAACTCGAGGCAGCCCTGCTCGCCCCCGAAGTCGTCCGGGTACCAGCGGAACTGGCAAGGCAGGACGACGAGGGCGCCTTCTTGTTCGACCCGCACATTGCGCCGCAGGTAGTCCGCCGTGGCTTGCTCGAGCTGGAGGTCCAGCTTTCCTCCCTCGAACACCCGAAACGGGGGCGAGGAGCGCGAGGCGCAGTGCATCGCGAAGTGCATGCGCTCGTCGTAGGCGAGCGGCATGTAGGCGAGGCGCGGGTCGTCACGACCCATGGGCGGGCGCAGGCGGCCGAACTTGGGCACGTTGCCGCGCAGCAAACCATGCTCGATATCGTCGAGGGAATACTGAAAGCCGCCGAGCTTGAGGCGCGCACGCTCGAAGAAGTCCTGCACCTCGCGCATGCCGGCGGCAAGGGCGAGCTCGGCGGCATCGCGCAGCACCACGGCGTTGAAAACGTTGAGCCAGAACGCGGTCTGCGCGGGGATGCGCACGCGCTTGGGATCGAACGATGCGAGGCTCGCGAGACAGGCGGCGAGCCGGCCGTGCTCGCGCGAAGCCGCAAGGGCGCTGTAGTCGCAGGCGCCGCCGCCGGCGTCGAAATGCGCGGCCTTCGTCGCCTGCAGCGCCTCCTCCAGCAGGCCGTCTTCGACCATGGCCTCGTTACAATACCCCAGGGGGCGCAATGCAGGGGCTCGGCAGTTACGACTACGTCATCGTGGGCGCGGGGAGCGCGGGCTGCCTGCTCGCCAACCGGCTCTCGCGCGATCCGCAGAACCGGGTGCTGCTGCTCGAGGCCGGCGGCAAGGACGACTGGTTCTGGATCGACATCCCGGTCGGCTACCTCTACACCATCGCCAACCCGCGCACCGACTGGTGCTACCAGACCGAGCCCGACGAGCACCTGGCGGGCCGCTCGATCCATTACGCGCGCGGCCGCGTGCTCGGCGGCTGCTCGTCGATCAACGCGATGATCTACATGCGCGGCCAGAAGGAGGACTGGGACTACTGGGCCTCGCTCGGCAATCGCGGCTGGTCCTGGGATGAAGTCCTTCCCCTATTCAAATCCCTGGAGGATTACGAGCGCGGCGCCACCGAGGGCTACGGCGCCGGCGGCGAGCTGCGCGTCGAGAACCCGCGCGTGCGCTGGGACATCATCGATGCCTGGCGCGAGGCGGCCGCGCAGTGCGGCATCCCGCCGATCAAGGTGTTCAACAACGGCGACAACTTCGGCTGCGCCTACTTCCAGATGAACCAGAAGCGCGGCCGGCGCTGGAGCGCGACCCACGCCTTCCTGCGCCCGGTGATGCACCGGCCCAACCTCATGGTCATGACCGGCGCCCAGGTCGCCCGGTTGAGCCTGCACAACCGCGAGGCGAGCGGCGTGGAATTCACGCACCGCGGGCAGAAATTCTGCGTCGAGGCGCGCAAGGAGACCATCCTGGCCGCCGGCGCCATCGGCTCGCCGCAGCTTCTGCAGCTCTCGGGCATCGGGCCGGCGAAGCTCCTCGACGCGCTCGGGATTCCCGTGCTCCACGATCTTCCCGGGGTCGGGGAAAACCTGCACGACCACCTGCAGATCCGCATGCAGTACAAGGTGAAGAACGTCAAGACGCTGAACGGCATCGCCAACAGCCCGTGGGGCAAGGCGGCCATGGCGTTCGAGTACTTCGTGTTCCGCACCGGGCCGCTCACCATGCCGCCTTCCCAGGCGGGGGCGTTCGCCAGGAGCGACCCGGCGCAGCCCACGCCCAACATCGAATGGCATGTGCAGCCGCTCTCGCTCGACAAGTTCGGCGACCCGCTGCACGCCTTCCCGGCGATCACGCCGAGCGTGTGCAACCTGCGGCCGAGCTCGCGCGGCTCGGTGCGCATCAAGTCGCCCGATCCGGCCGCCTATCCGGAGATCCGGCTGAACTACCTGTCGACCGAGGAGGACCGGCGGGTGGCGGTCGAGGGCATGCGGTTTACCCGGCGCATCATGGCGGCCGAGGCCTTGGCCAAGTACCAGCCGCAGGAGTACCGTCCTGGACTTTCCGTAAATTCGGATTCTGAGCTTCAAAAAGCGGCGGGCGAGCTCGGCACGACCATCTTTCACCCGGTCGGCACGTGCAAAATGGGCCACGACCCCCTGGCGGTCGTCGACGACGAGCTGCGCGTGCACGGGGTCGGCCGGCTGCGCGTCATCGACGCCTCGGTTTTTCCCAGGATCACCTCGGGCAACACCAACGCTCCGACCTATGTCATCGCGGAGAAGGGCGCGCGCGAGATCTTGAAACTTGCGGGCGCGCCCCGCATCTAAACGGCCGTATAAAGGAGAACAAATCCGATGAAGCGCGTCGTGCTGTTCCTAGTCACCAACATCGCGGTGCTGTTGGTGCTCTCGATCATCATGCAGGTATTCGGCCTGGGGCAGTACCTGACGGCCGAGGGCATCGACTATGTCTCGCTGCTGGTGTTCTCGGCGGTGCTGGGCTTCGGCGGCGCCATCATCTCGCTGCTCATCTCCAAGTGGATGGCCAAGCGGTCCA
>CAZJJC010000298.1:0-4290 GCA_964546195.1 uncultured Enterobacteriaceae bacterium | reverse complement strand
CTTGGCCACCGAGCCCACCACCAGGGCGTCGGCGAGACGCGAGCGCCATTCCGAGTAGTTGATGCTCGACGCCTCGGTCGGCGTAGGACTGATGGGCGGCAGCTCCAGGCCGCGGAACAGGCCGCTGCGCTCGAGGTCGGCGCGCACGATGGAAGTGATGGAAGGCGCGAGCGCCGCCTCGCCCGCGAACGGCACGATGGCGATCGGCGTGCGCTGCTCGCCGCCGCCGGTGATCTCGATCGAAAGCTGCGCCCGGGCGAGCGACGCGGACAGGAGGCAGGACAGCCCGAGCAGCCAAACCCAGCGGAATCGCAAGCGGTTGATCCTCCTGATGTTATTGGAGCGGATTATAAGTTTAGTCACGCGGCTTGAATGTAAGTTTCAGCACACGCGAGAAATCATTGCGCGAATCCGGCAGCGGCAGCGGCGAAGACTTAAGGATGGCACGTTCCACGGCCGCATCGTAGGCAGGATTGCCGCTCGGCTTGAGCACCTTCACGGAGAGGACCTCGCCGGTCGGCAGCTGGATCACCTCGAAGATCGCCTCCGGGTTGCCCGACAGGTCCTGCGGCAGGATCCAGTTGGAACGCACCTTCTGCCGAATGCGGTTGATGTATTCGGCCAGGGCCTTGTCGCGCGCTGTCGCGGCCAGCTCTCGCGCCAGGCGCTCGGCAGCGGCCTTGCGCTGCGCCTCGTCGGCCCTGCGGCGGTCCTCCTCGAACTGGCGCTGCTCCATGGCGAGCTGCTCCTGGGCCTGCTTCTTCTGGAAGAGGTCGTCCTTCGGCGGCGCGGGCTTGGGTTTCGGCTTGGGCTTGGGCGGCTCGGGCTTGGGCGGCTCGGGCTTGGGCTCGGGCTTCGGCTTGGGCTTGGGCGGCTCCTTCTTCTCGACGATGTCGGGTTTCTCGACCTTCGGCTCGGGCTTCGGCGGCGGGGGCGGCTCGGGCTTGGGCTCGGGCTTCGGCGGAGGCGGCGGCTCGGGCTCGGGCTTGGGCTCGGGCTTGGGTTCGACCTTGGGCGGCGGCGCGGGCAGCGGCTCCCACAGCTCTACGCTGACGACCTCGGCCGGATGGCTCTGCCAGCGCACGCCGAAGACCATGACCGCGACCAGCACCGCGTGGACCGCAAATGCCAGCGCCATCGAGCGCCCGAGCGCAGGCTCACCACGACGCTCGCCGAAGTCCTCCGGTCGATGCTTCGATTCACTCACTGCGCCACTTTGACCTGCAATCCGACTTTCTGAATGCCGTGCTTGCGAAGTTCATCCATCACCTGCAGCACGGACTCGTAGCGCGCGTTCTTGTCGCCGCCCACGAGTACCGAGAGATCCGCCGATTTGGCGAGCGCCTCCTTGATGACCCCGGGAAGCTGCGCGCGCGTCACGTTGCGCTCTTCGAGGATGCGCCCGTTCCCGTCGCGGCTGCGCACCACCAGGCCCTGGTCGGCCCTGACGAATACCTCGAGCGGCACCACGCGCGGCTGGCTCGCCTTGCCGACGGTCGGCAGGTCGATGACCTGGGGGGTAATGAGCGGCGCGGTGACCATGAAGATCACCAGCAGCACCAGCATCACGTCGACGTACGGCACCACGTTGATCTCGTGCATCGTGCCGCGCTTGCGGTGCAGCGAGGGCATCGCTAGCGCACCGCCTGCCGGTGGAGGATGTTGGAGAACTCCTCCATGAAGCTCTCGAAGCGGTTGGCGAGCCGCTCGATGTCGTGCGAATAGCGGTTGTACGCGACGACCGCGGGGATCGCGGCGAACAGGCCGATGGCGGTGGCGACCAGCGCCTCGGCGATGCCCGGCGCCACCTGCGCCAGCGTCGCCTGCTGCACGTTCGCCAGGCTTCGGAAGGCGTGCATGATGCCCCATACCGTGCCGAACAGACCCACGTACGGGCTCACCGAGCCGGTCGAGGCGAGGAACGACAGGTGCCGCTCGAGGAAGTCCATCTCGCGCTGGAAGGTGGCGCGCATGGCGCGCCGCGCGCCGTCGACCATGTCGCTGGTGTCGGTGCCGCGCTGGCCGCGCAGCTTGGCGAACTCGCGAAAGCCCGCTTCGAACACGCGCTCGAGGCTGCCGATGGAGTGGCGGTTGTTCACCGCGCCCTGGTAGAGCGCGTTCAGGTCGTTGCCGCTCCAGAATTCGCGCTCGAACTTGTCGCTCTGCGCCGAGGCGCGGCGGATGGAGAACCATTTCTGGAAGATGAACATCCAGGACATGAAGGACACCGCCACCAGCAGGATGATGACCACCTTGACGACCAGGCTGGCGTGGAGAATCAGCGTCCAGATGTCGAGGTCTTGGGTTACGTTCATTTGAAGGCCCGTTCTAGTTCTTGCGGCATGCGGGTGGGCCTCATGCGGTCGCGGTCCACCAGGGCGACCGTCACGTCGGCTTCGACCAGCAGCTCCTGCCCGCGCTCCACCCGGTGGCGGAACACGAGGCTCGCGCGGTTCATTCTAACCACTTCGGCGCTCACGCTCAGCATGTCATTGAGCCTCGCCGGCAGGTGGTATTTCGCGACGATCTCATGGACCATGAACAGCGTGCGTTGCTTATCGGCGACATAGGCGAGATCGATGCCCTTCTGGTTGAGCATCTCGGTGCGCGCGCGCTCCATGAACGCGAAATATTGCGCATGGAACACCACCCCGCCCGCGTCGGTGTCCTGATAGTAGACGCGAACCGGGATCTTCAAGAGTCCGAAAGAAGATCCCTGGCCGCATTGGCCAATGAGGCCGGCGCGGCGATGCCGAAATGCCGGTACGCCGAGACACTCGCCACCCGGCCCCGCGGCGTGCGCTGCAGGTAGCCCTGCTGGATGAGGTAGGGCTCGAGCACGTCCTCGATGGTGTCGGTCTCCTCGCCGATGGCGTGCGCCAGGTTGTCCAGGCCGACCGGCCCGCCGGAGAACTTCTCGATCACCGCGAGCAGGAGCTTGCGGTCCATGACGTCCAGGCCGAGCGCGTCGACATCGAGCATCTTGAGCGCCGCCTCGGCCACCGCCTTCGACACTTTGCCGTCGGCCTTCACCTGCGCGAAATCGCGCACGCGGCGCAGCAGGCGGTTGGCGATGCGCGGCGTGCCGCGCGCGCGGCGCGCGATCTCGGCGGCGCCTTCCTTTTCCAGAGTGATATCCAGCAGGCGCGCCGAGCGGCCGACGATCGTCGCGAGCTCGTCGTGGCCGTAGAACTCCAGGCGCGCCACGATGCCGAACCGGTCGCGCAGCGGATTGGTGAGCATGCCGGCGCGCGTGGTCGCGCCGGCCAGCGTGAAGGGCGGCAGGTCGAGCTTGATCGAACGCGCCGCGGGGCCCTCGCCGATCATGATGTCGATCTGGAAGTCCTCCAGCGCCGGGTAGAGGATCTCCTCGACCACCGGCGACAGGCGGTGAATCTCGTCGATGAACAGCACGTCGCGCGGCTGCAGGTTCGTCAGCAGGGCGGCGAGGTCCCCGGGACGCTCGAGCACCGGGCCGGAAGTCTGGCGCAGGTTCACCCCCATCTCGCGGGCGATGATGTGCGCGAGCGTCGTCTTCCCCAGCCCGGGCGGGCCGAAGAGCAGCACGTGGTCCAGCGCCTCGCCGCGCCCGCGCGCCGCCTGGATGAAGATCTCGAGCTGCCCGCGCACCCTGTCCTGCCCCACGTACTCCGCCAGCGTGCCGGGCCGCAGCGAGCGCTCTATCTGCTCTTCCTGCGGAGAGGTCGGTTTCCCGGAAATCAGCCGGTCGGTTTCGACTGCCACCCCGGCATTCTGCCAGAGTAAAAAAAGAGGGCGGCCTGAGCCGCCCTTCCCTGATCGTATTTCTTGGTCTTATTCGATCAGAATTTGTAGACGATACCGACGCTCATCACGTCGACGTCATCGTCGGCGCCGTAGCGCTGCCACTGGGCGCGCAGGCCCAGCTTCGGCGAGAAATCATATTGCGCTCCGACGCCGAAGGTCAGCTCGGTGCTGTCATCCGAGGCGGTTAGTCCCAGGAACGTGGCTTCGGCCTCCACCTTCGCGATGCCGACCAGTCCGTAGACCGAGAACTGGTTGGCGACCGGGAACTTGGCCAAGCCGATTACTTCCCAAGCGGTGGCTTCCACATCCACACCCCCCGCGGAAACTTCCCCGAGGTTGGTGTAGCCCAGCTCAACGGCGAAGGTGCGGTTGATCTGGTAACCCAGGGAGACTTTCCAGGCGGTATCCTCGTCGATGTCGAGGTCTGCCTGCCCGATCATGCCGCCCACGTACAAGCCGGTCTCGCTTTGCTGGGCAAGCGCGCCGGCGGACATCGCCATCGCG
>CAZJJC010000297.1:0-2541 GCA_964546195.1 uncultured Enterobacteriaceae bacterium | reverse complement strand
TTCGCTAGTATCGAGCCGACAACCACGGATGCGATCACCGCGGCGCGTAAGGTGCTCGCCGAAGCCGGCGCGCGAGGCTCCCGGTTCGGGCTTGATTCGACAGACCAGGGCTTCATCGGCCAAGTGTCGATTGACTGACGGAGGTCTTCGTGCAATCGACACGCAAAGCTGAAGGCTTCACGCTGCTCGAGCTGCTCGTCGTCATCGTGATCATCGGCCTGCTCGCCGGGTACGTAGCGCCGCGCTACTTCTCCCAGGTGGGCAAGTCGGAGGTCCAGGTGGCAAGAGCGCAGATCGAGTCGTTCGAGAAGGCGCTGGACCAGTACCGCCTCGACACGAGGCGGTACCCCACCGCCGAGGAAGGGCTGCAGGCGCTGGGCCCATACCTGAGGAAGGCGGTGCCGAACGATCCGTGGGGCCGGCCTTATGTCTACCGCACGCCTGGCACCAAGGGCGAATACGAGATCCTGTCGTACGGCCGCGACGGCAAGGCCGGTGGCGACGGCCCCGACGCCGACATCGGCCTCAACTGAGGAGTCCCGTGCACTTCGATATCCTCGCGGTGGACGCGCGGCAGCAGGTGGTCTCGCTCGATCTGGAGGCGGCGAATGCAGCCCTCGCCGCCGACCAGGTGGGCAGACAGGGATTGACGCTGATCTCGCTCGAGCCCAAGGGCTTCGCCCTGAGACTTCCGCTCAGGGGCAAGGCGCGCTTCCCGGCCATGCTGTTCTCGATGGAGCTCATGTCGCTGCTCGAGGCGGGGCTCAACCTGGTCGAGGCGCTGCAGACGCTCGTAGAGAAAGAAGGCCACGGCGAGCGCCAGGAAGTGCTCTGCGGCATGCTCGCCGCGATTCACCGCGGCGAGCCCTTCTCGCAGGCGCTCGCCGGCTATCCGCAGCATTTCTCGCCGCTCTACGTGGCTACCGTCCGGGCGAGCGAGCGCAGCGGCAACGTGAAGGAAGCGCTCGGCCGCTATATCGCCTACCAGGAGGAGTTCGAGCGGGTGCGAAAGAAGATCGTCTCGGCGAGCATCTATCCGGCGATCCTCCTGGTGGTCGGCGTGCTGGTCATCGGCTTTCTCATGCTCTACGTCGTGCCGCGCTTCGCCAGCGTGTACGAGGACATGGCGGGCACGCTGCCGTTTTTCTCGCAGCTGCTTCTCGCCTTCGGCAACTTCGCCGCAAAAAATGCGCTAGCCCTCGGGGTCGGCTTGCTCGCCTTCGTCGCAGCCGCAACGTGGGCGTTCTCGCGTCCGCAGTTCAGGAGCTGGCTCAATGTCCAGCTCTGGCGCGTCCCGGCGCTCGGCAGCCGCATGAAGATCTATCAGCTCGCGCGCCTGTACCGCACGGCCGGGATGCTGCTGCGCGCCGGCATTCCCGCGGTGCAGGCCCTCGACATGGTGCGCGATCTGCTCGCAGTGCACCTGCGAGCGCAGCTCATGCAGGCGAAACGCCTGATCGAGGAAGGCCGCCCCATGTCGGCGGCGCTCGGCGCGGCCGGCCTCGCCACGCCGGTCGCCTCGCGCATGATGGCCGTGGGCGAGCGCAGCGGCGACATGGGCCACATGTTCACCCAGATCGCGCGCTTTCACGACGATGAAGTGGCGCGCTACATCGACTGGTTCACGCGCGCTTTCGAGCCGCTCCTCATGGCGGTGCTCGGGGTCTCCGTGGGCCTGGTGGTGGTGCTGATGTACATGCCGATTTTCGAGCTTGCCGGGAGCATCAAATGACGGATATCGAGGCGCTGTCGGAGAGCCTGCGCATCGCGGGCATCGCGCTGGAGGAGATGCGCGCCGGGGCGCCGGCGTTCGACGCCATTCCCTTCGCCGAGGCGCAGCGGCGCAACTGCGCGGCGCTGCGCGCCGCCGACGGCATGCTGCTCGTGGTGCTGGGCAACCCGTACGACCTCGACACCCAGGACTGGGTTGAGGAGCGCATCCGCGAGCCCTTCGGCTACCGCCTCGCCGACCGCCTGGACGTGGCGGCCTATCTCTCGCAGCAGGAAACGCAGCTGCGCGCCCTGGACGGTTTTTCAAAGGACATCGAGCAGGGTGAAGCGAAGCTCGACGGCACCCAGGAGATCTCCTTCGAGTCCGCCGCCGAGGCCGACAGCACCGTGGTGCGCCTGGTGACTTCCACGCTCTACGACGCGCTGAAGGCCGGGGCGAGCGATGTGCACCTCGAGACCACCGGCGCGGGCCTCACCATCAAGTACCGCATCGACGGCGTGCTGACCGCCGCCGAGAGCATGCCGGGCACCGAGCTCGCCGAGCAGGTGATCTCGCGCATCAAGGTGATGTCGGAGCTCGACATCGCCGAGCGGCGCGTGCCGCAGGACGGCCGCTTCAAGGCTCGCGTGAAGAACGGCGGCGAAGGCCGCGAGATCGACTTTCGCGTCTCGGTGATGCCGAGCGTGTTCGGCGAGGACGCGGTGCTGCGGATCCTCGACCGCAAGGCGCTCTCCGACCAGCTGAGCGGGCTGACGCTGGATTCCCTCGGCTTTTCATCTGAAATGAAAATCCGTTTGAGGCACCTGGCC
>CAZJJC010000296.1:0-1560 GCA_964546195.1 uncultured Enterobacteriaceae bacterium | reverse complement strand
TCAGGGTCGTAATTCGTATTGCGCTACGCGCAAACAGAATTACGACCCTGACCCCGAATTACTGCGGCTCGATCTTGGCGAGCTCGACGTAGCCCTTCCACCGCGCCGCGTCGCTCTTGAGGAGCGCGGCCATCTGCGCGGGCGAGCCGGGGAAGGGGTCGAAGGCGGCGCGCGCGAGGAAGGTCCGGGTGTCCTTTTCGGCGGTGATGCGGTTGAACCAGCCGGCGAGCCTGGCGATGATCGGCTTGGGCGTGCCGGCGGGCACCACGACGCCCCACCAGGGCGTGACGTCGTTCCTGCCGTAGCCGAGCTCCATGAGGGTCGGCACGTCGGGGAAGGCGACCGAGCGCTTCGCCGCGGTGGCGGCGAGCACGCGCACGCGCCCGCCCTGCGCCTGGCCCGCGGCCCAGGTGGCGTCGTACGAGATGAAGTCGAGCGTGCCCTGCAAGAGATCGGTGAGTGCCTGGGTGTTCTGCTTGTAAGGCGCGTAGGTGGTGGTGAGGCCGGCGGCCTGCTTGAAGAGCTCCGCGGCGATGACGCCGGTGTTGTTGCTCGTGCCGTAGAAGCCGTGCTTCGGGCGCGTCTTGAGGTGCGCCACCAGCTCGTCCACCGTCTTGATCGGCCTGGAGGCATCCACCAGCAGCACGAACGAGAGCGAGGCGAGGGTGGTGACCGCGGCGAAGTCCGTCTCCGCGTTGAACGGCAGGCTCTTGAAAAGGTAGGGCGCCGAGGCGATGGTCGAGCTCGCCGGCGTGATCATGAGGCTGTAGCCGTCGGGCTTCGAGCGCGCGAGCTCCGCGGTGGCGATGGCGCCGTTGGCGCCGGGCTTGTTCTCGACGATCACCGGCCTGCCGGCGAGCTTCGAGAGCCTGTCGCTGTAGAAGCGCACGATGATGTCGGCGCCCGAGCCGGGCGCGAAGTTGCAGATCGAGCGTATGTCGCGCGCGGGATATTGCTGGGCCGCGGCCAGCGCCGCGGCGGAGGAGAGCAGCAAGGCAAGCACGGTGCGCATGTTTCCTCCCGGGGCGCCTAGTCTAGCTAAACTCCACGAAGGAATGCTCGCCAAAGCCGATCTCTACGCCCGCCTCGCCGAAGGCCATGCCGCCCGCATCACGGTAGTGACGCCCAACCGGCGCCTCGCGCAGGCCCTCACCGCCGATTTCGACGCTTTTCAGCGCAGCAGGAACCTGACGGCATGGGAGGCCGCCGACATCCTGCCCTTCGACGCCTGGGTGCAGCGGCTGTGGGAGGACGCGCTGTATTCCGAGCTCGGGGGAACGCTTCCGCTGCTGCTCGCGCCGGCGCAGGAGCAGGCGATCTGGGAGGAGGTCCTGCGCGAGGCCGCGCTGCTCTCGCCCGCGCAGACCGCGGCCCAATGCCGCGACGCCTGGCGCCTCGCGCACGCCTGGCGCATCGCGCCGGGCCGCGGCGGCGAGGACGCGGCGACGTTCCAGCAATGGGCGCAGGCGTATGAAGCGCGCACGCGAGCCCACACCGACGCGGCGCGGCTTCCCGATCTGGTTTCAGGTTTTTTGAAGGAGCTCAAGCTGCCGAAGCTGG
>CAZJJC010000295.1:0-7536 GCA_964546195.1 uncultured Enterobacteriaceae bacterium | reverse complement strand
TAGTGGTAGTAGCCGCCGCCGTTGGCGCACGAGCCCATCGAGATCACCCAGCGCGGCTCGGCCATCTGGTCGTAGACCTTGCGCAGCGCCGGCGCCATCTTGTTGCACAGCGTGCCGGCGACGATCATGACGTCCGACTGCCGCGGGCTGGGGCGGAACACGATGCCGAAGCGGTCCAGGTCGTAGCGCGCCGCGCCGGCGTGCATCATCTCCACGGCGCAGCAGGCCAGGCCGAAGGTCATCGGCCAAAGCGAGCCGGTGCGCGTCCAGTTGATCAGCTGGTCGGCCGTAGTGGTGACGAAGCCCTTGTCGAGGACGCCCTCTATTCCCACTCCAGCGCTCCTTTCATCCACTCGTAAATGAAGCCGACCACGAGGATTGCAAGGAAAATCATCATCGAGATGAAGCCCGCCATGCCGAGCTCGTTGACCACCGTGGCCCAGGGGAAGAGGAAGGCGATCTCCAGGTCGAACAGGATGAACAGGATCGCCACGAGGTAGTAGCGCACGTCGAACTTCACGCGCGCGTCCTGGAAGGCCTCGAAGCCGCACTCGTAGGGCGAGAGTTTTTCCGGGTCGGGGCGGTTGGGCCCGAGCAGCTTCCCGAGCACCATGGGCGCCACGCCGACGCCGATGCCGACCAGGATGAACAGCAGGATCGGAAAGTACTCAGCAAGCATAGGATTTGGTGCCCACGAGCAGACTCGAACTGCTACGGCTGTTTAGGCCACTAGCCCCTCAAGCTAGCGTGTCTACCAATTTCACCACGTGGGCGAATCCGGAATTATCCCTCAAAAATCACTGCGGTACGCTCTTTTCGCCGGACGGCGGCGCGGGTTTCGCGGGTTCGGCGGCGGACTTTTCGGCATCGAGCTTTTTCTCCGCTGCGGGCGGCGCGCGGTCGACCACGCTGCCGCTTTCCTGCGGCTTCTGCGTGGCGAAATAGGCGAGCGCGAGGCTCGAGAGGAAAAAGATCGTGGCGAGGACGGCGGTGGCGCGCGACAGGAAGTTCGCCGAGCCGGTGGCGCCGAACAGGCTCGACGAGGCGCCGCCGCCGAAGCCCGAGCCCATGTCCGCGCCCTTGCCGTGCTGGAGCAGCACCAGCCCGATGATCGCCAGCGCGATCAGCACGTGCATTACCACCGCCATAGTCATCCAATTCATCACTCGATCCTTTCGGCCGCTTTCACTATCCCGACGAATTCCTTTGCCACCAGCGAGGCGCCGCCGATCAGCCCGCCGTCCACGTCCGGCATCGCGAAAATCGCCGGCGCATTCTGCGCCTTCACGCTTCCGCCGTAGAGAATGCGCGTGGCGTTTGAAACCCTCTTGCGCAGGAACGCGTGCACTTGCTGCGCCTGCTCGGGCGCGGCGGTCAGCCCCGTGCCGATCGCCCAGACCGGCTCATACGCGAGAACTGCATTTCCAAAGTCGCCGCGCTCCAGCACTGCGCCCAGCTGGCGCGCGACCACTTCCTCGGTGCGTCCCGCCTCGCGCTCCTGCAGCGTCTCGCCCACGCACAGAATCGGCGTGAGCCCGGCGCCCTGCGCCGCCGCGAACTTCGCCGCGGCCTGCGCATCGCCTTCGCCGTAGAGCTGCCGCCGCTCGGAATGCCCGACGATGACGTAGCGGCAGTCGAAGTCCCGCAGCATCGCCGCGGACACCTCGCCGGTATACGCGCCCTGGGCGTGCTCGCTCACGTTCTGCGCGCCCCAGGCGATTGCGCTTCCCTTCAGCCTGCGGGAGACCTGTTCCAGGTAGGGGAATGGCACGCACACCGCGCATTCCCCGGCTTTTGAGCTGGAGATCTGACCGAGCAGAGAACCGAGCAAGGCCTCGTTGGCCGCCAGGCTGCCGTGCATCTTCCAGTTTCCGGCGACCAGCCAGGTACGCGTCATTCCGCCGCAGCTCGCTAAACCACGGGATTTTACCGCATTGCTTGCTCATGGCCGCCCCGGAGCTCGCGCTCTGGCTGCCGCGCAAGGTGGGCTTTCTCAGCTACTGACGGCGACCTGGATCAGCCCGCGCATCCAGCCGGCGGTGCGCTCGGCGCCGCCGAAGCTGTAGAGGTGCACGCCGGCCACGTTGCCCGGCTCGCGGCTGCGCGCGTAGCGCGCGATGGCCACGACCTGCTCGCGCGGGTCGGTGTGGGTCACGAGCTTGGCGATGCCGCTGCCCAGGTTGCGCAGCGCGCTCAGCGAGACGCCCACCCCGCAGCGCTGCGCATAGCGCGCGAGCGCCACCGGGTCGGTCGGGCCCGCGACGCCCACATAGACCGGCAGATCGGGGTGCGTGCGCGCCAGGGCGGCGCAGTAATCCACCACGCGCTGCGGCGAGAAGCAGAACTGGGTGACCATATAGGCGCCCAGGCCCTGCTCTCGGGCGAGCTGGAGCTTGCGGCGCAGCGCGCTGTCGAGCGCATTCAACGCGATGCGCGGATGCCCCTCCGGGTAACCGCCGACGCCGATCTCGCGCACGCCGCACTCGGCGAGCACGCCGCGCTCCAGCACCTCGAGGCTGTCGTTGTACGGGCCCTTGGCGCGCGGCTCGTCGCCGCCGATGAGCAGGACGCGGTGTACCCCGAAAGAAACTGCTTGTTGCAGAAATTCGCGGAACGCGTCGCGATCGATCACGCGCCGGGCCGAAACGTGCGGCACCGGGTCCAGGCCGGCTGAGCGCACCGCGGCCACCGCCTCGAGCGTGCGGCCGAGCGGCAATCCGGGCAGCGAGGGGATGTAGACGCAGGTATCGGCGGGCAGCAGCGCGGCGACCGCCGGTGCGCGGTGCAGCTCGCGCGGCGAAATCTCCAGCGAGCTGCCGGCCAGCAGCTCGGACAGGCGCGCCTGCAGCGCGGCGTCAGTCGCGCTTGCGGGAAACGACATAGGACTCGTCCAGGAACCAGAGCGCGCCGTGCTTCTGCAGCACCTCGCGGGTGGCGTCCAGGTATTGCGTGCTCCCGAGCACGCCGCTCAGGCGCTGGTCCTCGATCTGCGCCACGTAGATCGCGGCGTTCCAGGCGGCAAACAGCGTCGAAGTGCCGATGCTGGAGGAGATCTCGGTCGGCAGCGTATGCATGTCGTAGCGGAACAGCGCGCGCGCATCGGCGTAGGCGTTGAAGTTGTAGCGCCGCGCGTCGCGCCCGAGGTCCGCCTTGGCCGCGCGCAGCAGATCGTGCCGGCTGTGCGTGAAGGGATTCTCGCCGGGCCATACCTTCTGGATGATCTCCAGCGCCGGATCGTGGCCGTAGGAATGGATGCCGAGCAGGCGCCCGCCCTTGCCGAGCGCGCGCACCAGCGGCGCCACCACGCGCTGCGCCTTGAACTCGAGCGGCGCGCGCAGGCGATAAGGCTGGGAAGCGATCACCATGTCGTAATCGGCCTGTCCGGCGCCGCGCTTCGGTATCACGTCATCGAGCAGAAAGCGGTAGTCGTCGCGGTAGATCACCAGCGCGGTCGGATGCTCGTACACCGGGTTGCCGGACTTCGGGCTCAAGCCCGCCTGCCAGTTCTTGACCAGGAACGGCTCGAGCGAGGCGATCTGCTCGCTGAAGTCGTGCGACGTGCCGCCGGTCAGCGCGACCTCGTGCCACACCATCGAGGTGGCCGCGGCCACGGCGCGCGGCGTGAGCCAGGGCGCCTCGGTGTAGTACATGTTGGTGACGACCAGCACCGTGGCCGGGTGCTCGAAGAAGCGGTCGGCCATCTTGCGCAGGCTCAGGCGCACGTCCTCGAGGCTGATTTCCTTGCCGACGATGTAGAACGGCACGGTCGGAAAGCGCCGGTGCATCTCGCGCATCACGCGCGCGAGCACCGTGCCGTCGCCCATGCCCGCGTCGAACACGCGCACCGCCGGCGGGCGCGGGTGGATGTGGCCGAGCTCCAGGCCGACGCGGCGCGCGACCACGTCCTTCTCGCTGCAGGTGTTGACGAACAGCAGATATTTCTGGCGATTGTCGAAGAAGCGGAAGTTCTTCTCGGGGGCCGGCTGCTGCGGCGGCTGGGGCGAGCGCGCCGCGCCGGCGCGGATCAGCGGCATCAGCTCGGGCGGCGAGTCGCCCGCACCGGCAAGGCCGTGCTTGGCGATGAACTGGTTGACGCGCTCCAGCGTCTCCGGGGTCACGCGCGCGCCATCGCGCAGCCGCGCGACGAACTTGCCGTCGTTGACCGCGCGCCGCCCGAACGTGGACTCGGCCATCCCGGTCCGCCGGCAGAAATCCGCGATGCTGCCCAGCAGGCTGCCGTCGCGCGTCTCCGACATCGCTTCCTGCATTCGCCCCTCCTCCCGCATGTTGGGGATGCTTCCCGTGGGACCGCAACCCCACGCGCTGCAGCGCAATATAGTGGGATGCATCCCACGTCATTAAAACAATGACTTAATGCGGTAGGCTAGGCAAGCGATGGGCGTTCTGGACCTGATCGGCAATACCCCCCTGGTGGAAGCGACGCGGCTGGAGACCGGGCGCTGCCGCCTGTTCCTCAAGCTCGAGCACCACACTCCCGGCGGCTCGATCAAGGACCGCATTGCCCTCACGATGATCGAGGCCGCCGAAAAAGAACAAAAACTGAAACCGGGTGGGCTGATCGTGGAAGCGACGGCCGGCAACACCGGTCTGGCGCTCGCGATGGTCGCGGTGCAGAAGGGCTTCCGCCTGCTCCTCGTGGTGCCCGACAAGATGAGCCAGGAAAAGATCTTTCATCTGCGGGCGATGGGCGCCCAGATCGTGCTCGCGCGCTCGGACGTCACCAAGGGCCACCCCGAGTACTACCAGGACCGCGCGGCCGCGATCGCGCGCGCCACCCCGGGCGCTTTCTACGTCAACCAGTTCGCCAACCCGGCGAACCCGCGCGCCCACGAGGAGAGCACCGGCCCGGAGATCTGGGCGCAGATGCAGCACGACGTGCACGCCGTGGTGGCCGGCGTGGGCACCGGCGGCACGCTGACCGGGCTGTCGCGCTTTTTTTCTGCTGTGAGCCCGCAAACCGAGATCGTGCTGGCCGACCCGGCGGGCTCCATCCTCGCCGAGTATGTGAACACGGGAACACCGAAGAAGGACGTCGGCTCCTGGCTGGTGGAGGGCATAGGCGAGGACTTCATCCCGCCGGTGTGCGACCTGTCGCGCGTGAAGAAGGCCTACAGCATCCCGGATGCCGAAGCCTTCGGTGTTTGCAGAGGGCTCCTGGTGAAAGAAGCCATCCTCGCGGGCACCTCTTCGGGCACGCTGATTGCGGCGGCGCTGCGCTACTGCCGCGAGCAGAGCGAGGCGAAGCGCGTCGTGACCCTCGTCTGCGACAGCGGCAACAAGTATCTTTCCAAGGTGTACAACGACTACTGGATGCTGGACCAGGGCTTCATCGAGCGCGAGACCTACGGCGACCTGAGGGACCTCATCTCGCGCCGGCACAAGGAGCACGCGGTCGCCACGGTCGGCGCCGACGAGACCGTGACCGCGGCCTACCAGCGCATGAAGCTCTACGACGTCTCGCAGCTTCCCGTGCTGAAGGACGGCAGGATCGTGGGCATCGTCACCGAGGAGGACATCCTGCTCGAGGTCTACGGGAATCCCGAGCATTTCGGCCAGCCGGTGACCGCGGCGATGGAGCGCAACCTGGTAACGCTCTCCCCGAACGACCCGGTCGAGCGGCTCAAGGACATCTTCGAGCGCGGCATGGTGGCGATCGTGGTCGACGGCGAGGAGTTCCTGGGACTCATCACGCGCATCGACCTGCTGAACTGGCTCAGGAGAAGGCGCACATGAAGTTCGAAACCAAGGTCATCCACGCCGGGCAGGAACCCGACCCGCGCACCGGCGCGGTCATGACGCCGATCTATGCCACCTCGACCTACGCGCAGGCGAGCCCCGGCGAGCACAAGGGCTACGACTATGCGCGCACGCGCAACCCCACGCGCGACGCCCTCGAGGCCTGCATCGCCGAGCTGGAAAGCGGCCATGCCGGCTTCGCCTTCGCCTCGGGCATGGCGGCCATCGGCACGGTGCTCGAGCTGCTCGATTCCGGCTCGCACGTGGTGGCGATGGACGATCTCTACGGCGGCAGCTACCGCATCCTGGAAAGGGTGCGCAAGCGCTCGGCCAATCTCCAGGCGACCTTCACCGATCTTTCGAGGACCGAGAACCTCGAAAAAGCCATCAAGCCGAACACCCGCATGGTATGGGTCGAAAGCCCCACCAACCCGCTGCTGAAGCTCGCCGACCTCAAGGCGCTCGCCGCCATCGCGCGCCGGCGCGGCCTGATCTCGGTGTGCGACAACACCTTCGCTTCGCCGTGGGTGCAGCGGCCGCTCGAGCTCGGCTTCGACATCGTGGTGCACTCCACGACGAAGTATCTGAACGGGCATTCCGACGTAATTGGCGGCGCCGCAGTTATAAAGAACAACGAGGATCTGAAAACGAAGCTGGCATTCCTGCAAAACGCGGTCGGCGGAGTGTCGAGCCCGTTCGATTGCTTCCTGACCTTACGCGGCATCAAGACGCTCGCGCTGCGCATGGAGCGCCACTGCGGCAACGCCATGCACATCGCCGCCTTCCTGGAGAACCATCCCAAGGTCCAGCGCGTCATCTATCCCGGCCTCGCCAGCCATCCGCAGCACCTCCTCGCGGCGGAGCAGATGCAGCGGCGCTACGGCGGCATGGTCACCGCCGTGCTGAAAGGGGGCAAGGAAGGCGCAATGAGCGCCTCGCGCCGCTTCCTCGAGCGCTGCAAGCTCTTCACGCTCGCCGAGAGCCTGGGCGGGGTCGAGAGCCTGATCGAGCACCCCGCCATCATGACCCACGCCTCCCTGCCCGAGGACGTGCGCGCCAACCTCGGCATCGACGAGGGCCTGGTGCGCCTGTCGGTCGGCATCGAGAACGTGGAGGACCTCATCGCGGAGCTCGACCACGCCCTCGCTTGAAGAAAGGCTGCGCGGGCATGTGTACGAGCTCGCGCAGACGGAGAGAAACGTGGACCTCGAGCGCCCGGCGCGCTACATCGAGCGGGCTTTCGCTGCGCACGGTCTCGCGCCGGCCTCGCACGAATTCGTGAGCGCCGGCCGGCCGGTGCGCAACATAGAAGTCAATCCGGCCCAGACCACGGTGGTGGTCGGCGCGCATTACGACACCGTGCCCGGCTCGCCGGGCGCCGACGACAACGCCTCCGCGGTCGCGACGCTGATCGAGCTCGCCGGCCTGCTGGGCAAGGAGAATCTGCCGATCCGCTTCGCCGCCTTCGCCAACGAGGAGCTGCCCTACTTCATGGGCCCCGACATGGGAAGCTGGGTTTCGGCCAAGCGCTCGCGCGAGCGCGGCGAAAAGCTGCGCGGCATGCTTTCGCTCGAGATGCTCGGCTACTACAGCGACCGCCCGGGCAGCCAGCGCTACCCGGCGCCGCTCGGCCTGTTCTATCCCGATCGCGGCGATTACATCGCTTTCGTCGGCGACCTGGGCGCCGCGCGCCTGGTACGCAAATGTTTTCTGAATTTCCGGAAGAATTCTTCGTTCCCGGCGCAATGGCTCGCCGCGCCCGCCTTCATTCCCGGCATC
>CAZJJC010000294.1:0-3389 GCA_964546195.1 uncultured Enterobacteriaceae bacterium | reverse complement strand
GCGCGCGCGCGAGCGCATCGTGGTGGCGAGCGGGTTCTCGTGCCGCGAGCAGATCGAGGCGCTGGCGGCACGCCCGACGCTGCATCTTGCGGAGCTGCTCGCCGATGAGCCTTGAGCTCAGCGCGGCGGCGCGGCTCCTCGGGCTCGCACCGGCGCAGGTCGTGCAAACCCCTGCCTACCGGCGCTGGCTGCGCGGCGCATTGTGGGTCATGGCGCTGCTCCTCATCGGCCAGTTCTCCGGCAAGGCGTTCGCTTCCGGCGAGGCGCTGTTCAAGGCGATAGAGTCGGGCGACGAGCGGGCCGCCGAGCGCATGGTGCTAAGCGGCAGCGAGGACATCAACGCGCGCAATGCCGAGCGCGAAACGCCGCTGCATCGCGCGGTGGAGAAAGGCATGCACTCGCTCGCTCGCGCGCTGGTGAAGCGCGGCGCCGATCTCGGCCTGCGCTCGAGGAACGGCGAGACCGTGCTGCACCTGGCGACGCTGCATCCGGAGCCCGTCCTGGTCGAGCTGCTGCTTGCCGGCGGCGCGGATCCGAAGGCGCGCAACGAGGACGGCGAATCCGTGCTGATGTGGGCCTGCCTGACCGGCCACCTGGTCGTGGCGCAGCGGCTGCTCGCGCGCGGCGCAGACCCCAACGTAAAGGATTTGAAGGGTAGCCTGCCGCTGCATGCGGCGGCCGACGGCGGCTATCTGGAGCTCGTGCGGCTCCTTCTGCCGCGCACGACCGACCCGGACGTGAAGAACCGCGATGGGCAGAGCCCGGCGGACTACGCGCGCAGCCGCGGCCACGAGCGCGTGGAAAAGCTGCTCAAGGGCTCCGACTAGATATTTCTGTCGCTTTCAGGCGACAGCAAAAAAGCGTAGCGCATCAACGGATTCGTAAAGATGTGCAATCCGTCGTCGGCCAAGCCCGACGCAAAGTGACCTCCTTGCCTCCGCCGTTTTTCTTCTCGGAACTTCAAATGTCTGAATGGACTAATGAATCCTTACCTGGCACGCACGTTGCAGGAGGCAAGCGATCATGAGCGAATTGCGCCTTAAGCAGGAAGCCTTCGCGCTGGCCCAGGCCTTCGGCGGCTTCGTGCTCGTCGCCCTGGTGCTGACCGGTATCGGCGGCACAATCTACAAGCTAATCGCGCCGGATGGCTGGGTCGCGCAGGCGTTCGGGCGCAGCCTGTCGGCCGGGGTCGCCACGCTGGGCTCGCTCATCATGATCTTCGGCCTCGCCTGGTTCTCGCGCGGCTGGAACTCGCCCAGCCATCGCAACCGCTTTTCCGACCTTCTGGTCTACAGCTTCGCCGGCGCCGGCCTGCTGTACCTGACTCAGTTGTGGATCAAGGGCAGTTTCTGATCGCGCACTGACCGCACCGTTTTGCCTCCCCTGGGCCCGCGCTTTCCCCCCTACAAGCCGGGCCCTCTTTTTTTCTAGCGCTCGGCGGACAGCGCGGCCGGCGAGATCAGCACGCCGAACTGCTCGCACCAGATGACGGCGCTGCCGTAGCGGGCGAGGTCGATGCCCGGCGGCAGCGGGTAGTTCTGGCTGCCCCTGAAGGCCTTGAGCCGGCCCAAATCGACGAACATCGTGCTCGCCACCGGTGTCGAGGGCGTGACGTTGCTCTCCGGCACCAGGTAGACATGGAATTTCGGTCCCGGCCCGACCTCGAAGTCGGGCTCCAGGTGCAGCAGCTTTTCGTAGACCGTGACCCGGCCCTTGCCGTAGTGGATGGGGTCGGAGGGATTGGCGTGGATGAAGTTGCCGCGCGCGAGCACCTTCCTTTGTGCGTCATTCACCGTTTCGGCCGCCACGATGTCCGCGAGGAAGAGATACGGATAGACGAAGATGCCGAGCGCGAAACCCGCCGCGGCGCCGAGCACGCCGCCGGCCAGAAAGCCCGCGACCAGCCTGATGTTCATGCTTCTCCCTCGGCCCGCGCGCGCGGCGTCAGCGGGTAACGAGCCTTAGCGCCACGCCGCCGGCGAAGGCCGCGGCAACCGCTGCAGGGAAGAGGTGCTTGCGCTGCAGTGCGCGCTTCACTCCCGCGGCGGCTGGAGCGCGCTGCACGGGAAGGGGTTGCATCTGCGCCTGCGGCGCCTGCCGCGAGCCTGACTGGTGCGCATAGACCCAGGTGAACTCGGCGCCGAGCAGGAAGATCTGCGCCGAGTAATAGACCCATACCATCACGATGACGATCGAGCCGAAGGCGCCGAAGCTCGAGCCGACGTCGCTCTTGCCCAGGTAAAGCCCGATGAGGAACTTGCCGATGATGAACAGCAGCACCGTGACCGCGGCGCCCACCCAGACGTCGCGCCACTCGATGCGCGCGCGCGGCATGAGCTTGTAGATGGCGGCGAAGATCACCACCAGCACGCCGAAGCTCACCACGAGGTTGACCCCATGCGCCAGCCTCTCCCACTCGCCGAACGCCGGGCCCCACCACTTGCCCAGCGCGCTCGTCGCCGCGCTCATCACGAGCGACACCACCACCAGGAAGGCAAGCGCGAGCACCAGGCCGAAGGACAGCAGCCGGCTCTTGACGAAGGTCCAGAGGGCGTTCTGCTGTTCCGCCTTCGCCTGCTCCGGCACTTCCCAGATGGCGTCGAGCGCCGCCTGCAGCTGCCCGAACACCGTGGTGGCGCCGAAGACCAGCACGCCGATGCTGAGCGCCGCGGCCCAGCCGCCCGTCTCGGGCTCGCTTACATTGGCGAGCATTTCCTCGACCGCCTCGGCGCCATTCTGGCCCATGAGGTCGCCGAGCTGGGCGAACACCACGCCGCGCACCGCGTCGGCGCCGAAGAACAGGCCTGCCACCGCGATCATGATGAACAGCAGCGGCGCGATCGAGAACATCGAGTAGTAGGCGAGCGCTGCGCCCTTGCTCGGCGCCTCGTCCCGCCACCAGGCCGCCGCCGCCTGCTTAAGCAGGGCGAACGTCGGCTTGAGGCTCATGGCGCAGCGGGCCGCCGGCGAGGTTGTAGCGCGGCAGGCTGCCGTGCTGGTTGAAATGCAGCCGCAGCAGCTCGCCCGCCCAGCTGCGCGGCGTGATGGTGATTTCCCAGGTGAAGTGCGTGGCGCGAATCACGCCTTGCTGCTGCAGCGCCAGGAGCTCCCCGAGCGCCTGCGGCAGCAGCCGGTCGCGCGCGGTGGTGCCGATGTAGACCAGCTCACCCGCGTCCCACAGGCCGTACACCCCCTGGGTCCTCGGCGTCCCTCGGATCGCCTCCGAATCGAGCTTCCATTTCAGGCTGGTGATGAACATGGCGCGCTCTTGGAGCGCAGCAATGTTCGTGCCGCAACCCGACGCCCGGGTCAGACCGCTATGGGCGCCTTGATCGCGGGGTGGGGCTCGTAGGCCTCGAGGGTGAAGTCCTCGAAGCGGAACTCCAGCA
>CAZJJC010000293.1:0-11375 GCA_964546195.1 uncultured Enterobacteriaceae bacterium | reverse complement strand
CATCATGAGGTCGAACCACTTGCGCAGGATCGCGGCGCGCTCCTTGGCGGTCTTGGCCCGCCACGCCGGCCAGGCGCGCTCGGCCGCGTCGATCGCGCGGCGCGTCTCCTCGGCGCCCAAGTCGGGCACCGAGCCGAGCAGCGCGCCGGTCGCGGGGTTGTTGACGGAAAAGGTCTTTTTCGCGCCGACCCATTGGCCGTCGATATAGCACTGCTCGCGGAACAGCTTCGGATCCTTGAGGGAGATTGCAGCGAGACCTGGCTGAGCGGGTGCGTTCATAAGCGTCTCCTTGGAATATGCAATCTTACTCTCGACCGCCGTCCAACTTTACCGCGCAGGCGACGAGGCGGCGGCCATCGATGCGTTCTTGCGGGGAATCTGCCGTGGAGCGGCAGACGCTGCCTAAAGGAGCCAGCCCGCGGGCCCGGAGATGCTGTGGGACTCCTGGAATTCCAGCACGCCTTCGTAGCCGAGGTTGCGGCCGATCCCGCTTTGCTTGAACCCGCCGAAGGGGGCGCGGTGGTCCTGAGCGAGCGCGCCATGGCCGTTGAGGTACGTATAGCCGGCCTCCAGTTGCCGGGCGATCCCCAGCGCCCGGTCGCGGTCGCGCGACCACACCGAGGAGCATAGGCCGAACTCGGTATCGTTCGCGAGCCGGATCGCCTCGCGTTCGTCCCGGAACGGGATGATGGGCAGGACCGGTCCGAACTGCTCGTCGCGCACCACGCGCAGGCTGTGGTCCGTGGTGAGCACGATGGTCGGGCGGTGGAAGTAGCCGCGCGCGAAAAGGCCCTCGTCGGCGACCGTCCCGACTTCTCGCACCTCGGCGCCGCGCGCCCGTGCTTCGGCGACCATCTCGCGCACGGCTTCTTGGCGGCGCGCGTTATTGACCGGGCCCATGGTTACCGAAGGGTCGAGACCGTCGCCGATCACGTAGCGCGACGCCGCGGCGGTAAATGCGTGGACGAGCTCCTCGTAGCGCGACTGGTGCACGTACAGTCGCTTGAGGGCCATGCAGATCTGGCCGGCCGACATGAAGGTCGCCATGACCATGCGCTGGATCGCCGCCGCATCGAGCTCCGCGTCCTCGAGCACGATTGCGGCATCGTTGCCGCCGAGCTCCAGCGTGACGTGCGCGAGATTGCGCGCCGCCATGGCCATGACGTGCTTGCCGACCTCGATGCTGCCGGTAAAGTTGATCTTGCGCACGAGCGGGTGCGTCACGAGCGCGTCGCCCGATTCGATCGTGGTTCCGGTGAGCAGGTTGATCACCCCGGGCGGAACCAGCTCGGCCATGCGCCGGATGGTGAGCGCCGGGGCAAGCGGGGCGTAGGGCGAGAGCTTCACGACGACCGTATTGCCGGCGATGAGCGCCTGCGGGAGCTTTGCCCCGAGGATCGACAGGGGCCAGTTCCACGGCACGATGAGCGCCGCCACGCCTCGGGGCTGCCTGGTGATCAGCGTATCGAACGGCGGGCCGTTGAGCGTTTCGTCGCGCGCCAGGCGCTCGGCGTACGACGCCGCCAGCCGGAAGCGTTCGCCGAGCCGCGACATCTCGATCTCGCACTCCTTGAGGATCTTGCCGTGCTCGCGGGTGAAGAGGCGGATGCGCCGCGCGAGCTCGTCCGGATCGGCGGTGAGCGCTTCGGCGATCCTCCCGAGGTAAGCGGCGCGCTCCGCATACGACAGTGCCGCCCAGCCCGGGAACGCCTGATGCGCCGCCTTGCAGGCGCGATCCACGTCCTCGCGCGAGGCCATGGCCGCGCACCCCACGAGCTCGTCGGGTCGTGCGGGATTGCACAGGTCGTAGCGGCTCTCGCCCGACGCGGGCGTCCACTTGCCGCCGATGATCAGGTTCGTAACGACGACTTCGGGCGTTTCCTGTCTCAACTGCTCTTGGGCTCCTGCGGTTTTGCCGCCGAGCCGTCCTTTCCGGGTATGAGCGTGTTCGCAAGATCCTCGCCGATTTTCTTGAGCGCCGGCAGCTGGACGGCCATCTCCATGATCGAGTCGAGCGCCTGATTGAGCGGAGCCTTGCCCGTCCCGGCCGGTCCCTGCGTGCTGCCGAATCCCGACAGATGGTTGATACGGATCGATTCGATCTTCTCCGCCGGCTTCACCATCTCGGCCACGATTCTGGGCAGCGCCTCGAGCCTGGCGAGGTCGAGCTTCATCGCAGCGATGTGCCGCTCGATCCGGTTCTCGGCGTCGATGATCGCCCGCTGGCCTTCGGCCTCGGCGAGCCGGTCTTTCTTTCTCGCCGCCGAGCGCACCTCCATCGCATCGGCATCCGCCCGCGCCTCTTCGATCCGCGCCGTGGCGCGGTCGGCGGCGGCGTCTTTCTCCGCCGCGGCCTGCATGCGAACGCGCAGTGCGGCGATCTCGCCGTCCTGCCGCGCCGCGAGGAGCGCGACCTCCTTGCGACGCTCCGCTTCCGCCACCTGCTTGGCGGTGGCGACGGCCTCGGCCGCCCGGGTGGACTCGGCCTTTACGAGGTCCGCAGCCGCGCGATCGCGCTCGCGCGCTATTTCCGCCTCGCGCAGCGCCTTCTCCTTCGCCATCTCCGCCGCGCGGATCTCCTGCTCCATCTGGATGCGGGCGCGTGCGGCCGCGAGCTCGCCCTCGGCCTTGACCCTGACAACCTCGGCGATCTGCGCCGCCTTCAGGGTTTCGATGCGCTCGACCTGGGCGATCTCGGCTTGCTGCTCCTCGAGCTCGATCTCGAGCTTGCGCTTCGTAGCCTGCATCGCGGCCTGGCGAACCGAGACCTCGGAGTCGGCGTCGATCTCCGCGCGTTCCTTCTTCGATCTTGCGATGACCTCCGCCAGTCTGCGCATGCCGACCGCGTTGAACACGTTGCTCTCGTCGAGGGCCCGGAACGGGGTCTGGTCGAGGGCGGTCAGGGACACGGATTCCAGCGCGAGGCCGTTGCGCTCGAGCGAGGCGGCGAGGCTCTCGCGCACCTCCGCTACGAAAGCGCCGCGGTTCTCATGCAGCTCGTCCATCGACAGGCGCGCCGCCACCGCGCGCAGCGCGTCGATGAGCTTGCCTTCAATCAGCTCGCGCAGCTTCTCCGGGCTGAAGGTGCGGTTGCCGAGTGTCTGGGCGGCGCGTCCAATGCCGTCGGCGCTCGGGATGACGGAGACGTAGAACTCGGCGCCGACGTCCACGCGCATCCGGTCCTTCGTGATGAGCGCCGCCTCCGCGCTGCGGCGGACCTCGAGGCGCAGCGTCTGCATGTTGACGCGCTGAACTTCCTGGAAATACGGAATCACGATCGTGCCGCCGTCCACGACAATCTTGCGGCCGCCGATCCCGGTTCTCACGAGACTCGTTTCGCGCGTCGCACGCTGGTAGAGCGCGCCGTAGACGACCACGGCGACCGCCAGGACAACCAGGCCGGTCACGATCCATGCAGTTGCAGTCATTTCTCCCCCTCGATTCTCAGGTGATCAAAACATCGGCGGGAAAGCGCGCCCGCCGCGCTCCAGCGTGATCCAGCGCGTCTCGGTGAAGGTCTCGGTTGCCCAGCGCCCGCCATGCCGCCCCTGGCCGGACGCCTTCGACCCGCCGAACGGCGCGTGCGGCTCGTCGTTCACCGGGGAGCAGTTGATGTGGCACATGCCGGTCTCGAGACGCCTCGCGATGGCGAGGGCGCGCTGCTCGTCGCGCGTGATCACGCCGGAGGACAGACCATACTCCGTGTCGTTGGCGAGCGCGACCGCCTGGTCGTCGCTCGCGAACGGGATCACCGGCGCCACCGGCCCGAAGGTCTCTTCCCGGTAGACTTTCATGTCGGGCGTGACGCCGACGAGGATCGTGGGCTCGACGAAGCGGCCGTTCACCCTGCCGCCGAGCACCACGCGCGCACCGCGCGCGACCGCGTCTTCGATCTGCTCCTTCACCTTGGCCGCCTGCCGGTCGTTGATCAGCGGGCCGATGATGTTCGACTTGTCCTTCGGGTCGCCGACCTTAAGCTTCGCCGCGCGCTCGACGAAGCGCCGCATGAACTCGTCGAACACCTTCTCGTGCACCAGCACCTTCTCCACCGACATGCAGATCTGGCCCTGGTGCATGAAGCTGCCGAAGCTGGCGGCGGCGCTCGCGCGCTCTAGGTCGGCGTCGTCGCAGACGATCAGCGCGTCCTTTCCGCCCAGCTCGACACAGCACTTTTTCAGGTGCGCGCCGGCCCGGGCGGCCACCTGGCGGCCGACCGCGGTGGAGCCGGTGAAGGAAACGCCCTTCACCCGCGGGTTCTCGATCAGCTCCTCGCCGACCGCCTGGACGTTCGCCCGCGAGCAGGTCACCACGTTGAGCACGCCCTCGGGGACGCCCGCCTCGGCGAACACCTCGGCATAGAGTAGTCCGCCGCTATAAGGCGTCTCTTCGGAGGGCTTGAGGACGACCGTGTTGGCCGCGGCGAGCGCGAACGCGATGCCGCGCCCGGTCAGGAGGACCGGAAAATTCCACGGACTGATCACCGAGACGACACCGAGCGGCTGGCGCATCGCGAGCGAGAGCTTGCCGTGCTCGGACGGAATCACCTCGCCGATCGGCGCGTAGCTCGCAGCCGCGGCGGCGTGGAAGATCTCGGGCACGTAGCCGGTCTCGAACATGCCCTTGCCGAACCAGCCGCCGCCTTCGCCCTGCAGCGCCTCGACGATCTGCAACTTGCGTTTCTCGAACACCTCGGCGACTTTGGCCATGTAGTGCGCGCGCCGATTGAACGGCAGGGCCGACCAGGATGCGAAAGCGGCATGCGCGGCCTCGATCGCCGCGCGCGCCTCGTCGCGGCCGCCGTCGGGCACCTGCGCCCAGACCGATCCGTCGGCCGGATTCAAGTCCGCGAAGGTCTTGCGCGCGGCGACCGACCGGCCTCCTATGAACATGCCATCGAACACTCGTGCCATCTCGCCTCCTATCCCATTATTGCCGCTCGCCTCGCGCACGGGCGGCTGCGGCTTCGATTTCGGCGATCGCGTCTCGCAGCGCGCTGTCGGCGCCCGCATGCCGCACGGCCGGCGCTCGCGGTGCTTCGGTCCGCGGCGGGCGCGACGCCAGCAGGTGCGCGGACTGGATCGCTGCCGCCCTGCGGGTGAGCTCGTCGATCGAGGTTTGGATCAGCTGCTCGGCCCCGACCGTGGGCGCCGAAGGGGTGGATACAGGAACGGCCGACAGATGCGGGGGCGAGGCAGCGACCTCGGCCACGCCACCGAGGTAGGCCTTCTGCACCGCCGCGTCCTCGGCGAGGCTCGCGGCCGGCCCTGCGCCGACGATGCGGCCGTTCTCGAGGAGGTAGCCGCGATCGGCGATGGCCAGCGCCTGCCGCGCATTCTGCTCCACGAGCAGGATGCCGGCGCCGGTCGTGCGGATCTGCGCCAGCGCCCTGAAAAGCTCGGTGCACAGGATCGGCGAGAGCCCGAGGGACGGCTCATCCAGCATGAGGATCGCGGGCGCCGACATCATCGCGCGGCCGATTGCAACCATCTGCTGCTCGCCGCCGCTCATCGTGCGCGCCACCTGCCGGGTGCGCTCGGCGAGCCGCGGAAACAGCGCCAGCACGCGGTCGAGGTGCTCGCGCTCCGAGTGCCTCGCGCGCCGCGCATAGGCGCCGAGCAGCAGGTTCTCGCGCACGGTCAGATCGCCGAAGATTCGGCGACCCTCGGGCACCAGGGCGAGGCCCGCTTCGACGATGAGGTGCGGCGGCAAGCCCGCGATCGACCGGCCGTCGAGCAGGATTTCGCCGGACGAGGGAACGAGCGCTGCGATTGCCTGAAGCAGCGTGCTCTTTCCCGCGCCGTTCGCGCCGAGGATCACCACGATCTCGCCGGGCGCGACGCCGAGCGCGACGCCGTGCAGTGCTTCGTGCTGCCCATAGCGCACCGCGAGGCCGCGGCACTCAAGCATTTTGTTCCCCGAGGTAGGCGCGGATCACTTCCCGGTCGGCCAGCGTCTCCTGCGGCGTGCCTTCGGCGATCTTCGCGCCGCCATTCATCACCACGCAGCGGTCGCACAGGCTGCGGATGGCGTCCATGACGTGCTCGACGAGTACGATCGTGCGGCCTTCCTCCCGCAGGCTGCGGATAAGCGCGATCCCGACCTGCAGCTCGGTGGGGTTGAGCCCCGCCAGCCACTCGTCGAGCAGCAGGATGCGCGGATCCGAGGCGAGGGCGCGCGCGAGCTCGATGCGCTTCTCGTCGATATAGGTAAGCGACGCGGTCGGCGCGTGCGCCGCATGCGCCATGCCCACTCTCTCGAGCTGGCGCAGCGCGAACTTGCGGGCCGCGCGGCCCCACAGGCGCTTGTGCCCGAACACCGCGCCGGCGAGCACGTTCTCGAGCACGGTGAGGGACGGGAGGACGCGAACCAGCTGGAAGGTGCGCGCGACGCCCGCGCGCGCGATTGCGCGCGCGGGGCGCTCGGAGATCATGTCCTCGTCGAGGTAGATCTCGCCTTCGCTCGGACGCAACGCGCCCGAGACGAGGTTGATCACGGTGGTCTTGCCGGAGCCGTTCGGACCGATGAGGCCCATCACCTCGTTCTCGCGCACTGCGAAGCTGAGCCCGTCGACGGCCACCAGACCGCCAAAGCGCTTGCTGACGCCCTGGACCTCGAGCACCGTCTTCTCAGGCATGGCTCGTTTTGCGGCCCGTGGCCCTGAGGGCCGACTCGATCCGGCCGACCACCCCGTTCGGGATGAGGTACACGATGAGCAGGAACGCGATGCCGAGCAGCAGAATCGTCTGACCCGGAAACCGCGCGGCGATCAGCTCCCATAGGATCGTGAAAGGAATCACGCCGACGAGCGGCCCCCAGAGCCGGTGGGCTCCCCCGAGGAGCGCCATGATGACGACCTGGAACGAGAGCTCGGGCGTGAAGACGATGCTGGGCTCGATGTACGTGAAACGCGGCGCCATGATTGCCCCGACCATGGCTGCGAAGACGCCGGAGACCACGAAAAGGGCGAGCTTCGCGGCGGCCGAATGGATCCCGACGTGCGCGGCTACCACCTCGTCGTTGCCGATGATCCGCAGGGCAAACCCCAGGCGCGAACGCGCGACTTGCCAGCCGATGAGGTAGACCGCGGCCGCGAGCGCGAGCAGCTGCCAGTAGATCCCCTGCTCCGTTATATCGGTAAGCACGTACATGCCACGGCTGCCGGTGAAGTTGTTCTGCACCCAGGTGACGATCTGTCGGATCAGCTCCGCAAGGCCGAGCGTGAAGATGACGAAATAAACGCCGGACAGGCGCAGGGTGGCGAGCCCGACGAGCGCCGCGGCCACCGCGCCGGCGACCCCGGCCAGGGCGAGGAGCGCCGGGTAGGGCAAGGTGCCGATCCCCCCGGCCACGACGTAAGCGCCGATGCCGTAGAACGCTGCGGTGGCGAGCGAGATGTAGTGCGTCGGCCCCGAGAACAGCGCCCATGACGTGGCAAGGACGGTATACATCGCGATGCCGACACCCAGGGTGAGCAGGTAGCTTTGGCCCGCGAAGGGAAGGCACGCGAGTACCGCGAACGCTGCGGCGACCAGCACGAAGTACCCGGCCTCGCGCCGTGTCACGAAGCCCGCCTTCCGAAGAGCCCTTGGGGCCGGAAGAGGAGCACCAGCACAAACAAGAGGTAAGCCGCGGCGAGCGTCATGCCCGGGTCCACAAGCGTGGCGACCGCGGTCTCGGCGAGCCCGAGGATCAGCGAGGCGATGATCGTGCCGCGTACGTCGCCCACGCCACCCATGATCACGATGATCAGCGCCTTCATGGTGAACACCACGCCCACCGAGGCATCCATGGTGAGAAACGTGCTGAGGACGATTCCGCCCGCCGCGGTGACGGCGCCGCCGAGGGCGAAGGAAAGCGCCGACATGCGCGGCACGTCGATTGCGACGAGCCCGGCCGTCGCGGGGTCGACTGCGACGGCACGGATCGCCATGCCGGTGCGCGTGCCGTGGATCCAGACGTAGAGCAGGCCGCAAATCACCGCGGCGATCAAACTCGCCACGACCCGGTTCAACCCGAACGGGCTGCCGAATATGGGAAAGGGCTCAGCGAGGTAGGAGTAGGTGAAGTAGCCGCCGCCGAAGGCGAGCAGCATGATTCCCACGAACGCGAAGCTCATGCCGAAGGTGGCGAGGATCGTGTCGACCTCCAGCATCCCGCGGTTCTTGGCCCGGCGCACGAGCGGGCGCAGCAGATAGCGGTAGATGAGCCAGTTCAGCACGAACGCGCCCGGCACGACGAAGAGCGCCGCTGCGAACGGGTTCGCTGATTGCGCGGTGTAGACCCAGAACGCGGCGAACGCGCCGGCGACCAGCATCTCGCCGTTGGCGAGGTTCATGATGCGCGCCACGCCGTACTGCAGGTTGAGACCCATCGCGATGAGCGAGTAGGTCGCGCCGAGCAGCAGGCCGGTGATCAGGATGTCCATCGACGCGCGGGAAAAAAATACCCCGGTGCCTGCCGCTCGCACCGGGGTATCGGTTTGCGGGACCGGTCGCGGCGGGCTACCAACCGGTCTTGGTAATCACCGGCTTGGCGCCGGGCAGGCCGGTCGAGGCCACGCCGTAGAACACGCCGTCCTGCCACTGCCCGACGGTCCAGAACTTGTCGATCGACTGGTTCGAGAACCTCCACGGCCCCATCACGGTCTGGAACGTTCCCTTCTTGATGTGCTCGGTCACCGCCTTGCGGTCGGTGCCCACCGCCTCGATCGACTGCTCGAGCACTTGCAGCGTTGCATACGTGACGGCGCTCGCCCAGAAGTCGGCCGGCTTCCCGGTCACTTTCTGGTGCGCGGCGAAGTAGGCCTTCATCTCCGGCGTGTCCGGATTCACGCCGCCCGCGCCGAAGTGGCCGTTCACCGATTTGCCGAACTTGGCGCCGTAGGCCGGAAACGCGGTCGCCACGGCGGTATAAAAGGCTTTCACGTCGAGCCCTTCGATCTTCGCCTGCTCCGTGAGCGCGAAGGTGTCCGGGGGGTAGGACCAGGCCACGAACGCATCCGGGTTTGCGGCTTTGGCACCCTTCACAATCGGCGACAGATCCTGCGTGCCCAAGGGGTACGAACGGTCGTAGACGATCTCGAAGCCTGCCTTCTTCAGGACCGGCCGGGCCACTTCGGCAAGCTCGATGCCGAACGCGTCGGCCACATTCACCATCGCCACCCGGTTGCCGATTTTTTTCTCGGCGCGCAGCTTGGACAGGATGTCGGCCACCGACCCGGCAAGCGCCGTCGTCGATCCAAGGGCGAAGAAGATGCTCGGGTAGCGCTTGGTGAGCTCCGGGATCTTGTCGGTGATCGAAGTGGCGGTGATCTGGGGGTAGCCGTGCTTCGCGTAGACCGGCGCCGCCGCGACATTGAGCCCGGTGCTGTAGGGCGCGAGGATGAAGTCGACCTTGTCCTGCGTGGCGAGCCGCTCCACCGCCTTGATCGTTTCCCCCGGATTGGTGCGGTCGTCGTATTCGATGATCTCGACCTTGCGCATCGATCCGTCTTTCATCTTGAGACCGCCGCGCTCGTTCACCTGATGCGCCCAGAGCTGCACATTGGGCCAGTGCGTAATGGCCGCGCCGGCGGCGAGCGGGCCTGTTTTCGGCGCGACCGCGCCGATCCTGATGGGGTCGGCGCCAAGTGCGGTGCCGATCGAAAGTGCGCTGCTGACGGCCGCGACTGCGGCCAGCCTCAAGGCTGTTCTGCGTCTCACGTTGTCCTCCTCCGTGCAAGGAATCTACGGACTTCCCTATCCCTTTGTCAACATAGTGAAATTCGACGCCGGCAGGCTTCCTCAGCGCGGCCTCTCGCCCGCGAGCGTGATGCGGTGCATGAGGCGCCGGTGGCCGTGATAGTCGTTCACCGGATTGTGCTGCGTGCAGCGGTTGTCCCAGACGGCCAGCGACCCCGCCCGCCATTGGAAGCGGCAGGTGAATTCGGGCCTTACCTGGTGCTGGAAGAGGAATCTGAGCAAGGGCTCACTTTCCTCATCGGTCATGCCAGTGAAGCGCGCGGTATGCGCCACGTTGACGTAGAGCGCTTTGCGTCCGGTCTCGGGATGGACGCGCACGACCGGATGCTCGGCCACGAATTCGCGCGACTGCCCGGATTGCTCCTTTACGCGGTCCTCGCGCGTACGCGAGACGTCGGCCTTGGCCGAGGAATTGACCGCGACCAGGCCCTCGAGCAGCCGCCGCATTCCCGCGGAGAGCGATTCGTAGGCGAGGTACTGGCTGGCGAACAGGGTGTCGCCGCCGAAAGGCGGCACTTCGCGGGCGAGCAGCATGGAGCCCATCGGCGGCATGGCCAGGTAGGCGGTGTCGGAGTGCCAGATGCCGCCGAAGTTGTGCCGCTCGTGCTCGAGCTTCTTCACCTCGATCACCTCGGGGAAGCCCTCGATGCCCTTCACGAACGGATATTCGACCGGCTGGCCCATGCAGCGCGCGAACGCCATGAACTGCGCCGGCGTCAGCGCCTGGTCGCGGAAGAAGATCACCTGGTGCTCCAGAAACGCCTCACGGATGGTCTTTTCGGGAATGTCACTGGCGAGGTCGACGCCGTGAATCTCGGCTCCCAAGGCCCCCGCGATGCGCCTGACATCCATCAGAAGGTTCCCGGGTAGGCGCCGCCGTCGAGCAGCAGGTTCTGGCCGGTGATAAAGCCGGCTTGCGCGCTGCACAGGTAGGCGCAGGCATCGCCGAACTCCTGCGGCGTGCCGAAGCGCTTCGCCGGGTTGGCCTCGGCCCGCGCGCGCGCCAGCGCCTCGGCGGTCGTGCCGAGCTTCTTCGCGTTGAACTCGAAATTCGAGCGCAGGCGGTCGGTGTCGAAGGGCCCGGGCAGCAGGTTGTTCACGGTGACGTTGTGCTGCACGGTGGTGCGCGCGAGGCCGGCGATGAAGCCGGTCAGTCCGGTGCGCGCGCCGTTGGACAGGCCGAGCTCGGGAATCGGGTGCTTCACGGCACCGGAAGTGATGTTGACGATGCGGCCGAACTTCTTCCCGATCATCGAATCCACCACCGCGCGGATCAGCAGGATGGGCGCGATCATGTTGGCGTCCAGCGCCTTGACCCACGCCTGCCGGTCCCAGGCGCGGAAATCCCCCGGCGGCGGGCCGCCCGCGTTGTTCACCAGGATGTCCGGCGCCGGGCAGGCGTCGAGCGCGGCCTGGCGTCCCTCCTCGGTGGTGATGTCGCCCGCCACGATTTCAACCTTTGTCTTGTAAAGGGAGACGATCTCCGCGGCGGTGGCCTCCAGGGCTTGTCTGCCGCGCGCGGTGATCACCAGATTCACGCCCTCGCGCGCGAGCGCCATGGCGCAACCCTTGCCCAGCCCCTTTGACGCCGCGCACACCAGCGCGGTCCTGCCGCGAATGCCCAGATCCATGTCT
>CAZJJC010000292.1:0-20210 GCA_964546195.1 uncultured Enterobacteriaceae bacterium | reverse complement strand
GGATCTCGCTGTGCACCACGTCGCGGTAGGCGGTCGCGACCGGCTTGGCCACCGCCTCGTCCACCACTTCGTTGAACCGGTAGACGCCGCGGTTGAAGCCCTCGAACGGGTCGCGCGCATCGCCGTCGGGCGACGTGGCGCAGCCGCCGAGGAGAATGACCGCCGCGATCAGCATTCTCACTGCTTCTCCGGCTCTTTCGTTTCGGCGGCCTTGTTGAAGAGGAACTGGCTTATGAGGTTCTCGAGCACCACCGCGGACTGGGTCAGGCGCACGCGGTCGCCGTTCTTCAGCATCACGCCGTCGCCGCCGGCCTCCAGGCCGATGTACTGCTCGCCGAGGATGCCCGAGGTGAGGATCTTGGCGGTGGTGTCGCGCGGGAACTGGTAGCTGTAGTCGAGGGTCATCGAGACGAGCGCTTCGTAGGTCTCGTTGTCGAACCGGATGTCGGCCACCCTGCCCACCACTACGCCCGCGCTCTTGATCGGCGCCCGCACCTTGAGGCCGCCGATGTTAGCAAACCTCGCCTGCACCTGGTAGGTCTCGTTGTTGGAGAAGGTGGCCAGGTTGCCCACCTTGAGCGCGAGGAACAGCAACGCGCCGATGCCCAGCACGACGAAGACCCCGACCCACAGGTCGATGGTGGAGCGGTTCATTGGTTGGTGCCTCCCGTGAACATGAGCGCCGTCAGCACGAAATCGAGGGCCAGGATGGCGAGCGACGAGCTGACCACGGTGCGCGTGGTGGCGCGCGACACGCCCTCGGCGGTCGGCACCGCGTCGTAGCCCTCGAACACCGAAATCCAGGCCACCGCGACGCCGAACACCAGGCTCTTGATGACGCCGTTCAGGATGTCGTTGCGCAGGTCGACGGCGGCCTGCATCTGCGACCAGAAGGCGCCGGAGTCTACGCCGATCAGCTGCACCCCGACCAGATAGCCGCCGAAGATGCCCATGGCGGAGAACAGAGCCGCGAGCAGCGGCATCGAGATCACGCCGCCCCAGAAGCGGGGCGCCACCACGCGCGCGATCGGATCGACCGCCATCATCTCCATGGCCGAGATCTGCTCGGTGGCCTTCATCAGGCCGATCTCCGCGGTGATGGCCGAGCCGGCGCGGCTGGCGAAGAGCAGGCCCGCGACCACCGGGCCGAGCTCGCGCACCAGCGACAGCGCCACCAGCACGCCGAGCGACTCGGAGGCGCCGAAGCGCTGCAGCGTGTCGTAGCCCTGGAGCGCAAGCACCATGCCGACGAACAGGCCCGACACCAGGATGATGATGAGCGACAGCACGCCGGCGAAGTAGATCTCGGCGACGGTGAGCCGGAAGCGGCGCAGCGCGGTGCCCGAGTGCATCACCAGGTAGAACAGGAACCGGCTGGCGAAGCCCAGCCGCCACACCTGGGAGCTCACCGTGTTGCCGAGCCGCTCCAGGCGGCCGCGCGCATGCTCGCGCAGTTGTTCTAGCTGCTGCATCTTAGCCCGCTGCGAGCTCGAGGTCCGCGGCGTAGTCGGGCGCGGGGTAATGGAACGGCACCGGGCCCTCGGCGGCTCCGTGGACGAACTGGCGCACGAACGGCTCGGCCGAGCGCCGGATATCGTCCGGCGAGCCCTGCGCGATGATCCGTCCGGCGGCCATGAAGTACGCGGTGTCGACCACCTCGAGAGCCTCCTGCACGTCGTGCGTAACGATGATGGAGGTGGCGCCGAGGGAGTCGTTGAGCTCGCGGATCAGCCGCACGATGACGCCGAAGGAGATCGGATCGAGGCCGGTGAACGGCTCGTCGTAGAGCATGAGCTGCGGATCGAGCGCGATCGAGCGCGCCAGGGCGACGCGCCGCGCCATGCCGCCCGAGAGCTCGGTGGGCATGAGCTGCGCCGCCCCGCGCAGCCCGACCGCCTGCAGCTTCAGCATCACCAGGTCGTGCAGCAGGTCGTCCGGGATGTCGGCGTGCTCGCGCAAGGGAAAGGCGACGTTCTCGTAGACCGACATGTCGGTGAACAGCGCGCCGAACTGGAACAGCATGCCCATCCTGCGGCGCATGGCGTAAAGGCCGTGGCGGTCGAGCTGCGCGGTCGGCTGTCCGAGCACGCGCGCCTCGCCCGCGGTGGGCAGGAACTGCCCCGCGATGATCCGCAGCAGCGTGGTCTTGCCGCACCCGGACTGGCCCATGATGCCGACCACGCTGCCGCGCGCGATCGCGAGATCGATGTCGCGCAGCACCGCACGCGCGGGGTCGTAGCCGAACGCGACCTTGCGGATCTCCACGATGGGGCTTTGCTGCACGGCGTAATATTACCGCGCATGGGGGAGGGATCCGGGAACGCCGCCGCAGTGCGCATCACGATGCTGGCGAAGCGCTACGGCCGCGTTGTCGCCCTGTCGAAGATCAGCCTCGAAGTGCCTGCCGGCGAGGCGTTCGGCCTGGTCGGCGCCAACGGCGCCGGCAAGACCACCCTCATCAAGTGCATGCTCGAGCTCACCGCGGGCGACTCGGGCAGCGTGGAAATCTTCGGCGTGCCCGCGCGCCTGCCGCAGGCGCGCCGGCGCCTGTCGTACGTGCCGGAGCGGTTCATGCCGCCGCATTACCTGCGCGGCGGCGAGTTTCTCGCCTGCCTCGCGCAGCTTGCCGGGACGCGCTACGACGCGGCGCGCGCACGCGGGCTGCTCGCCGAGCTCGAGCTGGACGCCTCGGTGCTCGAGCGCCCGGTGCGCCAATTGTCCAAAGGCATGACGCAGAAGCTCGGCCTCGCCGCGGCCTTCCTGCTCGAGCGCGAGCTCTACGTGCTCGACGAGCCGATGAGCGGCCTTGACCCCGCCGCCCGGGTCGCGGTGAAATCGGTGCTGCGCAGGCTCGCCGCCGAGGGCAGGACCTTGTTCTTCACCTCTCACATCCTTGCCGACGTGGAAGAGCTCTGCTCCTCGATCGCGGTGCTGGAGCAGGGCAGCGTGCGCTTCCGCGGCGCGCCGGCCGCGCTGTGCGAGACCTACGGCGAAGCCCGTCTGGAGCAGGCTTTCATGAGATGCGTGCGTGGCAACTGAGGTGAACAATAAGCCTTCGCTGCTGGTCGTGGACGACGACCCGCTGATCACCGACACGCTCGCTTTCGCGCTCGGCCCGGATTACGAGGTGCTGGCGGTCGACTCCCGCAGCCAGGCGATCGAGCTCGTGCGCCAGCTGCCGCGCGCGCCGCAGCTCGCGCTCGTCGACCTCGGGCTGCCGCCGGCGCCGCACTCGCCCGAGGAGGGCTTTCGCCTGATTGCCGATCTGCTGGCGCATTCGCCGACGATGAAGATCTTCGTGCTCTCGGGGCAGAACGACGCCGGGAACGCACGCCACGCGCGCGCCCTGGGCGCCTGGGAGTTCATCGCCAAGCCGAGCGACCCGGTCACCCTGAAGCGCGTGCTGGACCGCGCAGCGTCGGTCTGCGCGCCGCTCGACACCGAGCTGATCGGCTCGAGCGCGCCGATCGAGAAGCTGAGAAGCCAGATCGCCCAGTTCGCCGCCTCGCCCTTCCCGGTGCTGATCGAAGGCGAGTCGGGCAGCGGCAAGGAGCTGGTCGCGCAAAGCCTGCACCGCCTTTCCACGCGCAGCGCGCGGCCCTATTTCGCCCTCAACTGCGCGGCGCTCGCGCCGACGCTGGTCGAGGCGACGCTGTTCGGCTATGCCAAGGGCGCCTTCACGGGCGCCGCCGCCGCCAGATCGGGGTATTTCGAGGACGCCCAGGACGGCACCCTGTTCCTCGACGAGATCGGCGAGCTGCCCCTCGAGATGCAGGCGAAGCTGCTGCGCGTGATCGAGAACGGCGAGTTCCAGCGCCTCGGCGAGACCCAGCAGCGCGTCTCGCGCGCCCGGGTGATCACCGCCACCAACCGCGACCTGCGCCAGGCGATGAAGCAGGGCAGCTTTCGCGCCGACCTGTATCACCGGCTCTCGGTGCTGTCGCTGCAGGTGCCGGCGCTGCGCGAGATGGAGCGCGACAAGCTCGCGCTGCTGGAGCATTTCCGCCAGCTCTACGCGCGGCAGTCCGGCGCGCCGCCCTTCACCCTGGACGAAGCCGCGCAGGCGCACTGGCTGCGCTACGCCTTCCCCGGCAACGTGCGCGAGCTGCGCAACATCGTCATCCGCCTGACCACCAAGTACGGCGGGCAGCGCTTGTCGGCGGCCGAGCTCGAGCCCGAGCTCGACCTCGAGGCGCCCCAGCCGGCGCCCGGAGGCGCCGGCGCCACCGTCGAGCTGGCGCTGCGCCAGCTCGAGCGCGCCGGCAGCTTCAACCTCGACGAGACCCTGAAGGCCTGGGAGCGCGGCTACATCGCCGCCGCGCTGCGCCTGACGCGCGGCAACGTGAGCCAGGCGGCCAAGCTCCTTGGCGTGAACCGCACCACCCTTTACAGCAGAATGGAAGCAGAACAAGGAGAAAAATAAGCCATGGCGCTGTACCTGGAGCACTTCGGGCTCGCCGAGCCCCCCTTTCGCATCACGCCGCACACCGATTTCTTCTTCGACGGCGCCGATCGCGGCGCGACGCTCGAGGCGCTGATCTACGCCATCCTGCACGACGAGGGCATCGTCAAGGTATCGGGCGAGGTGGGCAGCGGCAAGACCATGCTGTGCCGGGTGCTGATGGAGCGCCTGCCGCCGCACGTCGACACCATCTACCTCGCCACGCCGTCGCTGGCGCGCGACGAGATCCTGCAGGCGATCGCCGACGACCTGAAGCTCGCGTTCAGCGGCGAGCGCACCGCGGTCGCGCTGCGCGAGCTGCAGGAGCACCTCATCAGGCTCTACGGCGCCGGACGGCGCGTGGTGGTGCTCATCGACGAGGCGCACGTCATGCCCGACGAGACCCTGGAGCAGGTGCGGCTGCTCTCCAACCTGGAGTCCAACCGGCATAAGCTCTTGCAGATCGTGCTGTTCGGCCAGCCCGAGCTCGACGCGATGCTCGCCAAGAGCTCGCTGCGCCAGCTGCGCGACCGGAGCACGCACAGCTTCCGCATGCGGCCGCTCGCTGCGCCGGAAGTGGGCAAGTACCTGTCTTTTCGCATGCGGGCGGCGGGCTACCGCGGGCCCGACGTGTTCGCGCCGCGCGCCATAGTCCGTCTCGCGCACGCCGCGGGCGGGCTCAACCGGCGCATCAATATCCTGGCCGACAAGGCCCTGCTCTCGGCCTTCACCGAGAACGGCCACGCCGTGACCGGCCGCCATGTGCGCGCCGCGATGCGCGACTCGGAGTTCGCCCCTGCCGCACGCCCCGGCCGCGCCGCCCTCTACGCCGCCGCCGCCGCGCTCGCCGTCGGGGTCGCTATCGGCAGCGCCGTCCAATGGAGCCTGACGGCGCCGTCCCAGATCCCGATAGCGCAGCCCATCGCCCCGGCCTACGCCGCGCCGGTGGTGGTTGCGCCGCCGCCCCAGCTCCTGGATCCCGGCCAGGCGCGCCGCATCGAGGGCTACGCGCCCGGCCCTCAGCGCCTGCTGACCGAGCGCCTGGCCGCCACGCGCGAGCTCCTGCAGACCTCCCCCGACGGGCATTACGCGCTTGAGCTGTTCATTACCGACAACAGCGACCCGGTGCGCATGGAGCGCTTCCTGGTGCGGGCGCGCGAGATGGTGCCGCTCGAGAAGCTGTTCGTGATCCCGACGACGGTCGGCAAGGAATACCACCTCTGGGTCATTTTCGGCGACTTCGCCAACCGCGATGAGGCGCTGGAGGCCGGGAAGCGCCTGCCCCCCAAATATCAGGACGCGTTCCGCGTTGCGCCGCGCAGCTTTGCCGAGCTGCGCGGTCAACTTTAGTCAAAAACGTCACTGTTACAGTCGTTTAGATAACATTCCTCAGACTCTTCCTGTGCTATCCTTCCGGCCGGAGGGAGTGGCTCGACATGAAGCTGGGGATCGTGTTTGTGCTCGCCTTGGGCTCGGCGCTGCTCACCGGCTGCGGCCTGCAACCGCCCAAGCCCGCGGAAACCCATCTGAACGCCGGCCCACCGCACCCCGAGGGAAGCATTCCGCCAGCGGTGCAGATTGCTCCGCTCCTGCCCGCGCCGCGGCCCACCGCACGCGCTGAAACCTACAGCGTCGTAGTCAACAACGTCCGCCTCCAGGAGCTGCTGTTCGCCCTCGCGCGCGACGCGCGCATCAATGTGGACATCCATCCGGACGTGTCCGGGAGCGTGACGCTCAACGCCATCGACCAGACGCTTGCGCAGTTGCTCGCCCGCATCGCCCGGCAGGTGGACATGCGCTATGAAATGCACGGCGACACGCTGGTGGTCATGCGCGATTCGCCGTTCCTGCGCACCTACCGCATCGATTACCTCAGCGCCACGCGCAACGTGAAGATGCAGTCCACGGCCTCCACCCAGTTCGGTACCGCCCAGTCAGGTGCCCCGGGGGCGGCTGCGGGCGGCGCGGCGACCACCACCGGGGCGACGGCCCAGATCGATGTCACGGCCGAGAACAAGCTCTGGGAATCCGTGGTGCAGAACGTGAAGGACATCCTCAGGGAAACCGACAAGGTTTTCCCCGCCGGCGCGGCGGCCGCGCCGGTCACCCCTGCCGCCGGCGCGGCGACGGCTGCTCCCGGCGCGGTCGCGGGTTCTCCCCAGGCCGTGGTCGCGCCGCCTCAGCCGGCCCCGACCTATCTGGAAGCCGCCTCCGTGATCGGCAACCGCGAAAGCGGCATCCTCTATGTGCGGGCGACCTCCAAGCAGCACGAGAAAGTCCAGGAGTTCCTCGACCAGGTGCTCGACGGCGCGAAGCGGCAGGTGCTGATCGAGGCCACCGTGGCCGAGGTGCAGCTCAGGAACGAATACCAGCGCGGCATCGATTGGCGAAAGCTGTGGTCCGGCAGCGCCGGCACCCTGGAATTGAACCAGCCACTCATCGCGCCGCCGGCGAGCTTCAATCCCAATCCCTTCCTCATGGGCTTGGTCTCGGCGGGACGCAGTTTCGAACTGACCGTCACGCTGCTGGAGCAGTTCGGCGACGTGCGGGTGCTCTCCAGCCCGAAGCTTTCCGTGCTCAACAACCAGACTGCCATCCTGCGCGTCACCCGGGACATCATCTACTTCACCATCACCCCCTCGAACCAGCCGATCACCATCGCCGGCGGCGGCGGCGCCACGGTGGTGCAGGCGTCGTTCACCACCACGCCGAACGTGGCGGCCGAGGGCTTCATGATGACGGTGCTGCCCTACATCAACGAGAACGGCGCGATCGTGCTGAACGTGAAGCCGACCATCCGCCGGCGCGTGGCCGACGCCGAGGATCCCAACCCCGCCCTGCTCGGCGGCACGCCCAACACCATCCCGGTGTTCGAAACGCGGGAATTCGACTCGATCCTGCGCCTGCGCAGCGGCGAGATCGCGGTGCTCGCCGGCCTCATGCAGGACAGCATCGACAACCGCGATGCCGGGATTCCGGGAATCCGCAGCATTCCGTTCCTCGGGGAGCTCCTGTCGCAGAAGGCGGAATTGACCACCAAGACGGAGCTGGTCATCTTTCTGCGGGCCACGGTCGTGCGCGATCCGAGCCTGGAGGGCGACTTCCGAGATTTCCGCAACCAGCTTCCGCGCAGCGACTTTTTCACCAAGCCCAACTCCGGCAAATGAGCCTGCTGCTGGAGGCGCTCAAGAAGGCCGAAAAGGCCAAGGAAGAAGCCCGGCAGCGCGCAGGCGAAGCGCCGCCGGCCGAAGACCAGGCGGTGCGCACCCGCGCCGAGCTGCCCGACATCAGGCAGCCGCTCGAGATACTGAGCGAAGAGATCTCGCCGAAGGAGCCGCAGCCCGCGCCGGCCCCTGCCCCGCGGCCCGGCCCCGCACCGCAGGCGGCCGAGCGCGCCGTGGCGAAAAAGGTGTTCGAGGTCAAGTTCAAGGAGCCCAACCCCCGCTTGCCCTTCTACGCCACGATGGGCGCGCTCGGGGTGTTCGCGCTGTGCACCGTGGCCTATTTCTGGTACCAGCTGCGCCCGCCGCCGGCATGGGTGAACGCCAGCCCGCGGTCCGCCCAGGAAGCCCCCGTCCAGGTCGCCGCGGTGCAGGCGCCGCGGCCCATTCCGGTCGCCGCCCAGCCGGCGATTCCCGGCTTGCCGGCCGTCGCTGCCGTAACGCCAGCCGCGGTGACGCTTGAGCCCAAGCAGGTTGCGCCGCAGCCCAAACCGGTCGTGTCGCAGCCCAGGCCAGCCGCCCCCCGCATTTCGCCACCGCGGCCGCGACCAGCCCCGCCCGTGGCGACCAGCCGGCCCGCGCCGCCGCGCGTGCATCCCAAGGTCGAAGCCGCGTACGCCGCCTATCTGAAGGGCGACCTCGAGTCCGCGCGCAGCGACTACCAGGACGCGTTGCGCGAAGATGCCGGCAACCGCGACGCGCTCCTCGGCCTCGCGGCGATCGATGTGCGCACCGGCCGCCTCGAGGGTGCCGAGGCCACCTACCTGCGGGCGCTGCAGCTCGACCCGGGCGACGCGCATGCCCAGGCCGGGCTGATCGCCCTGCGCGGCGCGCGCCTCGATCCGCTGGCGACCGAAAGCCGCGTGAAAAGCATGCTCGCCGCGGACCCCGAGGCGAGCGTGCTGCATTTCACGCTCGGCAACCAGCTCGCCCAGCAGGGGCGCTGGGGCGAGGCGCAGCAGGAGTACTTCAAGGCGTTCTCCGCCAATCCGGACAACGCCGACTTCGCCTACAACCTCGCCGTCAGCCTGGACCATGTGCGCCAGGGCAAGCTCGCGCTCGAGTACTACCGGCGAGCCGTGGCGCTGGCCGAACGCCGCGGCGCGAGCTTCGACATCGCCGCCGCGCGCGCGCGCTCGGCACAGCTGGAAAAATGAACTCGCCGACCAACCCGCAGGCCAAGCGGCATATCGGCCAGATCCTGATCGACCAGGGCATCCTGACCGAAGACCAGCTGCGCATCGCGCTGCTGGAGCAGACCAAGTCGCACGTGCCGGTGGGCCGCCTGCTGGTGCAGCTCGGCTTCGTCTCGGAAGCCACCCTGCGCGACGCGCTGTCCGAGAAGCTCGGCATGCAGTCGGTGGACCTCGCGCACATCATCGTCGATCCGGCCGCGCTCAAGATCCTGCCGCGCGAGCTGGCGCGGCGCTACCGCGTGTTCCCGGTGGCGCTCGACCGGCAGCACAAGAAGTTCATCGTCGCCCTCGCCGACACCAACAACATCGTCGCCGTGGACCAGCTGCGCGCGCACCTCAAGGGCGACTTCGAGATCGAGCTGCGCCTGGCCGGCGACTCGGAGATCGAGCGCGCGATCGAGCACTACTACGGCCACGAGTTCTCGATCGACGGCATTCTGCGCGAGATCGAGACCGGCGAAGTGGACTACACCACCATCGCCGAAGGCGACGAGTACTCGCAGCCGGTGGTGCGCCTGATCTCGGCGCTGCTCGCCGATGCGGTGGAGCGCGCCGCCTCGGACATCCACTTCGAGCCCGAGCAGAACTTCCTGCGCATCCGCTACCGCATCGACGGCGTACTGCGCCAGATCCGCTCGCTGCACAAGACCTACTGGCCGGCGATGGCGGTGCGGCTCAAGGTGATGGCCAAGATGAACATCGCCGAGACGCGCGCGCCGCAGGACGGCCGCATTTCGGCCACCATGTCGGGCCGCGTGGTGGACTTCCGCGTCGCCAGCCTGCCCACCACCCACGGCGAGAACCTGGTGCTGCGGATACTGGACCGGCAGAAGGGCATCGTGCCGCTCGACAAGCTCGGCCTGGAAGACGCGCAGCTCGAGCTGCTCAAGCGCATGATCGCGCGCCCGGAGGGCATCATCCTGGTCACCGGCCCCACCGGCAGCGGCAAGACCACCACGCTGTACTCGATCCTCAACCCCATCACCGCCGACGGCCTGAACGTCATGACCCTGGAGGATCCGGTCGAGTACCCCATGACGCTCATCCGCCAGACCTCGGTGGCCGAGGCGGCGAAGCTCGACTTCGCCAACGGCATCCGGGCAATGATGCGCCAGGACCCCGACGTGATCCTGGTGGGCGAGGTGCGCGACCAGGACACCGCCGAGATGGCCTTTCGGGCGGCCATGACCGGCCACCAGGTCTACACCACCCTGCATACCAACTCGGCGGTGGGCGCCTTCCCGCGCCTGCTGGACATCGGCATCGTGCCCGACATCCTTTCGGGCAACATCATCGGCATCCTGGCGCAGCGCCTGGTGCGCAAGCTGTGCCGCACCTGCCGGCAGTCCTACGATCCCGACGCCAAGGAGCGGCGCCTGCTCGGCCTCACGCCCACCGAGCCGAAGGCGATCTGGCGTTCGATCGGCTGCGAGCAGTGCGACTATCAGGGCTACCGCGGCCGCCAGAGCATCCTGGAGCTGCTCAAGATCGACGGCGCCATCGACGAGCTGGTGGCGCGGCGCGCCACAGCGCGCGAGATTCTCGCCGCGGCCCGAAGCCAGGGGTTCAAGACGCTCGCCGACGACGGCGTGCGGCTGGTGAAGGCCGGCACGACCAGCCTGGATGAGGTGATGCGCGTGGTCGACCTTACCGACCGCATGGTGTGATGGCGCTTTTTACCTACAAGGCGGTCGACGAGCGCGGCAGGAACGTGGTCGGCCGTGTCGAGGCGGTGAACGTGTTCGACCTCGAGCAGCGCCTCGCGCGCATGGGCCTGGACCTCGTGGTCGGCGGCCCCTCCACGCAGCGCACGCGCTTCATGGGCGGGGGCCGCGTTGCGCGCCAGGACCTGATCAACTTCTGCTTTCATCTGGAGCAGCTCGTGGGCGCCGGCGTGCCGGTGATCGAGGGCCTGGTCGACCTGCGCGAAAGCATCGAGAACCGGCGCTTTCGCGAAGTCGTGTCCGGGCTGGTCGAGTCCATAGAAGGCGGCAAGAACCTGTCCGCCGCGCTGGCGGATTATCCGGAGGTGTTCGGCAAGGTGTTCGTCAGCCTGGTGCGCTCGGGCGAGCAGACCGGAAAGCTGCCCGAGGTGCTGAAGAGCCTGACCGAGTCGCAAAAATGGGAGGACGAGCTCGCGGCGCAGACCAAGAAGCTCTTGATGTATCCGGCCTTCGTCGGCAGCATCGTGCTGCTGGTCACCCTCTTCCTGATGATCTACCTGGTGCCGCAGATGACCGGCTTCATCCGCAACATGGGCCAGGAGATCCCGCTGCAGACGCGCATCCTCATCGGCGTGTCCAATTTCTTCGTCAACTTCTGGTGGGCGATCCTGGCCTCGCCCTTTGTCGCCTGGATCGGCCTGAAGATGGCGATGCAGCGCAACCCCGGGGTGGAGTACGCGCTCGACCACTACAAGCTCAAGCTGCCGCTGCTGGGGCCGGTCCTGCGCAAGATCATCCTGTCGCGCTTCGCCTCGAGCTTCGCCATGATGTATGCCTCGGGCATCACGATCCTCGACGCGATCCGCAGCTGCGAGGAGATCGTGGGCAACAAGCCGCTCGAGAACGCGCTGCGCATCGCCGGGCAGCAGATCGCCGAAGGCAAGAACATGACCGCGGCATTCACCGATCTGGGCCTGTTTCCGCCGCTCGTGATCCGCATGCTGCGCATCGGCGAGAACACCGGCGCGCTCGACACGGCGCTGCTCAACGTCAGCTACTTCTATAACCGCGAGGTGCGCGAGTCGATCGGCAAGGTGCAGGCGATGATCGAGCCGATGCTGACCCTGCTGCTCGGCGCGCTGCTGGGCTGGGTGATGCTGTCGGTGCTCGGGCCGGTGTACGACGCGATCTCGAAGATGAAGTTCTAGCGCGATGACGACGCGCCGCCTGCTCTATTTCACCGCGGAGGGCCACTCGCTCTACGCCGCCTCGGGCTCGTCGCTCGAGCTGGAAGCGAAGTTCCCCGGCGACGAGCCCGGCGTCACCGAGTTCCGCGAGTACCTGCGCAGCCGGCGCGGCGGGCTGTTCTGCGTGGTGGCCGACCTGGCGGGCGAGGATTTCCACGAGGACCAGATCCCCTCGCTGCGCGGCAGCGACCGCGACGCGGTGGTGCAGCGGCGCCTCGCGCAGCGCTACCGCGACACGCGGCTCGCCACGGCGCTCTCGCTCGGCCAGGTCGTCACCCCCGAGCGGCGCAACGAGCGCCTGCTGCTCGCCTCCTTCACCAACACCCAGCAGCTCGCCCCCTGGCTGGACGCGCTGGAGGAATCCGGCGCGCGCCTCGCCGGGGTCTTCTCGGTGCCGCTGCTCGCGCCGGGGCGCGCCCCGCGGCGGGGCGCCAAGGGCGGGCGCTGCTTCGTGGTGAGCGCCCACCGGGCGGGGCTGCGGCAGTGCTTCGTCGTGAACGGCAGGCTGCGCTTCGCGCGCCTGGAGCGCACCGTGGAGATGGTGCCGCAGGCGCTCGCCATGTTCGTGCGCTCGGAGACGCTGCGCCTTGCCCAGTACCTGGTGACGCTGCGCGCGCTGCCGCGCGAAGGCGCGCCGGTGCAGGTGCTGGTCGTGGCGCCGCGCGGCCAGAAAGCGGTGTTCGAGCAGGTTTTGAGCTCGGACGCGCGGCTGGTGTTCCACACGATGGACGCGCAGGAAGCCGCCCGCAAGGCCGGGCTGCGCCGCGCGCCGGATGCCGCGGCGGCCGAAGCGCTGTACCTGCACATGGCGGCGAAAAAGCCGCCGCGCGAGCAGTTCGCGAGCCGCGACGACCGGCGGCGCTACCAGATCTGGCAGCTGCAGCGCGGCATGCTGGCCGCCGGCGCGCTCGGCCTTGCCGCCTGCGCGGTGTATGCCGGGACGATGGCCATCGATGCCGCCGGCCTGCGGCAGCAAGCCGCCGTCCAGGCGCACGAGGCGCGGCTCGCCGCCGAGCAGTATCGGCGCATCACCGCCGCTTTCCCCGTCACCCAGACCACCACCGAGAATCTGAAGGCCGCGGTGACCGAGTTCCAGCGCATCGCCGAGCGCACCGCGGCCCCGGAGAGCGCGCTCAACCACGTTTCGCGCGTGCTGCAGGATTTTCCGCAGTTCGAGATCGAGGCCATCCACTGGAGCGTGGGGCCGGCGAGAGAGCTGCGCGACAAGCCGGCGGCCGCGCCCAGGCCCGCGGCCAAAGGCGTCGCCGACGCCGCGGTGCGGCTGGAGATCACCGGGCGCGTGAATGCCACGCGGCGCAACGATTACCGCGCGATCACCGCTCAGGTGCAGCAGTTCGCCGGTGCGCTCGGCATGTCGGGCTACGAGCTCGCGCGCACCCAGCTGCCCTTCGACATCACCCCCGAGGGCACGCTGACCGGCGACATCGGCGGCACGCGCGAAAGCGGCGAGGCGCCGGGCTTTACCGTGGTCCTGATGCGCAGGCTGCCGTGACCCTTACACGCGAGGAGCTCAAGGGGCTGCTCGTGCCGCTGCTCGGCGCAGCGGCCATGCTCGCCGCGGGCGCCGGCCTGATCTGGCTCGCGGAGGGGTCGCTGCTCGGCGCCGGGCGCTCGTTCGCCGCCGCGCAGCAGGAGCGCAGGCAGAACGCCGAGCGCCTGGCACGCATCGCCGAGGAGGAGCGCGAGGTCAAGGCGAAGCTGGACGTCTATCAGCGCCTGCAGCGGCTCAACGTGCTGGGCGAAGAGCGCCGGCTGGAGTGGGCCGATGCCATCGCGCGCATCCGCAGCCAGCGCGAGCTGCTCGACCTGCGCTACCGCGTCGAGCGCCAGACCCTGCTCGCCACCGCGCCGGGCAAGCCGGCCCACGTCGAGTTCTACGCGAGCACCATGAAAGTCGACCTTGCGCTGCTGCACGAGGAGGACCTGCTGCGCTTCCTCGCCGACCTGCGCGCCTCGGGCAACGCCTACTACTCGGTGAAGCGATGCTCGCTCGCGCGCACCGGGCAGGCGGCGGGCACCACCCTCATCGCGCCGCGGCTGCGCGCCGACTGCGAGATCGACCTCATCACCATCATCGACCGGGCGGCCAAGCGATGAAGCGCGCATCGGTTCTGGTCTTTGCCCTCCTGATCTTCCTTCCGGTCGAGGCTCAGGACCTGGGCCGGCTGTTCTTCACGCCGGAGCAGCGCGCCGCGCTCGACGCACGCCGCAAGGCGCGCGTGCCCGACAAGCCCGCGGCCGTACCGCTCGTCATCTCGCCCACCACGCGCCTGGACGGCTACGTGCGGCGCTCCGACGGGCGCTCGACCGTTTGGGTGAACGGCGCGAGCGCCGACGACACCGCTCCCCAGGCCGATGGGCGGGTCTCGGTCGGCGTCGGCGACAGCCGCGCCCGCGTGCGGCTCAAGCCCGGCGAGGTGCTCGACCGCAGCAGCGGCGAGGTGACCGACGTCCTCGGCCCGAGCGGCGAGCTCAGGATCCGCCGCTCCGGCCCCTGAACGTGATGCTTCTCACACGCGGCCCTGTCGGCAAATCGCCATCACTGTCGGCACATCGTCGTCTTTCGATCGCCGCCGCAAAGATTTGTGAGCAGCGCGGAGCGAAGCGCGCTAGCACCTAAACTCCCTCTATCGGCTCACACAGAGCCAAGCGGGGGGAAGGGACATGGCGATAATCGAGGGTACTGACGGCAACGATTTTCTGGTCGGCGGACCGGGCGACGATACGATCGACGGCGGCGCGGGCAGCGACTCGGTGCTTTATTTTTCGCCTGCTGCCACGAGCGGCGTAAGCGTCGATCTCAGCGTGAGCGGGCCGCAGTATATAGGTGAGGATTGGGGCACCGACACGCTCATCAGCATCGAAAATGTGCTCGGGTCGGAGCACGACGACGTCTTGACGGGCAACGAAGAAAACAACCAGCTGGTGGCGCTGGGCGGCGACGACATACTGACCGGCGGCGGCGGGGACGACCTGCTGGCGGGGGGCAGCGGCGCCGATACGTTCAAGTATTCCTTCAGCGGCAGCGGCGGGGCAGGGCAGTCCGACTCGTTTACCGGCTGGCTCGACGCGCAGGGGCTGCCGAGCTCCGGCTGGAGCCAGGGCTTCTTCGCCTCGAACTACACCGCGTGGCTGCAGCATCTGGTCGAGGACTTCGGCATCGGCCGGGATGCGGACGGCGACGGCAAGGTCACGGTGTCCATCAATCAGAACTCGGAAACCGGCACGCCGACCATAGAAGGCTTGAGCGCCGAAGAGCTGGCCGAGCTGTTCGGGGATCGTCAAAGCGTCGACGTGGCGACCGGCAAGAAGACGCAGGAGCGGTGGTTCTCGGACTCCTTCTCCATGGGCGGCGGCGAGGCGGCGCTCGCCAGCGCGGACGGCCACGACACGATCGTCGACTACGCCTGGGGCACCGATCAGCTGCAGCTCGACGGACTCGAGGGCATGACGCTCGAGGAGTTCAAGAGCGCGTTCAACGTGGAGGACTCCGGCGCCGACACCGAGCTTGTGCTGGCCGACGGCACCTGGTCGGTCAAGCTAATGGGGGTTACCGGTCACGACGAGGACGACTTCTACGAAGAAATTTTCGCCTGAACGTCGAAGCCCCCAGGGCGCTTCGGCAAGGCCCCAAGGGCCGGCGAGGGAGACCCGTCGGCCCTTTTTGCGACTTGATATAGAGTTACGCGCACATGAATAAGAGCCAGCCACGAGGCGGCGAGCTGGGGCAGATCATCGGGGGCTTCCGCGGCGTGTTTTGCGCCGTCGGCGGATTCAGCTTCGCCATCAATCTGCTGCTGCTGGTGCCGGCGCTGTACATGCTGCAGATCTACGACCGGGTGCTTTCCAGCCGCAACGAAGTCACCCTGTACATGCTCACGCTGATCGTGCTCGGGCTGTTCCTGCTGGAGGCGATCCTCGAGCTCATCCGCTCGAAGGTCCTGATCCGCGCCGGCGTGGCGCTGGACCTGCGCCTGGGTTCGCGCCTTTTCGACGCGTCGTTCGAGCGCACCCTGCAGGCGAGCGAAGCGCATCCCGGCCAGGCGCTGGGCGATCTCGCCAGCATCCGCCAGTTCCTCACCGGCAAGGGCCTGCTCGCGTTCTTCGACGCACCGTGGACGCCGATCTATATCGTGGTGATTTTCCTGCTCAGTCCGTGGCTGGGCGCGTTCGCGGTGTCGGCGGCGCTCATCCTGTTCGCCCTCGCCTACCTCAATGAGCGGCTCACCGGACGGCTGCTCGATGACGCCGGCACGGCGGCGCGATCGGCCGGCGACTACGCGGCCGGCAATCTGCGAAATGCGGAGGTCATCGAGGCTTTGGGCATGCTGCCGAGCCTGCGGCGCCGCTGGTTCGCCCGCCAGAGCCGCTTCCTCGACCTGCAGGCCCGGGCGAGCGAGCGCGCCGCCTCGGTGGGCGCGGCGACGCGCTTCTTCCGGTTGACCCTGCAATCGGCGATCCTGGGCGCCGGCGCGCTGCTGGTCCTCGACAACCGGCTTACGCCCGGCGGCATGATCGCTGCCTCCATCCTTCTGGGCAGAGCCTTGTCGCCGGTCGATCTGGCCATCGCCACGTGGCGCGGCCTGGCCTCTGCGCGTGGCGCCTACGGGCGGCTGAAGGGCTTGCTGGCGGCCCATCCGCCGCGCGCCGCCACCACTGCGCTGCCCCGGCCCCAGGGCAGCCTCGTGGTGGAGAACCTGGTCGTGGCCGCCCCCGGCAGCCGGCATCCCGTCCTGAGAGGCATAAACCTGCGTATCCCGGCCGGCAGCGTGACGGCGGTGGTCGGGCCGAGCGCATCGGGCAAGTCCTCGCTCGCGCGCACCCTCGTCGGCGTGTGGCGGCCGCTCAGCGGCGCCGCCCGCCTCGACGGCGCGGAGCTGCACAAATGGAACAAGGAGGATCTCGGCCCCTGGATCGGCTATCTGCCCCAGGACGTGGAGCTTTTCGAGGGCACGGTGGCCGAAAACATCGCGCGCTTCGGCGAGCTCGATTCCGGGCGCATCGTCGAGGCGGCGCGCAAAGCCGGCGTGCACGACATGGTGCTGCGCCTCGCGGAAGGCTACGACACGCAGATCGGCGAGGGCGGCGCGGTGCTGTCGGCCGGCCAGCGTCAGCGCGTGGCCCTCGCGCGCGCCCTGTTTGGCGACCCGTCGCTCATCGTGCTGGATGAGCCCAACTCGAACCTGGACGAGGCGGGCGATGCTGCGCTGATCGCCGCCCTGCGCACCGCCAAGCAGGAGCAGCGCACGGTGTTCGTCATGACCCACCGGCTGAACATCCTGAACGTCGTGGACACGGTCGCCGTCCTCGCAGGCGGCGTGCTGCGCGCCTACGGGGCGCGCGAGGCCATTCTGAAAAAGCTGCCCACCGTCCAGGAGGCGGCGTGAAGCCTGCGGATCCGAACGCCGATTACCACGGCGCGGTGCGCGCCGGAATCTGGGTGCTCATCGTGGGATTCGGCGGCTTTCTCGGCTGGGCGGCATTCGCGCCGCTGGACGAAGGCGTCTCCGCGCCGGGCGTGGTTTCGGTGGAGTCGCAGCGCAAGCGCATCGACCACCTGACCGGCGGCATCATCGACAGGATCCTGGTGCGCGAAGGCGAGCAGGTGCGCGAGGGGCAGGAGCTGCTCGTGCTCGACGAAGCGCAGGCGAGAGCGGCGTTGAACTCCGTCCTGAGCCAATGGCGCAACGCCGCGGCCAGCGAGGCACGCCTGCGGGCCGAACGCGACGGGCTGAAAGCGATTGCGTTTCCCGCGGATCTGTCGAGCGCCGCCGCAGAGCCGGAAGCTGCGAGCGCCATGCGCGCGCAGCACGAGCTGTTCCGCTCACGGCGGGCGGCGCTGGAAGGCGAGCTGCGCATCATCGCCGAGTCGGTGCACGGGCTCGAGCAGCACCTGCGCAGCCTGGAGCAGCTGCAGGCCGGGCGCGAGAAGCAGGCCGGCCTGTTTCGGGAGCAGCTGGCGTCGTTTCGCAGCCTGAACGCCCAGGGCTTCGTATCGCGCAACCAGCTGCTCGAGCTGGAGCGGCAGCTGGCCGAAGTGCAGAGCCGGGAGAGCGAGGCCCTGGCCAACATGGCGGGCGCCAACGCCCGGCTCGCCGACCTGCGCATGCGCGGCGCGCAGCGGCAGGTCGAGTACCGGCGAGACCTGGAGACCCAGCTTGCCGAGGTGCAGAGGGAGCTGGCGAGCCTTGGCGAGCGGGTCTCGGCGCAGCGCGACACGTATGCGCGGCTCGTGCTGCGCGCCCCGGTGTCCGGGACGGTCGTCGACCTGGCATTCCACACCCTCGGCGGCGTCATCAAGCCGGGCGAGCGCATTCTGGATATCGTGCCCCAGGGCGAGGAGCTGATCGTCGAGGCGCGCGTGCCGACGCAGTACATCGACCGGGTGCATGCCGGGCAGCCTGCGGACATTCACTTCGATGCGTACATGAACAGGGCCGAGCGTCCCGTGATCAGCGGCCAGGTCGCGGTGGTGTCGGCCGACGCCCTCACCGACGAGCGCCTCGCGCAGACTTACTATGCGATGCGCGTCCGCGTCCCCGGCACGGAGGTGAAAAAGCTGGGCGGCATGCAGCTGCAGCCCGGCATGCAGGCGACCGTGATGGTCAAGACCGGCGAGCGCTCGCTGCTCGTGTACCTTGCGCGCCCGTTCTCGCGGCGCTTCACCGGCGCCATGGGCGAGCGCTAGATGGGAGCCCGGCAGCAGGGCGCCGCGCTGCTGGTGATGCTGGCCATCATCGTGCTGGGGATCTCCTACCTGCTGGTCAGCCGCGTCAATACGGCCAGCGGCTTCGCCGCGATCGACCGCGAGCGCAACGGACAGCGGCTGAACCAGGCGAAGCAGGCGCTCATCGGACACGTCGCGCATATCGCGGCCCAGCAGACCGAGGCCAACCCGGGCCGGGTGCCCTGCCCCGAGGCCCCCGGCAACTTCGGAACGGTGAACGAAGGCATCGCGGCGGGAAACTGCACCCTTCCGGCGGTAGGTCGCCTTCCCTGGCGCACGCTCGGGCTGGACAAGCTGGTGGATGCCTCCGGCGAGCCGCTGTGGTACGTCGTCTCCCCGGGTTGGGCATTGAGCAACAGCACCACCCCTGCGCTGACGACATTCATCAATTCGAACTCGGCGGGCGGGCTGACCGTGGACGCGGCCGCGAACGATTCGGTCGCGCTGATCATCGCGCCCGGCCCCGCGTTCACCGTTGGCGCGGCGGGCGCTTGCGCGGCCTGGTCACAAGTGCGGCCGACCTCCGGAACGCCGGACAGGCGCAATTACCTTGAATGCGAGAACGCCGCGGGAGCGACGTTCGTGACCCGCGGGCCGAGCAGCTCATTCAACGATCAGCTGGTGCGCGTCACGACCGCCGATCTGTTGCCTGCGATAGAGGCGGCCATAGCGCACCGCATCGAGCGCGATATCGCGCCTCAGCTCAGGCAGGTGTACACCGCGGCGAGCGGATGGGAACGCTCACCCGGCGTCGCGCTTCCCGCCGGCACGTCGCTATTCCCCTTCGCCGCAGCGTTCTCCGACCCGGAGGCGAGCGCCGATCCCGATCCCGACCCGCTCAGGCCGGACCGCTCCGTATACCGGGGGGCGGCGGGCACGTATGCCGGGCTCGCGCCCCTGGCACGCCACGTCCCGGGCAGCATCACCTGGATCAATCCGGCGACGGCCTCCGTGACCCTCCTCGGCGGGCAACCGTTCAGCGTTGTTTCCAGCGTCGACTGCACGGCCTCCACCGCCACCGTCCTGCGCTGCAACATCGTTTACGCCGTCGCCCCGATCATCGCCGTCGATATCGACGCCGCCAACATCGGGACCGGATTTCGCCAGGCACCGGGGATTGAGTCCAATCTGGTGATCACCCCGGGGCTGGGGAACGCCTCGGGCACGCTAAGCAACTCCCTGCGCCCGGACGGATCGGCGCGCGTTCGCATCACGCTGACCACTTCCCTGGTCGGGCTGCTAGGCAGCTTCACCGTCCAACTGACGCTCAACGCGGCGGAGCACCCGGTCATCGACGACCTTGCCACGGCCAACGCCTGGTACCTGAGCAACGAATGGCACAAGCTGAGCCTGTATGCGGTCTCGCAAGGCTTCGCTCCGGCCTCTGCGGGCGCCTGCGGCGGGGCGAATCCCGCCTGCCTCACCATCCAGGATGCGCGCTACCCCGCGGCGACCCGGCACGCCATCCTGCTTCTCGCCGGAAGGGCGCTATCGTCGATAGGCCAGACGCGGCCCAATTCGACGCTGGCCAACTATCTCGAAGGGGAGAACGTGCTGCCCTTCGACGAGACTTTCCGCCGCGGCGCGGCGAGTCGAACGATCAACGATCGCGTGGTCGCGGTAGCGCCGTGACGCCCTCGCGCCTTCGCGGGTTCACGCTGACCGAGCTCGCCGTAGTACTGACCATCGTCGG
>CAZJJC010000291.1:0-13610 GCA_964546195.1 uncultured Enterobacteriaceae bacterium | reverse complement strand
CAGCTTCTGCTCGATCGCGACGCGCACGCCGCGCACGAAGCGCTCGCCGACCACCGAGCCCATCGAGCCGCCCATGAAGTCGAACTCGAACGCCGCGCACACCACGCCGAGCGCCTTGATGGAGCCCTGCATCACCACCAGGGCGTCGCTCTCCGCCGTCTGCTCCTGCGCCTCCGCCAGCCGCTCGGGGTAGCGGCGCGAGTCCTTGAACTTCAGCGTGTCGACCGGCAGCACCTCGGCGCCGATCTCGAAGCGGCCGTCGGGATCGAGCAGCGCGTCGAGGCGCGGCCGGGCGCCCAGGCGCTCGTGGTGGCCGCACTTGGGGCATACGTTGAGATTCTTCTCCAGGTCGGTGCTGTAGAGCACCGCGTCGCACGCCGCGCATTTCGTCCACAGCCCTTCCGGCACGGTCTTGCGCGCGGCGGTGCCGCTGCGCTGGATCTTGGGCGGCAGCAGCTTCTGCAGCCAGCTCATGAATCCAGCGCCTGGCGGATGGGCTTGAGGAAGGCCTTTACGCGGGCCACCGCCTGGTCCGGGCTGCCCGCCTCGATCTCCTGGATGATGCGGCTGCCGATCACCACCGCGTCGGCCGTCCTCGCCACCTCGCGCGCCGACTGCGCGTCGCGAATGCCGAAGCCGACGCCGATCGGCAGCTTCGTGGCTGCCCGGATCCTGGGGATGCGCGCGGCGACGTCGGTCAAATCGATATGGGTGGCGCCGGTGATGCCGCGCAACGAGACGTAGTAAAGATAGCCGCTGCCGACCCGCGCCACCTGCTCGATCCTGCGGTCGGTCGACGTGGGCGCCAGCAGGAAAATCGGATCGATGCCCGCCTGCTTGGCGGCCGAGGCGAACGGCTCGCATTCTTCCGGCGGATAGTCGACCACGATCACGCCGTCGACGCCGGCCGAGCGCGCCCCGGCGGTGAACCGCTCGACGCCCATGGCTTCCACCGGGTTGGCATAGCCCATCAGCACGATCGGAGTCGAAGCGTCTTCCTTTCTGAATTCCTGCACCAGCTGCAGAACCTGGGACAGCCCGACCCCGTGCTTGAGGGCGCGCTCGCCGGCGCGCTGGATCACCGGGCCGTCGGCCATCGGGTCGGAAAACGGCACCCCCAGCTCGACGATATCGGCGCCCGCCTCGACCAGGCCGCGCATCAGCGCCACGGTGAGCGATGGATGCGGATCGCCGGCGGTAATGTAGGGGATGAGCGCCTTGCGCCGGTCGCGGGCGAGCGATTGGAAGCGCCCCTGGATGCGCGACATCGTCAGAGCTGCATCCCGGAGCGCTCGGCGACGGTGTGCATGTCCTTGTCGCCGCGGCCGGAGAGATTGACCAGCAGGATCGCGTCCTTCGCCATCCCGGGCGCCAGCTTCATCGCGTGCGCGACCGCGTGCGCCGATTCCAGCGCGGGAATGATGCCCTCGGTGCGGCACAGCTCGTGGAAAGCCTTGAGCGCGTCATCGTCGGCCACCGCCACGTATTCGGCGCGCCTGCTGTCCTTGAGCCACGCATGCTCCGGGCCTACGCCCGGATAGTCCAGGCCGGCGGAGATCGAATGCGTCTCGGTGATCTGGCCGTTGGCATCCTGCAAGAGATACGTCCGGTTGCCGTGGAGCACGCCCGGTCTACCGGCGCACAGCGATGCCGCGTGCTTGCCGCTGGCAAGCCCTTCGCCGGCCGCCTCGACGCCGATCAGTTTCACCTTGGTGTCCGGAATATAGGGGTAGAAAATCCCCATGGCGTTGGAGCCGCCGCCGACGCAGGCGATCACCGCGTCGGGCTGCCGGCCGGCGATCTCGGGCATCTGCGCGAGGCACTCCTCGCCGATCACCGACTGGAAATCGCGCACCATCATCGGATAGGGATGCGGGCCGGCGACCGTGCCGATGATGTAGAAGGTATTGTCGACATTGGTGACCCAGTCGCGCATCGCCTCGTTGAGCGCGTCCTTCAGCGTCTTCGAGCCGGATTCGACCGGCACCACCGTCGCGCCGAGCAGCTTCATGCGGTAGACGTTCGCCGACTGGCGCTTCACGTCCTGCGAGCCCATGTACACCACGCACTGCATGCCATAGCGCGCCGCGACGGTGGCCGCGGCCACGCCGTGCATGCCGGCGCCGGTCTCCGCGATCACGCGCGGCTTTTTCATGCTGCGCGCGAGCAGCGCCTGGCCGATGGTGTTGTTCACCTTGTGCGCGCCGGTGTGGTTGAGGTCCTCGCGCTTGATGTAGATCTGCGCGCCGCCGCAGCGCTCCGACAGGCGCTTCGCGTGGTAGATCGGGGTCGGACGCCCGACGTAGTGCTTCAGCTCGTAGCGGAACTCGGCCTCGAAAGCCGGATCTTTGCGCGCGCGCTCGTAGGCGGCGCGCAGCTCGTCGAGCGCGGCGCTGAGCGTCTCGGCGACGAACACGCCGCCGTAAGGGCCGAAATGCCCGCGCGCGTCGGGCAAGTCATACATCCGCATTCCTGACCTCTGCTATGAAGGCGGCCATCCTGGCGGCATCCTTGATGCCTTTTGCGGCTTCGACCCCGCTCGACACGTCCACGCCCCAGGGCCGCACCCGGCGGATGGCTGCGCCGACGTTCTCGCGAGAAAGCCCGCCCGAGAGGATCACGGGCCGATCCTTCACCACCGGCAGCAAGGACAAGTCGAAGGCCTCCCCGACTCCGCCGTACTCCGCGACGTAGCTGTCGAAAAGCCACGCTGCGGCGCGCGAAAAAGGGCGCAGGTATTCTAGCGTATCGACCCCCGGCTTCACGCGCGCCGCCTTGACGAAAGGCATGCCGAACTGCCCGCAGAAGGCGGGGGCTTCTTCGCCGTGGAACTGCAGCATGGCGGGCCGCACGCGGCCGATGACCTGCGCGACCTGGGCCGCGTCCGGATTGACGAACAGCGCCACCGACTGCACGAACGGCGGCAGGGCGTCGCGGATCTCGACGGCGCGCTCCGCCGAGAGGTAGCGCGGGCTTTGCGGATAGAACACCAGCCCGACCGCGTCGGCGCCGGCGTCCGCGGCCGCGCGCGCGTCCTGCGCTCGGGTGATGCCGCAGACCTTCACCCGGGTTCTCATTGGGGCAGGCCCCATTTCGACGGGTACTCGATCCTTTCCAGGTACAGCCCCTCGGCCGCGAAGGTGGGCGCAGCCTGGCTTCTTTGCCTCGAAAGCAGCACTTCGCGCACCCACTGCGGCGGCTGCCTGCCCTTTCCCACGTACACCAGCGTGCCGACGATGTTGCGCACCATGTGATGCAGGAAAGCGTTCGCCCGCAGGACGAAATCGATGCGCTCGCCTTGCCGTTCGATGTGCAGCGCGTGCAGGGTGCGCACGGGCGTCCTGGCCTGGCATTCCGAGGAGCGAAAAGCGGAGAAGTCGTGCTCGCCGAGCAGCAGGGCGGCCGCCTCTTTCATGCTTTCAAGGTTCAACGGAAGGTGGAACCCGCCGGCGCGCGTGGCCTCCAGGGCGGGGCGCACCGGCCGGTTGAGCAGCAGATAGCGGTAGGTGCGGGAGACGGCGCTGTAGCGGGCATGGAAATCGTCCGGCACTTCCTTCGACCACAATACTGCCACCGAGCCGGGAAGCAGCGCGTTGACACCGCGTACCCAGGCCGACTCGGGGCGCTGCGCGCCGGTATCGAAGTGTACGACCTGGGCGCGGGCATGGACGCCGCGGTCGGTCCTGCCGGCGGCCGTTGCCCCGACTGGAGCGCCGGCGATCGCCGCGAGCGCCGCCTCGAGCGCGTCCTGTACGCCGCCGCCGCCCGGCTGGGTCTGCCAGCCCAGGAAACGGCTGCCGTCGTATTCGAGGCCTAAAGCGATCCTGCCCAGTTAAGCCAGCTTCGCGAGGAGCTGCTCCGCCTGGCCTTTTTGCGCCGCATCGCCGTCCTTCATCACCTCGCCCAGCAGCTCGCGCGCGCCGTCCTTGTCGCCCATTTCCTCGTAGGCCTTGGCAAGATCGAGCTTGGTGGCGACCTCCTGCCATTTCGGGTCGCTGCTCGCGCCGGCGGCCGACGGCTCGCCCGAGCCGAGATCCAGGCTGATGTCGGAAAGGTCCATGGAAGGGACGGCGGCCGCGGGCGTCCCGGGCTGCGCGCTCTTGTCGCCGCCGTCCATGTCGAGGTTGAGGTCGAAGTCCAGACCCCCGCTCGGTTCGGCGGCCGGCGCGGCGGTGACCGGCGCCTGCGCCTTGTCTTCTCCGCCCATGTCGAGATCGAAGTCGAGCCCGCCCACCGTCTTCTCCGGGTCGGACTTATCCATGATGAGCGTGCCTTCGGGCGTGAAGTCGCTCGTTTGCCGGTCGCCCTCCGGCGGACTGTCCGCGCCGAGATCGAAATCCACCGAGGACGCCGAGGGCTCTTCCTTCTTGTCGTCGAGCGAGATATCGGGCACGCGGATGTTCGCAGTGCCGCCGCCGAGGTCGAAATCGAGCGCCGGCGCGGCAGCCGCGGCCGCGGCCGCGGGAACCGAGCGGGTTGCGCCGCCGCCGTACAGGCCGTTGCCGGGATCGATCGAGCGGCCGAGCGCGGCGGCGTTGTCCCATTCCGGACCGGCGCCGCCGGTCAGGTTCTTCAGCTTGAGCGCGGTCTCTTCGAAGGACCTGCCGTCCTTGCGGTTGGCGTAGATTTCGAGCAGCTTGGCATGCACCGGGATGCGCCTCGCATCCTTGTGCAGCGCCTCCTTGAGTATCTCCTCGGCTTGCGCATCGCGCCCGTACGCCATGTAGACGTCGGCCTCGGCGAGCGGATCGACTTCCTCGCCTCCCATGCCGGCGACCGGCCGGCTTACCGATGCCTGCGACTCCGGCTGCGCATCGGGCGCATCGCCCCCGGCCTTGAATGCGCTTTCCTGGAAACCGGCCTGGCCCGCCTTCTTCCTGCGCCGGGAGACGATGGCGTAGCCCAGGAGCAGGAGCACTATGGCGCCGAGGCCCCCCAGCACCATAGGATCATCCCGCAGCCCGTCGATAAGGCTGGGCGCGGGCGGAGCCGGCGGCGGCGCGGCCTTGGGCTTCGCCGGCTGGACTTTCTTGACCTGCGGAGGCGCGGCCTGCGGAATCGGAGCGGGCGCGGCGGCCTCCGGTGTCACCGGCTCAGGCTTGGGTGCTTCAGCCGGCTTGGCGCCGGCCTTCCTTTCGAGCTCGGCGAGTTGCTGGTTCTTCAGCTCGAGAAGCTTTTGCAGATCGGCGACGTTCTTCTCCAGATCGGTGACGCGCGATTGTGCTTCTGCGAGCGCGCGCTCGCGTGCGGCGCTGTCGTCGTCCTGCGCGGCGCGCCCGCCCGCAGCCCCGGGCTTCCCCGGATCGGCCTTGGACAGGCGCAGCTGGTCTTGCGAGGCCTCCGGCGCGGGCGCCTCCGGCTTGGCTTCTATCTGGCCGGCAACAGCGCGCGCACCGGATGCCGCGTCGGCCTCAACCGGCGCCGCGGCCAGCCGGGCGCGGTATTCGTTGAATTCCGCGTGATGCGCGCGCACCAGCCGGTTGGCTTCCTCGAAGTCCACTGTGCCGAGGCTGTCGCCGCTCGGGATGCTGAGGATGCGCCCGGCGCGCACCAGGTTGACGTTTTCACGGATGAAGGCGTCCGGGTTGGCGCGATACATCGCGATCAGCATCTGGTTGAGCGTTATGCCGGGCGGCAAGTGCTGGCGCGCGATCGCGCCGAGCGTGTCGCCCCGCTTCACTTCGTACGTCGCATCAGCCGCGGCTGCGGCCGCGGGCTCGGGCTCGGATGCGGCCGGCTTTGGCTCGGGTTCGGGCGCAGGCTTGCTCTGCTCCACCGGCGCCAGCGGCTCGGCGACCGGCGCGGCGAGCGGCGCGGCGACCGGCGCGGCGAGCGGCGCGGCGGGAGTCTGGGGCGGCGCTGCGGCGATCGCCTGCGGGCCTTTGTATTCGGGCGGATCGAGCAGCACGGTGTATTCGCGCACCAGGCGGCCCGCGTTCCATTGCAGCTCGACCAGCAGGTCGAGAAAGGGCTCGTTGACCGGCTGCGGCGTCGTCACGCGTATGAACGAGCGGCCGTTGCGCCGCTCTAGCGTGAAGCGCATGCCGCTAAGCGCCGCGTTCGGCTCGATGCCGGCCTGGCGGAACGCCTCGGGTGATGCGAGCCGCGCGCTCAGCCCGTCTTCTTCGCCGGGCCGCAGCGAAACGATCTCGATTTCCGCATTCAGCGGCTGGCCGAGCGGCGACAAGACGGTAAGCCGGCCCAGCCCGGCCGCTTGCGCCGCGATAGGCGCAGCAAGCCAGAGCGCCGCCGCGATGATCGCTAAGCTGATTCTGCTCATTCCCCCGCCCGTAGTTCTTCTAGCTCGACCAACTACCTTAACATCATGAGCTTAGGCCTGCAAATTTACAAATCAGCTCAACGTTTCAGGTCTTGACCCCTGAATCCAGAAGGATTCGGAGCATTCGCCGCAAGGGCTCGGCGGCCCCCCAGAGGAGCTGGTCGCCGACCGTGAAGGCAGCCAAAAAGTCCTTACCCATCGGCAACTTACGCAACCGTCCGACCGGTACCGACAGCTTGCCCGTGACGGCGGCCGGGGTCAGCTCGGCGAGCGTTTCGTCCCGGCGGGAGGGCACCACCTTCACCCAGTCGTTCGCCTCGGCGAGCATGCCCTCGATTTCGTCCAGCGGCAGCGGCCGCCTGAGCTTGATGGTAAGCGCCTGGCTGTGGCAGCGCATCGCCCCCACGCGCACGCACACTCCGTCGATGGGGATCGCGCTGCCGTTGCGGCCGAGGATCTTGTGGCTCTCCGCCTGCCCCTTCCACTCTTCGCGGCTTTGCCCGTTGCCCTGATCCCGATCGATCCAGGGCAGCAGGCTGGCGGCGAGCGGATAGCCGAAATTGTCTTTCGGCAGGTCGGCGGCGCGCAGCGCGTCGGTCACCGCGCGGTCGATGTCGAGGATCGCCGAGGCCGGGTCTGCGAGCAGGCGCTGCGCGTGCTGGCCGATGCTCGCCATCTGCGCCACGAGCTCGCGCATGTGGGCGGCGCCGGCGCCCGATGCGGCCTGGTAGGTCATGCTGGTCATCCACTCGATCTCATCGCGCTGGAACAGGCCCGCCAGGCCCATCAGCATCAGGCTCACCGTGCAGTTGCCGCCGATGAAATCCTTTTTGCCCTCGGCGAGCGCCTGCTTGATGAGAGGCATGTTGACTGGATCGAGGATGATCACCGAAGCATCGTTCATGCGCAGCGCGCTGGCGGCGTCGATCCAGTAGCCTTTCCAGCCCTGCCTGCGAAGCTGCGGGTAGATCTCGTGGGTATAGTCGCCGCCCTGGCAGGCGATGATCACCGGCAGCTTGCCCAGCTCGGCGACATCGTTCGCGTTCTTCACCGCCTCGACCGGCTTGCCGATGTCGGGGCCCTCGCCGCCCGCGCGCGAGGTCGAGAAGAACACCGGCTCCACATGGTCGAAGTCGTGCTCCTCGCGCATGCGCTGCACGAGCACCGAGCCCACCATTCCGCGCCAGCCGACGATCCCGACTCTCAGCATGGCGCTAGTTTAAAGCGCAGCGACGACGGCGTCGCCCATTTCCGCCGTGCCGACCTTGCGCGTGCCCGCAGTGAAGATGTCCGCGGTCCTTAGTCCGGATTGCAGAACTTTGGAAACCGCCCTTTCGATCCTGCCGGCCGCCGACGGCTGCCCGAGCGAATAGCGCAGCATGAGCGCAGCCGAGAGAATGGTCGCCAGAGGGTTGGCGAGCCCTTTGCCGGCGATGTCGGGCGCCGTGCCATGGATCGGCTCGTACAGCCCCTTGCCGCGCTCGTCGAGCGCCGCCGAGGGCAGCATGCCGATCGAGCCGGTGAGCATCGAGGCTTCGTCGGACAGGATGTCGCCGAACATGTTGCCGGTGACGATGACGTCGAACTGCCTGGGGTTGCGCACCAGCTGCATCGCGCAGTTGTCGACGTACATATGGCTCAATGCCACGTCCTTGTAATTGACTGATTCGTGAGAAACCACTTCTCTCCAGAGCTGCGAGGTCTCCAGCACGTTGGCCTTGTCCACCGAGCACACGCGCGGCGCGCCGCCTCTATTCCTGCGTCGCGCCGCCTCGAACGCCACTTTTGCGATGCGCCGGATCTCGGGCTCGCTGTAGCGCATGGTGTCGAAGCCCTCCCTGACGCCTTCGAGCTCCCTGATGCCGCGCGGCTGGCCGAAGTAGATGTCGCCGGTGAGCTCGCGCACGATGAGGATGTCCAGGCCGGCCACCACCTCGGCCTTCAGCGCCGAGGCGTCGGCGAGCTCCGGGTGCACCTGCGCCGGGCGCAGGTTGGCGAACAAGCCGAGCGCCTTGCGCAGGCCCAGGATCGCCTGCTCGGGGCGCTTCGCGCGCTCCAGAGCGTCGTAGCGCGGGTCGCCCACCGCGCCGAACAGGATCGCGTCGGCCTCTTTTGCGAGCTTCAGGGTCGTGGCGGGAAGCGGCTCGCCGCAAGCCTCGTAGCCCGCGCCTCCGACCGGGGCTTCGGCCATCTCCAAAGGCAGGTCCAGCTCGAGCAGGACCCGCTTGGCCTGCGCAATGATCTCCGGCCCGATGCCGTCACCGGGGAGGACGGCGACTTTCATGTCAGCTCAGTTCTTTAAAAATACCAGGGGTACTGCGCTTTTCGCTCGGCCTCGAAGGCGCGGATCTTGTCCGCGTGGCGCAGCGTCAGGCCGATCTCGTCCAGCCCGTTCAGCAGGCAGTACTTGCGGAACGGATCGATCTCGAAGCGCATGACCTTGGCGCCGTCGGTCGTCGACACGGTTTGCTGTTCGAGATTCACCACAAGCTTGAAACCCGGGAAGGCGGCGCAGTCGTGAAACAGCCCGCTCACCTCGGACTCGCCGAGCACCACCGGCAGGAAGCCGTTCTTGAAGGAGTTGGTGAAGAAAATGTCGGCGAACGAGGGCGCGATGACGCAGCGAAAGCCGTAGTCCATGAGCGCCCAGGGCGCGTGCTCGCGCGAGGAGCCGCAACCGAAGTTCTCGCGCGCCAGCAATATGTTCGCGCCCTGGTAGCGCGGCTGGTTCAGCACGAACTGCGGATCCTTGCGCCAGGCGTCGAACAGGCCTTGCGCGTAGCCGGTGCGCTTGATCGACGAGAGGTAGGCCTTCGGGATGATCTGGTCGGTGTCCACGTTGGCGCGGTCCAGCGGCGCCACCAGGCCGTTGAGTACGGAGAATTTTTCCATGGCTCAGCTCCAGCGACGAATGTCGACGAAGTGGCCGGCGATCGCCGCCGCCGCCGCCATGGCGGGGCTGACGAGATGCGTGCGCCCCCCCGGACCTTGCCGTCCCTCGAAGTTGCGGTTCGAGGTCGAGGCGCAGCGCTCGCCGGCCTCGAGGCGATCCGGGTTCATCCCCAGGCACATGGAGCAGCCCGGCTCGCGCCACTGGAAGCCGGCGTCGCGGAACACGCGGTCCAGGCCTTCGCGCTCTGCCTGGGTTTTCACCAGGCCGGAGCCGGGCACGACCATGGCGAGCTTGACGCTGGAGGCCAGGCGCCTGCCCTTCACGACCGCGGCAGCCGCGCGCAGGTCCTCGATGCGCGAGTTGGTGCACGAGCCGATGAACACCTTGTCGATGCGGATGTCGGTGATCGGCGTGCGCGGCTTGAGTCCCATGTACTGCAGCGCGCGCTCCATGCCTTCGCGGCGCAGGCTGTCTTTCTCCTTGTCCGGATCGGGCACCGCAGCGTCCACCGGCACCACCATCTCGGGCGAGGTGCCCCAGGTGACGTGCGGCGTGATCTGGCGCGCGTCCAGCGACAGCTCGCGGTCGAACTTCGCCTGCGGATCGCTGCGCAGGCCGCGCCAGTACGCCACGGCGCGCTCCCAGTCGGCGCCCTTGGGCGCGAACGGGCGGCCCTTGAGATAGCCGAGCGTCGTGTCGTCCACCGCGACCATGCCGGCGCGCGCGCCCGCCTCGATCGTCATGTTGCACAGGGTCATGCGGCCTTCCATGGACAAAGCGCGGATCGCGCTGCCCGAGAACTCGACCGCGTGACCGGTGCCGCCCGCGGTGCCGATGCGCCCGATGATGGCGAGCGCGACGTCCTTGGCGGTGACGCCGCGCTCGAGCGCGCCCTCGACGTTGATGCGCATGTTCTTCATCTTGCGCGTGACCAGGCACTGCGTCGCCATCACATGCTCGACTTCCGAGGTGCCGATGCCGTGCGCGAGGCAGGCGAAGGCGCCGTGCGTGCTGGTGTGCGAGTCGCCGCACACCACCGTCATTCCCGGCAGCGTCGCGCCCTGCTCCGGGCCGATCACATGCACGATGCCCTGGCGCTTGTCCAGATAAGGGAAATAGACCTTGGCGCCGTGCGCCTTGATGTTGGCATCGAGCGTCTCGATCTGCAGGCGCGCCATCGGGTCGCGCACGCCGGCGATGCCTTCCTCCCAGCCCGTGGTGGGCGTGTTGTGGTCGGCCGTGGCGACGATGGATTCGACGCGCCAGGGCTTGCGGCCCGCGGCGCGCAGCCCTTCATAGGCTTGCGGGCTGGTGACCTCGTGGACCAGGTGGCGGTCGATGTAGAGCAGCGCCGTCCCGTCGTCCTCCGCGTGGACGAAGTGGCTGTCCCAGAGCTTGTCGTAGAGTGTCTTGGCCATGTTTCCGCACTGCGGAAACATGGAATTATATTTTACTTCCCTGCGCTTGCGCCGCCGCCTTTGGCCGCCTGGTACAGCGGCATGACCTTCGCCGCATAGACGCGCAGGTCGCTGATGCGATCCTCGTGCGAGGGGTGCGTCGAGAGCCACTTCGGCGGCTGGCCGCCGCTGCTCCCCTTCGCCATCTTTTCCCACAGGCTGATCGCGGCGCGCGGGTCGTAGCCGGCGCGCGCCGCGAGCTCGACACCGATGCGGTCGGCCTCGACTTCGTGCGTGCGCGAGTTCGGCAGGTTGAGCGTCACGTCGGCCACCATGCCGCCCAGGCTCTGTCCGAGCTCGCCGATGCCGAAGAGCGCGCCCGCGATTCCCACCGCCATCTGCGTGCCCATCTGGCGCGAGATGCGCTCGCGCGCATGCTCGCGCAGCGAATGCGAGATTTCATGCCCCATCACCGCTGCGATCTCGTCGTCCGTGGCCTGAAGCTTCTCGATCAGCCCGGTATAGATCGCCATCTTCCCCCCGGGCATGGCCCAGGCGTTGACTTCGTCGAGGGACACGACGTGGATTTCCCAGGGCCATTTGGCGGCATCGGCGCGGAAAGCGCCGACCTGCGAGACGAGCTTCTTGGTGATCGCCTGCACTCGCTGCACCTGCGCGGGGTTGCGGTCGAGCACGCCTTTCTTCTTCGCCTCGGCCATCATCTGCGAGTACTGCTTGGTGGAGCTGGCCTGGACATCCTCCGAAGAGACCATCATGCGCTGGTCGCGGTCTACGCCCACGGCGCCCGCCTGCGTGGTCTCTACGGTCTGGCATCCGGACAGCAACGCCGCCGAAATGGCGCTGAGAAGCAGGACTTTGCGCATCATGGTGACCTCATTAACGTTGGGCGTCCGGTACTGTTGACAGCTTACAGCCCCCGGCGTTTCAGGTTATGAGCAAGAAGGAGGCCGGCTAGGCCGGCCAGCGCAGAGAGCGTGAAGGCGAAGCCCGGCCCCGCCGCTTCCCAGAGCCAGCCGGCGCCCAGCACGCCGGCCGCGCCCCCGGCCCCGTAGCTGATGCTGGAGAACAGCGTCTGGCCGCGCGCCTGAACGGCCTCGGGAAACACCCGGTGCACCGCGGCGACCGAAGCGGCATGGAAGGCGCCGAACGTGGCGGCGTGCAGCAGCTGTGCCGCGAGCACCACCCAAAGCTCGCCTGGAAACCAGGCGAGCGCGAGAAAACGGATCACCGCGCACGCGAAGCTCGCGAAAATGATTCCGGAGAGCGAGTAGCGGCGAAACAGCGCCGGCAGATAGAGGAACACCGCGATCTCGGCGAGCACGCCGAGGGTCCACAGCACGCCGATCATCGTGCTGCTATGGCCGGCGCGCTCGAGATGCAGCGTCAGGAAGGCGTACAGCGTGCCGTGCGCCAACGCCATGCAGAAGCCGGCGCCCAGGAGCAGGCGCACTGCGGGAGTGAAACGCAGCTTCGCGCCGCTGGAATGCGCGTGCAGGCGCTGCGGGGGCAAGGACAGCGCGGCGCCCAGCGCCATCAAGGTAAAAGCCAGCAGCGCCCAAGGCAGCAGCCGCACGGGCTGCACCTCCAGCCAGGCGCCGCCGGCGAGCACTGCGCCGATGAATCCGACCGAGCCCCACAGGCGGATGGGCCCGTAGCGGCCGGGCTGCCCGGCGAGCGCGCCGAGGGTGATCGCTTCCACCAGCGGCAGGGCGCCGGCCGACAGCAGGCTCGCGAGCCCGATCACGATGGCCACGCCGGCGAAGCTCTCGACGAAGGGCAGCGCCAGAAAGCCGCCCGCCGCGGCGGCGCAGGAAAGCACCACCACGCCGCGCCGCGCTCCGCTGCGATCGGCGATCCAGCCCCATGCCGCCGGCGCAAAGGTGCGCGCGATTTGCGGCAGCGCCAGGATCCACGCGATCTCGACCGCGCCGAAGCCCCGCCACGCGAGGTACAGCGGGAAATAGGCGACGAAACCGCCGCCGTGGAAAAAGTGCGCGAAGTAGAACGCGGACAGGCGAACGGGCAGCCGCATCGGCTCAGGAGCCCCGAGGAGCACCGAAGCGCACCGTGCTCAGCACTTCGCGCACGAACTGCTTACGGTCGCGCCCGGCAAAGTGCCCGTCAAGCAGCAGATGCGCGAGCCCGTGCACCAGGCCCCAGGCCGCGGCCGCGGCGTACTGCGCATCGTCGCCCAGATCGGCAAACGATTTCTTCAACGCTTCATAGGCGCGGTGGTCGCTCGCGCCGCGCACGCCGCTGAACATCAGCCGGAAGCGCTGCGGATGCTCCAGCGCGAATTCGACGTAGGCCTCGCCCATCTCGCGGCGCGGCCGTTTTTCCAGCGCATCGCCGAACTGCTCGAACCCCTCCTCAGCGAGCGCCGCCAGCAGGCTCTCGCGATCCGGAAAGTGGCGATAAGGCGCGTTATGGGAGACCCCCGCCCGGCGCGCCACCTCCCGTAGGCTGAGGGACGTAAGCCCTTGTTTCTCCAACATCTCTCCGGCTGTCGCCAAGAGCGCAGCGCGCAGGTCGCCGTGGTGGTAGGAGCCTGATGTTGACATTGTCTACATAGTCCGGATAGAGTTGATGTGGTCATCGTCAACATAGCACAAAGGACCCGTCCATGCTTTTCTTCGCCCTCCTGCTCGTTCTGGCCCTGCTCGCGGTTCCTCTCTCGAAGACGTGGCCGGCGCGCATGCGCCTCGCCATGGCGCTGGCCCTTCTCTTGGTCGGCAGCGACCATTGGATCAACCCCCAGCGCTACCTGCCCATGATGCCGCCGTGGATACCGCTTCATCTCGAGCTCGTGCTGTTTACCGGCGCCGCGGAGATCGCCGGAGGGATCGGGCTTCTATGGTCGAAAACGCGCCGGCTTGCCGGGCTGATGCTGGCCGTCTATTTCGTCGCGGTATTTCCCGCCAACATCCACAACGCGCTCAACGGCCTCGCCGTCGACGGCTTGCCGCAGGCGAGCTGGTACTACTGGCTGCGCCTGCCCTTCCAGCCGCTCCCCATCTGG
>CAZJJC010000290.1:0-1620 GCA_964546195.1 uncultured Enterobacteriaceae bacterium | reverse complement strand
CTTGAAGGAGCTGGTGGCCGATGCCAAGAAGCGCCCGAACGGCATCATCTTCAGCTCCTCGGGCCTGTACGGCGCGCTGCACCTGCCCACGGCGCTGTTCATGAAGGCGGCGGGCATACAGATGCGCCACCTGCCCACCGCGGGCGGCGGCCCCGCCCTCACCGCCATCCTCGGGAACAATTCCCAGGCCCTTGTTTCTTCGATCGCTGCCGCCAGCACGCATATGAAGGCCGGCAAGCTGCGGCCTCTCGCGAGCTTCAGCGCCAAGCGCGCTGCGTCCGCGCCCGACGTGCCGACGCTGAAAGAGCTCGGCTATGACGTCGAGTTCTCGCTCTGGGTCGGCTTGTTCGCGCCGAAGGGCACGCCCGAGGCGGCCGTCAACCGGCTGCGCGCGGAAGCGAAGAAGGCCGTGGCGGCCGATCAGTTCAAGACCGCGATCAAGAACATCGGCGACCAGGTGGCCTATCTCGACCGCCCGGCCTTCGCCAAGTTCTGGGACGCGGACGCCAAGCGCGTCGAAGCTGCGGTGAAGTCGATCGGCAAGGTCCAGGGCTGACCATTCGAGCGGACCACGTCGCGGGCGGCGCGTTCGTCGCCCTCGGCGTCGTGGTGTTCGCGCTGAGCGGCGAGCTGCCGTTCGGCAGCCTCTCGGCACCCGGCGCCGGCATGATGCCCAAGCTCATGGCGGCGCTCATGACGCTGTTCGCGGCGTTCATCATCATGGGCGCGGCGGACAGCCCGGCGTTTTCGAGCATCGACTGGAGCGACCGCGGCCATGCCGCGCTGGTCGTGCTGATCACGGCGGTTGCAGTGTTCGCCTACCGGCCGCTCGGCTTCCTGATCGACATGGCGCTGCTGGTGTTTGCGCTGCTCGTGCTGGTCGAGCGGCGCAATATGCTCGTCGCCGCCGCCTACAGCCTGGGGCTGACGCTGTTCGCCTATTGGCTGTTCAGCAAGGCGCTGAAGTCGCCCCTCGAGCGCGGCCTGCTCTGGTTTTGACGCCTGGAAACTCTCGACAGCCTCTTCCTCGGCTTTTCGGTCGCGCTGGCGCCGGAGGTGCTGTGGTACGCCTTCATCGGCTGCCTGGTCGGCACGCTGGTGGGCATGCTGCCCGGCATCGGCCCGCTCGCCGGGATCAGCATCCTGCTGCCGCTCACCTTCGGCCTGGACGCCACCAAGGCCATCGTGATGCTGGCCGGCATCTATTACGGCTCGCAATACGGCGGCTCGACCACCTCGATCCTGCTGCGCATCCCCGGCGAAGCCTCCTCGGTGATGACCTGCATCGACGGCAATGCGATGGCGAGAAAAGGCCGCGCCGGCCCGGCACTGTGCATCGCCGCGGTCGGCTCGTTCGTCGCCGGCACCTTCGGCGTGGTGATGCTCACGCTGGTCGCGCCGCCGCTTGCGGTGTTCGCGCTGCGCTTCGGGCCGCCCGAGTACACCGCGCTTCTGGTGATGGGACTCATCTTCCTCGCCTACATGTCGACGAGCTCGCTCGTGCGCACGCTGCTGATGGCGAGCCTGGGCCTTCTGCTCGGCACCATCGGTATCGATGTCATGACCGGCCACTTCCGCTTCTCGTTCGACCTTGCGGAGCTCGGCGACGGCATCGGCATC
>CAZJJC010000289.1:0-4499 GCA_964546195.1 uncultured Enterobacteriaceae bacterium | reverse complement strand
AGAAACGCCGTGTATTGCACATAGGAGACTGAGGCCATGCTGACAGGCGGCTGCTTTTGCGGCTCGGTCCGCTACGAGGCCGGCGGCACGCCGTTCCACGAAACGAGCTGCCACTGCTCGATCTGCCGGCGCACGACGGGGGCGCCGTTCGTTACATGGTTCAGCGTGCCCCGCACCAAGTTCCGGCTCGTCGGTGGCGAGCCCGCGCGCTTCAGGTCGAGCTCCAAGGGCGAGCGCAGCTTCTGCGCGCGCTGCGGCACCCAGTTGACCTTCGAGCACGAGGATTTTCCGGGCGAGATCGACGTCACGACCTGCAGCCTGGACGACCCGAACGCCGTGCCGCCCAAGGATCACACCTGGACGGGCAGCAGGCTCGACTGGATCGCGCGGGCAGACGAGCTTCCCGGGCATCCGAAAGCCAGGGGCGCATAATTGGGGCATGGCGGACGCCGAGGTCTGCCCCCGCTGCGGAACTGCGCTGCGCCGGACCGACAGGCCCGATTTTCCCGCCGTCGCGAGCTATGTCGGCGTGGAGCTCGTCTTCTGGGCGGCGGTCGGGCTCGTGCTGGCTTTTCTCGGGGCGCCCGGCGGCGATGGCGAGGCGTACGCCGCCCTCGCGGTCCTCATGATCGTCGCCTGGCTGCTGCTGCGGCCGCGCCAGCGCGCGGCGCGCGAGGCTTTCCGCGCGCGGTATCTTTGCGAGGCGTGCAAGTGGCGATCCGCGTAGTGCGCCTGGGAACGCCGCGCGCGCGCGGCGAAGGGCCGCGCCTGGGCACGGTGCGCCGCCCCCCGCGCGGCGTGCGCAAGGCGGACTTCGCCCGGCGCGACTACTATGACCAGTGGCTGCCGCTGCTTTCCCCGAGCCAGCCGCTGGTGAGCCGGGCGCTGGCGGCGCCGTGGACCGATGCGCGCTGGAAGCGCTACGCGAAGGATTACCGGCGCGAGATGGGCGCAGCCGCGCCGCGGCAGATGATCGAGCTGCTCGCGCGCCTGTCGCACCACGTCGATTTCTCGGTCGGCTGCTATTGCGAGCGCGAGGATCGCTGCCATCGCTCGGTGCTGCGCGAGCTGCTTGCGCAGCAGGGCGCGAGGCTCGCGTGACCGAGGCTCCTTCCGACTGGGTGGTGCGCTGGGCGGGGCTCATCGAGCGCGGGCCGGTGCTCGACGTGGCCAGCGGCTCCGGGCGGCACGCGCGGCTCTTCGCGCAGCGCGGGCTGGAAGTGGTCGCGGTCGACCGGGAACAGCAGGCCTTCGGCGGCAAAGTCAAGTTCGTAAAGGCGGATCTGGAGGACGGCAGCCCGTGGCCGTTCGCCGGGCAGCGCTTTGCCGGGGTCGTGGTGGCGAATTATCTGCACCGGCCCTTGATGAAGGTTCTCGAGGAGAGCCTGGACGAAGGGGGCGTGCTCATCTACGAAACGTTCATGGCAGGCAACGAGCGCTACGGCAGGCCGTCCAACCCGGATTTCCTCCTGCGGCCGGGGGAGCTGCTCGAGGCATTCGCCGCGCTGACAGTGGCCGCGTTCGAGCAGGGCACGGTCGAGCGGCCGAAAAAGGCGGTGGTGCAGCGGATCTGCGCCCTCCGGGACGAGGCCGGACGCGTTAGAATCCGCGCATGATCACCGGAAGCCTGGTCGCGATCATCACGCCGATGCACGAGGACGGGCGGCTCGACCTCGGCGCGTTCAGGAAGCTGATCGACTGGCACGTCGCCGAGGGCACCGACGGCATCGTGGTGGTGGGAACCACCGGCGAGTCGCCCACGGTGAACGTCGAAGAGCACAAGGAGCTGATCCGCCTCGCCGTGCAGCACTCCAAGGGCCGCATCCCGATCATCGCGGGCACCGGCGGCAACTCGACCGCCGAAGCGGTCGAGCTCACCGCGGCGGCGAAGAAGGCGGGCGTCACCGCCTGCCTTTCGGTAGTGCCCTACTACAACAAGCCGACCCAGGAAGGCCTGTACCGCCATTTCCGCAGGATCGCCGAGACGGTCGAGCTTCCCATGATCCTGTACAACGTGCCGGGCCGCACGGTGGCCGACCTGCAGAACGACACGGTGCTGCGCCTGGCGCAGGTGCCGGGCATCATCGGCATCAAGGACGCTACCGCGAACATCGAGCGGGGAACCGATCTGCTCAAGCGCCTGCCGCGCAGCTTCGCGGTCTACAGCGGCGAAGACGCCACCGCGCTCGCGCTCATCCTGCTCGGCGGCCACGGGGTAATCTCGGTGACCGCCAACGTGGCGCCGAAGCTCATGCACCAGATGTGCGCCGCCGCGCTGGTGGGCGATGTGAAGAAGGCGCGCGAGCTCAACCTGAAGCTGCTGCCGCTGCACCAGCGCCTGTTCGTCGAGGCCAACCCGATTCCGGTGAAATGGGCGCTCGCCGAGATGGGGATGATCGAGTACGGGCTGCGGCTGCCGCTGTCGCCGCTGTCGGAGCGGTTCCATCAGACGCTGCGCGAGGCGCTGCACGAGGCGGGCATCGCGCTGTCCGGGCTGCGCGTGGTGGACGTGGCCAAGGGCCGGGGCTAGATGCGCCGGCTGCTGATCGTGCTGGCGGTGCTGCTGGGCGGGTGCAGCAGCCTCACCGAGATGTTCGGCAGCAAGGTCGACTACAAGTCCTCCGGCAAGCTGCCGCCGCTCGAGGTGCCGCCCGATCTCACCGCGCCGACGCCCGACAACCGCTTCGCGATGCCCGACGCGCGCTCGGCCACGCTCTCGGGCTACCAGCAGGAGCGCAAGGAGCAGGGGCGCGCCGGCAGCACCCAGGTGCTGCCCGAGGTGGGGCGGATGCGCGTGGAGCGCGCGGGCAACGTGCGCTGGCTCGTAGTGCAGGAGCCGCCGGAAAAGGTCTGGCCCGTGGTGCGCGATTTCTGGCAGGAGCGCGGCTTCCTCATCAAGCAGGAAGTGCCCGAGGCCGGCGTGATGGAAACCGAGTGGGCCGAGAACCGCGCCAACCTGCCGCAGGACTTCATCCGCGGCCTGCTCGGCCGGTTTGCCGATCAGGTGTATTCGACCGGCCAGCGCGACAAGTTCCGCACGCGCCTGGAGCGCAGCGCCGACGGCAAGGGCACCGAGGTGTACATCAGCCACCGCGGCATGCAGGAGGTCTACACCGCCGAGAGCACGCGCGGCAACGAGGGCCAGACGGTATGGCAGGCGCGCGACCCGGATCCCGGCCTGGAAGCACAGTTCCTGCAACTGCTCATGGTGCGCCTGGGCGCGAGCGAGGAGCGCGCCAAGCTCGCCGCCGCCACGGGGGCGGGCGAGCACCCCGAGCGCGCTCAGATCGTCAAGCGCAGCGACGGCGCCGAGGCGCTGCAGGTGAATGAGCCGTTTGACCGCGCGTGGCGCCGCGTCGGCCTCGCGCTCGACCGCGCGGGTTTCACGGTCGAGGATCGCGACCGGCAGAACGGCCTGTACTTCGTGCGCTACGCCGACCCCGAGTCCGAGATGGCGATCAAGGACGCGCAGCGCGGCTTCCTTTCGCGCCTGTTCAGCTCGGGGGACGCCAAGGTGAAGGCCGAGCAGTACCGCGTGCAGGTGCGCCAGGACGAGGAGCGCAGCCAGGTCCACGTCCTGAACAAGGAAGGCGGCGCCGAGAGCTCGCGCACCGCCCAGCGCATCCTGACGCTGCTGCACGAGCAGCTGAAATAGCGCTTGCTGCGCTTCGCCTCGCTCGCGAGCGGCAGCAAGGGCAACTGCCTGGTCGCCGACGCCGATGGGACCTCTGTACTGATTGACTGCGGTCTGAACCTCCGAGACGTCGAGCGCCGCCTCGCGCGCCTGGACCTCGCGCCCTCCGACATCGACGGTATCCTCGTCACGCACGAGCATGGCGACCACGCGCACGGCGTGTTCGATTTCGCCGCGGCGCACGGCGTCACCGTGTACCTGAGCCACGGCACGATGGCCGGGATGAAAGCCGAGGGCAAGGTGATCGAAGGCGTGCGCATGGTCTTCGTCAACGGCAGGGAATCGTTCTTCATCGACGGCATGCAGATCGCCCCCTTTACCGTGCCGCACGATGCGCGCGAGCCGGTGCAGTTCGTGCTGTCCGACGGCGAGCGCAAGCTCGGCATGCTGACCGACATCGGCGCTCCCACCGCGCACGTCGCGCAGGCGCTCTCGGGCCTGCACGCGCTGGTGCTCGAGACGAACTACGACCGCGACCTGCTGTGGAACGGCGGCTACCCGCGCTGGCTGAAGGAGCGCATCGCCGGGCCGTTCGGCCACCTCGACAACGAGGATTCCGGCAGGCTGCTCGGCGCGCTCGACTGCTCGAGGCTGAAGCACCTGGTGGGCGCGCACCTTTCGGAGAAGAACAACCGCCCCGGGCTTGCGCGCGGCGCGCTGGCGCGCGCGCTGGGCTGCGAGGAAAGCTGGATCGGCCTCGCCACCCAGGACGGGGGCTTCGACTGGCGCGAAGCGTAACCGGAAAAGAAAAGGGGTCAGAGCAATTTTCCGTAATTCGGGGTCAGGGTCGTAATTCGTATCGCGT
>CAZJJC010000288.1:0-6580 GCA_964546195.1 uncultured Enterobacteriaceae bacterium | reverse complement strand
GAAGCGGCAGAATTCCTCATCGACAAGCTGCGCGCCACCAAGCAGAACGCCGAGTTTTTCGACTCGATGCGACGGGGTTGATGCCGATTTAGTAGACTGTCCCGGGTTTCCTAAGGGGGGAAATCAGGGATGCTCGATACGACCCGCCGGGTCGCCACGCCCGAAGGCATCGAGCTCACGCTGCATCTCGCCGGACCGGTTCCCCGGGCCATGGCCTGGGCGATCGACCTCGCCATCCGCATCGCCATTCTGCTCGCCGTCATGACCGGCGCGCTGCAGCTCGGCCAGGCCGGCTGGGGCGTGGTGCTGCTCGCCGCGTTCTTCGTCGAGTGGCTGCTGCCGGCCTGGTTCGAGGCCACCTGGCGCGGGCAGACGCCCGGCAAGCGTGCCATGGGCCTCGCGGTGCTGAACGACGACGGCACGCCGCTGCGCTGGCCCGGCGCGCTCACGCGCAACCTGCTGCGCGCGGTCGACTTCCTGCCTTTCTTCTACGGCATCGGCCTGCTCGCGATGCTCTCGAACCGCGACTTCAAGCGCCTGGGCGATCTCGCGGCCGCGACCGTGGTGGTTTACCAGGCGCAGACCGCGGTGCACGCCGACATCGCGCAGACCGTGCCGGTCGCCCCGCCCGTGCCCCTCGATCTGGAAGAGCAGCGCGCGGTGCTCGAGCTCGCCGAGCGCTCGGCCACGCTCACGCGCGAGCGCCTCGAGGAGCTCGCCGAGCTGCCCACGCCGCTCATCGGCGCGCTGCACGGCGAGCGCGCCGCGGCGCGCCTGCTCGGCATGGCCAACTACCTGGCGGGCAGGCAATGAGGCAGGCACCGTTCGAGGCCGCGCATACGCGCGAGTGGGACGAATTCGAGGCCTTCCTGGAGAAAAAACCCGCTTTCGACGCTGCCGAGATGCCCCGGCGCTACCGGCGCGTCTGCCAGAGCCTCGCGCTCGCCGCCGACCGGCAGTACAGCCCGGCGCTGGTCGACCGGCTCAACCGCCTCGCGCTGCGCGGGCACCACGCGCTCTACGAGAACCGGCGGCGCGAGACGCAGCGCGTGCTCGAGTTCCTGGCCGCGGGCTTCCCGGCCCTGGTGCGGCGCGAATGGCGGCTGGTGCTGGCGGCGTCGCTGCTGTTTTTCGGGCCGCTCGTGGGCCTCGCCGCGGCGCTGCAGGTGTTCCCCGAGTTCGTGCACTACCTGCTGCGCCCCGAGCAGATCGCCGGCGTGCACGAGATGTACGACCCGGCGGCGCGGCGCCTGGGCATGCGCGAGGCCGACACCAACCTGATGATGTTCGGCTTCTATGTCTGGAACAACGTCGGCATCGGCTTCCAGACTTTCGCCGGCGGCTTGCTCGCCGGCGTGGGCTCGATCTGGTTTCTCGGCTCGAACGGCCTCGTGCTCGGCGCGGTTGCCGGCTATCTCACGCAGATCGGCTACGTCGAGACCTTCTGGTCCTTCGTCGCCGGCCACTCGTCCTGGGAGCTCATCGCCATCGCGCTTTCCGGCGCCGCCGGGCTGCGCCTCGGGCTTGCGGTGATCGCGCCGGGGCGCCTCACCCGCAAGGCGGCGCTGGTGGCCGCGGCGCGGCCGGCGGTGCAGATCATGTACGGCGCCGCGCTGCTGTTCCTGGTCGCCGCCTTCGTGGAGGCGTTCTGGTCGCCGCTTACCGGGGTGCCCTTCGAGGTGAAGCTCGGCGTGGGCGCCGCCGGCTGGGCGCTGCTGCTCGCCTACTTCGCGCTCGCCGGAAGATCGCGTGCGACCCGCTGACATCGCTGTCACGCTCAGGCGGCGCTCGCCCTGGGAGGCGACCGACCTGGGCATCGCCATGCTGCAGCGCTGGTGGCGGCCGGTCTACGCCGTGCATGCGCTGGTGCTCGGCCTGGTTTCCGCAGCCGCGCTGGCATTGGGCTGGGTATTCGACGCCGTGTGGGCGGCGATCCTGGCCATCTGGTGGCTCAAACCGCTGTACGACCGCGCGGTGCTGCACGTGCTGTCGCGCGCGGTGTTCGGCGACGTGCCCGGGCCGCGCCAGGTGCTGCGCAGCGCGCGCGAATGGCTGTTCACGGGCTTGCTTCAAAGCCTGACCCTCCACCGGCTGGATCTCGCCCGGTCGTTCAATCTGCCGGTGCGCCAGCTCGAAGGGCAGCGCGGCCGCGAGGCGCGCGCGCGGCGCAGGGTGCTCGGCCGCCGCGCGCGCGGCAGCGCGGTGTGGCTCACGATCGTCTGGGTGCATTTCGAGGCCGTGCTGCTGTGGTCGGCCGGCGCGCTCACCCAGCTCCTGCTGCCGGCGCAGCTCGAGCGCGCGCGCGGCGAGCAGCTCGCCTTCTTCGGCGGCTTCTTCGACTGGATCTCGGCCGCCACGCTCACCGACGGCCTGGTGTTCGCCGCGGTGTGGCTCGCGCTCGAGCCGTTCTACGTCGCCGCCGGCTTCGCGCTCTACCTCAACCGCCGCACCCTGCTCGAGGGCTGGGACATCGAGGTGGCGCTGCGCCGCATCGCCGCGCGGCACGCCGCAGCTTTGGTTTTGTTTGCCGTCCTCTTGTGTTCAGTCACCCTGCCCCTTCCTGTTTATTCAAAGGATAAAAGCCCGAAGGCGGAAGTCGCCGAAGTGCTCAAGGATCGCGAGTTCGGCTATTTCCGCGACACCACGGTGTGGCGCCTGCGCGACCCGTTCGAGCCGAAAGCACCCGCGCCCCGCGCCAACCCGTTCGAGGGCATCGGCTATGCGCTCGCCCGGGCAATGCAGGCGCTCTTGTGGATCCTGGCGCTCGCCGGGGGCGCGTACCTGCTGTGGTGGGCCTCCAGGCTGCTGCCGCGAGCCGCCGCGCCGCCGCGCGAGGCGTATCGCGCGCCCGGCGCCCTCTTCGGCATGGAGCTCGCACCCGACAAGCTGCCGCCCGACGTCGCCGCAGCGGCAAGCGCGCTCGCGCGCGAGGGACGGCTGCGCGAGGCGCTCGGCCTGCTCTACCGCGGAGCGCTTTCCGAGCTGGTGCACAGGCGCGGCGTGCATCTGCTCCCCAGCCATACCGAAGGCGAAGCGGCGCGGCTCGCCGGCATGCCCTACTTCGCGGCGCTGGTCGACGCCTGGCGCGCCTGCGCATACGCCGGGCGCGAGCTCTCGGCCTCGCAAGTGCAGGCGCTGGCGGCGCAATACCGGGACGCCTTCGCATGAGGCCCTGGGTCGTGCCGGCGGCGGTGCTCGCGCTCCTCATCACCGGCACAGTCTGGTTTTTCGCCAAGTTCGAGCGCGTGCCGGACAAGGAATGGGTCGGGCCCTCGGCGCAAGCGCAGCGCGACCCCTTTCTCGCCGCGCAGCGCCTGGCGGCGCGCATGGGCATGCCCTCGCGCCCGGTGCGCACGCTCCCCGACCTGGACCGGCTGGCGCCCGACGGGGTGCTGCTGCTCGCCGCCGGCCGGCAGGCGATCGACCCGCGGCGCCTGCGCCACCTCGTGTCCTGGGTCGAGGGCGGCGGCCACCTCATCGTGGAGGCGGAGCTGCCCGGGGTGTCCGATCCGCTGTTCGACGGGCTGGGCGTGCAGCGGCGCAGCGGCAGCCGCGCCTTCAAGGCGCCGCCGGTGGAGATTGCGCAGGGGCGCAAGCTCACGGTCTCGCTCTTCGGGCGCACCGTGCTGCAGCTGCCCCCGGGCGAGGTGCGCTTCAGCGCCGGCGCCGAGGACGCGGTGCTGATCGCCTCGCTCGAGCGCGGCCGCGGCAACGTGACGCTCGCGGCGAGCCTCGCATTCGCGCGCAACGGCCTCATCGGCACCGACGACAACGCCGAGCTCTTCTGGTACCTGCTCCAGCTCGCGCCGGCGAACGAGCTGCAGGTGTTCCTGCGCCAGGAGCGCCTGTCGCTGTGGGGCTTCCTCGAGCGGCACGCCGTGCCGGCCGTGCTCGCGGCCGCGGTCCTGCTCTTCGCCTGGCTGTGGCGCATCGGCCCGCGCTTCGGACCGGTCCTGCCCGATGCGCCGCCGGCGCGGCGGCGCCTGCTCGACCACCTGCGCGCGAGCGGCCGCTACTTCTGGGCCAAGGGCCTGCGGCTGCGCCTGGTGCTCGCGGCGCGCGACGCGGCGCTGCGCCACGCGGCGCGTGCCCACCCCGATTTCGCCTTCGCTTCGCCCGAAGAACGCGTTGCGCGCCTCGCTTCTCTCACCTCCCTGCCGAAGCAGGAGGTGGAGCGATTCTCGGCCGCCGCCGGCGCGGCGAGCGGCGCCGAGTTCGTCCAGCTCATGCACACCGCGCACAGGATCCACAGCGCATTGGAAAAAGGCCACCGATGAAAGAAGAGAACTTCGCCCAGGCAGCCAAGATCGCGGCCGCCATGCGCGCCGAGATCGCAAAAGCGCTGGTCGGCCAGAAGGAGGTGCTCGACGCGGTGCTGTGCGCGCTGCTCGCCGGCGGCCACGTGCTGGTGGAAGGCGTGCCCGGCCTGGGCAAGACGCTGCTGGTGCGCGCGCTGGCGCGCACCATCTCCGGCACGTTCGGGCGCATCCAGTTCACCCCCGACCTGATGCCGGCCGACGTCACCGGCCATACGCTCTACGACCCGAAGAACCAGGCGTTCACCACGCGCCGCGGGCCGGTGTTCGTCAACCCGCTGCTCGCCGACGAGATCAACCGCGCGCCGGCCAAGACCCAGGCGGCGCTGCTCGAGGTGATGCAGGAGGCGCAGGTCACCATCGAGGGCGAGGCGCACGCGCTCGAGCCGCCCTTCATGGTGCTCGCCACGCAGAACCCGATCGAGCAGGAGGGCACCTACGCCCTGCCCGAGGCGCAGCTCGACCGGTTTCTGCTCAAGGTGCGCATCGACTATCCCTCGCAGGCCGAGGAGACGATGCTGGTGCGCCATGTGCTCGAGGGCAAGGTCGGCGACAGGCTGAACGTCGAGCAGGTGCAGCCGCTCCTCAAGCCCTCGACCGTGGTCTCGCTGCAGGCGGTCGCGGCATCGCTTTCCATGGACGACGCGGTGCTCGACTACGCGATCCGCCTGGTGCGCGCCACGCGCAGCTGGGCGGGCGTGGTGGCGGGCGCCGGGCCGCGCGGCGCGATCTCGCTCATGCGCGCGGCGCGCGCCGCGGCGCTGCTCGAGGGGCGCGACTTCGTCACCCCGGACGACGTGAAGCGCATGGCGCTGCCGGCGCTGCGCCACCGCATCCACCCGGCGCCGGAGCTGGAGCTCGAGGGGCGCGATACCGACGCCATCCTGAAAGGCTTGCTCGAGAAGATCGAAGCGCCCCGCAAGTAACCCGCCACGTGATCGTTCCTTCCAAAAGGCTGCTCTGGATCGTCGCCGCGCTCTTCGGCGCCGCCCTCGGCGTGGCGATCTGGGGCTTTCAGCAGGCCTGGATGGTTTTCGCTGTGGCCGTAGCTCTCATTTCATTCATTGATCTTGTGGCGGCGATGCGCCTGCCGACCCCCGCGCTCGCGCGGCGGGTGCCGGCGTCGCTCGCCCTGGGCGTGCGCACCGAGGTGGTGATGCGCGTGGCGAATCGCGCCGCGCGCAGGCTGCGCCTGGAGCTGCACGACCATCATCCCGCGAGCTTCGAGCCCGAAGGCCTGCCGCGCGCGGCTGCGCTGGGGGCCGGCGAGTGGGCCGAGCTGCGCTACCAGGTGCGCCCGGTGGCACGCGGCGAGGCGCGGTTCGACAAAGCCGAATTGAGGCTCTTCTCGCCCCTGGGATTGTGGCAATCCACGCGCTTCTCCGGCGAGGAGCAGACGGTGCGCGTCTATCCCAACTTCCGCGCGCTCGCGAAATACACGCTGCTCGCCACCGACAACCGCCTGTCGCAGATCGGCGTGCTGCAGGTGCGCCGGCGCGGCGAGGGCACCGAGTTCCACCAGCTGCGCGAGCACCGCCAGGGCGATCCGCAGCGCGCCATCGACTGGAAGGCCACCGCGCGCACCGCGCGGCTCATCGCGCGCGAATACGAGGAGGAAAGGGACCAGCGCGTGCTGCTGGTGATCGATTGCGGCCGGCGCATGGCGTCCAAGGACGACGGTCTTTCGCACTTCGACCACACGCTGAACGCCGCCCTGCTCCTCGCGCACGTCGCGCTGCGCCAGGGCGACGCGGTCGGCATGCTGACCATGGGCGGCGTGCAGCGCTACCTCGAGCCGCGCAAGTCGATCGGCGCGGTGCACTCGATCCTCAACCGCGTCTACGACCTGGAGCCCACGCTCGCGGTGCCGGACTACGACCAGGCGGCGCGCGAGGTCATGCGCCACCTGCGCCGCCGCGCGCTGGTGATCCTGCTCACCAACCTGCGCGACGAAGACGACGACAACCTGCTCCCGGCGCTCAAGCTCCTGCGCACCCGCCACCTGGTGGTGATCGCCTCCCTGCGCGAGGCGATCATCGGTCGGGCGCTCTCGGCCCGCGTCGACAGCTTCGACCGCGCCGTCACCCATGCCGCCGCCGCCGAGTACCTCGCGCTGCGCGAGCGCGTGTTCCGGCGCATCGATGCCGCCGGGGTCATCGCGCTCGACGTCGAGCCGGAGAAGCTGCCGATTTCGCTGGTGAACCGGTATCTCGAGTTGAAGCGCGAGGGCCGGCTTTGAAATCAGGTTTGCATTAAGTCTTTGT
>CAZJJC010000287.1:0-4769 GCA_964546195.1 uncultured Enterobacteriaceae bacterium | reverse complement strand
TTCTTGCCGAAGAGCTTGAAGAAGCCGCCGATCAGGAAAAACAGATCCGGCGGGTTGCAGGCATGGACGACGTCGAACCCGCGCTTGGAAAGCACCTTGAAGCTCAGGACAAAGGTGAAGAACAGGGCAGCGCTGTACTCGACGAGATATCCAAGCGCGCCCGCGCCTTCGCGAGGCAGGCGGTAGCGCCAGATATGGACGCCGTCGATCACCTCGTACTTCTTCTCGTAGCCCTTGCCGGTGGGGCAGATGATGGACACCGCATAGCCGGCATCGCGCAGGGTGGCCGCCTCCTGCCACACGCGCCTGTCGAACGGGCTCGGCAGGTTCTCCACGAGGATGAGGACGCGCCTTCCCATCTACCAGCATATTCCTTCGTACACGCCGAGAATCGTGCGCGAGTTGCACACGCGTACGAGGTCGATGACGGTCTGACCGTCGCCGATGTGGCGCGGCACGTCCGCGAACTCGGGCGAGGCGTTGCCGATGACGATGGTTTGGGCGTGCGCCAGCACTTCGTCGATGGTCGGAACCATTAGCCGTGAGATATGGGGTATTTTGTTGAGGATGTAGTCGCGGTTCGCGCCATGGAGCGACGCCATCTGCACGCTCTTGTCGTACACGCGCAGGTCGTAGCCCTTGCCGATCAGCCGCTCGGTCAGCTCGACCATCGGACTTTCCCGCAGGTCGTCGGTGCCGGCCTTGAACGAGAAGCCGAGGATGCCGATCTTCCGCTTGCCCTTCTCCACCACCGTCTGCACGCCGCGCTCGATCTGCAGCTGGTTCGAAGGAAGGATGGAGGACAGGAGGGGCAGCGAAAGGTCGAGTGTTTTCGCCTTGTAAAGGAGCGCGCGCAGGTCCTTCGGCAGGCAGGAACCGCCGAAGGCGAAACCGGGCTTCAGGTAGTACGGCGAGAGATTCAGCTTCCGGTCCTGGCAGAAGATCTCCATCACCTGGTGCGCGTCGACCTCGAGCGCCTTGCATATGTTGCCGATCTCGTTGGCAAAGCTCACTTTCAGCGCATGCCAGGCGTTGTCGGCGTACTTCACCATCTCCGCGGTCTCGATGTCGGTGCGGATCATCGGGCCGGGCATCTTCCCGTACACCGCCGCGATCAGGTCGCCGCTCGCCCGGTTCACCTCGCCGATGACGGTCTTCGGCGGATGGTAGTAGTCGTGCACCGCGGTGCCCTCGCGCAGGAAATCCGGGTTGATGCAAGCGCCGAACTCCTCGCCGGCGCGCTTGCCCGAGAACTGCTCCAGCGTCGGCAGCACCACTTCTCGCATCGTGCCCGGCAACATGGTGCTGCGCATGACGATCACCGGCGCGCCCTGGTGGGCGGCGAGGGTGCGGCCGATTTGCTCGCACACGCGCCGCACGTATTTCAAGTCGATGCCGCCGTTGGGCTGACTCGGGGTGCCGACGCACACCAGCACCAAGTCGGTCTGCCGCACGGCATCGGAGACCTCCGTGGTGGCGCGCAGCCGCCCTGCGGCTACTTGCTCCGCGATAATGTGCCCGACATCCTTCTCGATGATCGGCGACTTGCCGACGTTGATAAGTTCGACCTTGGTGCGCTCCGGGTCGACCCCGATGACTTCATGGCCATCCCTGGCCAGGCAGGCCGCGGACACGGCACCCACGTATCCGAGGCCTAGCACGCTGATTTTCATATGCCGCAAGGATGAAGGACGCACTTTGAGCGCCGTGCGGGCAGCAGGGTTTTTGCCGTAGTCCGACGGGAGGGCGCCACACGGAGCGACTCCTCCTCGCGATCCGCATGGCAATGACGGCTAAGCTGGCTTTTGAAGCACGCCGATGAACTTTTTCCCCGAGGCGACAACAAGCGGTCGCAGCTGAACGATATGCGCCGAACGGTCTACGCCGGACGGCCCGTAGTCCACCGAACCGGATCAGGCAATGAGGATTTCGGTGCGCAACACGGTGCGGCCGGTGAGGCGCGCCTGCCACACGATGGTCGGTGCGGGCAGGCGGCTGTCGAAGGCGCGTGACACCCAGCCTACCAGGGGCGCGAGGCTGCCACGGTACGCCAGCGTGCGCGCCTGGTCGGCTTGCGGCAGGATCAGCCGAAGCGACTTGCCTTCCCGAACCAACAGGAAGCCATCATCCATCGGCTCAAGGCCGCAGCGCTCGTCGCAATGGAAGAAGAGCTCGACTTCGTGGTCCTCGCTCATTTCCAACGTGTCCTCGATCACCACACGCCGCGCCGCCTTGTGAAGCTCGATGAGGCGCCGGTGCGTGACCGGATCCTCGAGACGCGTATAGCCGTCGTGCCAGCCCTCGAAGCTGTCCTTTTCCGCCGAGGACAGCCACAGGCTGCAGCCGGCGCGCGCCTTCTTCAGCCACATGAAGTTGCCGCCCTGCACCGACTGGTCCAGCCCGTCGATGCGCACGGTGTTGTGCGCACCGGTCCCGCGGAAATACCGCCGCCAGGCGGCCTGCGTGTGGTACGCATAGGTGCCGGGATCGACGAGCAGCTCCAGCCCCCCCGCCGACAGCGTGAACGAGAGCGCATCAGCGTGCCCGTGCGCCGCGATGGAGCGGTAGCCGAGCGGCCCGGCGTCGGCCACCACGCGGATCTCCTGCGGCGTATCGAAGTGGCAGCCGAGGATGTAATAGCCGCCCTCCGGAAAGGCCTGCCGCGGCGGCAGGCGCGTCGCTTCGGCGTCGAGTCCCTCGAACTGCCGCTCGGCGGTCTCGCCGAGCAGCCAGCGCGTCTTGTCGTCCAGGCCGCCCGCTTTGAGCTTAAAGTCGCCGCGTCCGAAAAGGCAGGCGCCAGTGGCAAGGAGCGAGCGGTAAGGCGAGAAGGCCGGCTCCTGCGACAGGTGCGCAACGCAGCCGTCGTCCGCATCCCCGAACATCGGCACGTTGCCGCCGGAGTCCATCATCGAGGCGACGAAGCCGAGCATGGCCTCGATGCGTGCTTCATAATCGGCGGAGAACCTCTGCCCGCTCGCCCTGCCGGCGAGCAAACACGGCATCAAAAAGTCGAGCACGAACTGCTGGTAGGCGATTGCCTGTTCACGGTTGACGCCGTCGGGCGCGTTTTGCGCCAGCGCCTCGCGCTCGAGGATCTTCTTGCCGGTCATGACCCAGGCGCCCGCCTGCGGCCAGTGCGGCCAGGTGAGGCCGGCGACGAACAGCCCCGCCGCCTCGCCGATGAGATGGTTGTTGGCGGACGAGTGCAGCGAGAGCCAGCCGCGCACGAAGCGTACGTGCTGATGCACCGAGCGCAGCCAGCGCACGCGCAGCTCGCGGTAATGGGGCGATTGAAATACGCCGGCCTTGGCACCGCCAATGAGCTGCCAGGCTATCGACCAGTTGATGAGGCGGATCGCGGCTTCGAGCGCGCTCGCCCAGTTCGGCCCGCGGCGATGCGGGCATGCGAGGAACCAGCTTTCCAGCTGCTCGGCGAGGGCGTGGAAATAGCCCTGCTTGCCGCTAAGCGCGTAGGCCTGCGCGAGCGTCACGAGGTGCAGGTGCCGGTTGGGCTCCCACAGATACTTGATATCGCCGACGATGTCCGGGTCGCGATAGTCCAGCGTCTTGCCGAAGCGCAAAGGCGCCTCGATGCCGCTCTTCGGATCGCGGTTCCAGCGCGGCGGCTGGCCCAGATGCACGCCGCGCAGCGCGAAGATGTCGAGCCAGCCGTCTCGAATCCGGTCGGCCGCCGCCAGGTACCGCGATGCCTCCACGTTGGGCGAGACGCATATCCACGGCTGGACGGGCACCTCAAGGTCGGGGGCGGGGGCAGCCGCCGAGCCCAGCACGCCCAAACGCTCGGCCTGCGCCTTGAGCGCGCGCCCCACGCGCCAGGCGACTTCCGTCGGCGTCATGCAACGCAGCCGGTTCAGCCGCCACTCGAGCTTGTTGTTCAGCCCGGCGCGTAGGCCCGGTGCCAGATTTCGATGTTCAGAAGCGTCCAAAGAAGCGTCTCGTGATTCTTCTTTCCGTTGAGGTGATCGTCGAGCAGGCTGTCCAGCGCAGCGGCGTCGTAGTATTGCCGCGTGACGGACGCTCGCCCCCGCAGGTGCTCGAGGGTGAAATCGCGCAGGTCGCTTCGCAGCCAGCCGGCGACGTCGAGGCGCCAGCCTCCCTTCGCCCGCTTCGCGAGCGCCGCAGGCAGCAACCGCCGAGCCGCCTCGCGCAGGATCCACTTGGTGGTCAGGCCGTTTACGCGCTGCTCGTCGGGCAGCGTCGAAACATACTCCGCCAGGCGGTGCTCGAGAAACGGCATGTGCGCCTCGAGCGAGGCCGCCACCGCCACGCGGTCGTTGCGCTCGAGCAGCTGGTCGGGAAGCCAGGTGGTCTGGTCGATATAAAGGGCACGTCGCAGCGCGCTGGTCTTGCGGTCGACATCCGTTGCCATGGCCGGCGCATGGGCGGGCCTGGAAAGAAGGCGCGCCGGGTAGCCGTTCAGGCTGAGCGGTGCGGCGGCAGTGTCGAAGCGCCCTGTGTGCACCAGCGGCGCGAGCAACCGCGCCGGAAAGGCATCCACGCCGCCGCACACCACCTGCGCGACGTAGCGCCGATAGCCGCCGAGCACTTCGTCGCAACCATCGCCCGTCATCACGCTGTTCACGTGGCGGCGCGCCTCGGTGGCGAGACGGCAGACGGCGAGCTCGGAGGCCCGCGGCACCGGCGCATCGCGGCAGGCTATGAGGTACTCGAGGTGCGACACCAGCTCCTGCGGCGTCACGACGATCTCGTGGTGCTCGGTGCCAAAGTGCTTGGCCGCCTGCGCCGCG
>CAZJJC010000286.1:0-7901 GCA_964546195.1 uncultured Enterobacteriaceae bacterium | reverse complement strand
GTCCCAGGGGGCGGAGAGCAGTTGGAAGTTGAACGGCAGGTGCGCGCCCGCGAGGTTGCCATTCGGGTCCACGCCGTAATACTGAACCAGCCGCTCGAGCGGCAGGTAGATCTCGCCGATCAGCACGCGCTCCGGGTATTCGTCGAGCAGGCCGCGCATGCGCCGCACGAGCTCGTGCACCTCCGGGCGGTCGCAGCTATGCACCGGCACCAGCGCCTGGTAGGGATCCATGCCCGCGCACCACTGCGGGTTCGGCGGGTTGTCGGCGAACTGCGCGTCCTTGACGAGGTGCCACAGCACATCCACGCGAAAGCCGTCCACGCCGCGCTCCAGCCAGAAGCGCAGCACGCCGAGCATCGCCTGCACCACCTCGGGATTGCGCCAGTTGAGGTCGGGCTGCTCGGGAAGGAAGGCGTGGTAGTAGTACTGGCCGCTGCGCTCGTCGAAGGTCCAGGCGCTGCCGCCGAAGTTGGACAGCCAGTTGTTCGGGGCGTCGCGCCAGAGGTACCAGTCGCGCTTCGGGTTATGGCGCGAGGCGCGCGATTCCTGGAACCACGGGTGCTGGTCGGAAGTGTGGTTCGGCACGAAATCCAGGATCACCTTCAGGCCGCGCGCATGCGCCGCCGCCACCAGCCGGTCGAAGTCCGCGAGCGTGCCGAACACCGGATCGACCGCGGTGTAGTCCGACACGTCGTAGCCGAAGTCCTTCATCGGCGAGGGATAGATCGGCGAGAGCCACAGCGCGTCGACGCCCAGCTCGCGCAGGTAGTCCAGGCGCGACACGATCCCCGGCAGGTCGCCGATGCCGTCGCCGTCCGCGTCCATGAACGAGCGCGGATAGACCTGGTACACGATGCCGCGCTGCCACCAGAGGGGGTCCATGGGGAGGGGAGGTAGCAAGAATCGGGGTCAGAGCCCGAATTCTAAAAATTCGGGGTCAGAGCCCCAAAAGCTGGGACCGCCTCCGGCTGTGAAAAATCCGGGCTCTGACCCCAGTCAGGCCAGGCGGTAGCGCTTGCGCCCGACGTAGGCGCCGAAGTCGGCGCGCCAGACGGTGCTGTACTGCCGCACCTTGTCGCCGCTCCAGTCGCGGCCGCGGCGCGCGTCGTAGGCGTCGAGCTCGCGCTCGGCGGCGGCCAGATCGTAGCTGTCGGTGTGCACGGTGGCGGAGAGGGCGAGCCGCGCGCTGAGCGGCTCTTTCGCCTCGGGATAGCCGAGCGCGAGGCCGGCGACCGGGACGACCCAGTCGGGCAGCGCGAGCAGCGCGTCGATCTTCGCCACGTGGTCGCGGATCTGGCTGATGGGGCAGGTGCCCAGGCCCGCGAGCTCGGCGGCGGAGACGAAAGCGCCCAACACGAGCGCGGCGTCGACGCTCGCGTTGAAGAAGGCGTCGAGGTGCTCGTTCGGGAAGTCGGCGTTGCGCCGTTGAAAGAGGCGGCGCAGGCGCCAGCCGTCGGCGCAGAAGACGAAGAGCTCAGGGGCGCCGGCGAGCCAGGGCGAGCCGGGAAGGAGCGCGCAGATCGCGGCGCGGTTCGCCGGGTCGGCGACGCGGATGAGGGTGGCTTGCTGCAGGTCGCTCTTGGTCGGCGCGGCGAGCGCGGTGGCGCAAAGCAGGCGAATGACATCCTCGGGCACCGGGTCGGGGCGGTAGCGCCGGCAGACCGAGCGTTCGTTCAGCGCCGTGAGGGCGTCGAGGTGCGGGAGGTTGGCGGGCGGCTCGAGGGAGGTGCCGTAGCGGCGTTGGATGGCTTGCATCCGCCGAGCATACGAAAAAAATCGGGAAAAATCGGGGTCAGAGCCCTAAAACCAGAACCAGGAAAATTCGGGCTCTGACCCCATGCCGCTAGGCGGCGGTCCACTGCGAGCAGGCTTCGCGCGCGCTCTGGCGCAGGCAGAGCTGGTCGCCGTCGACGCGATCTACCCACTCGGCCGGGATGTAGTGGTGCCGGCCCTGGGCCTGCGGGTCGTTCTTGGCGAGCTTGATGCGGTCGCCCTCGACGTGGTCCACGGTGCCGACGGGCTGGCTGTCGGAGCCGACGACTTTCATGTGCTCTCGGATAAAGAGGGGATCCATGCGGTTTCTCCTATGGAAGCGTGCGTTAGCGCACCCCCGGCCAGCAGCAAGCGGCGGGCCCGGGGGGAGGCCGTATGATTCGCTCCGTGAAAATCACCCGCGTAGAAGCCTATGCGCTGCGCGCGCCGCCGCCCGAGCGGCCGCACTGGACGAGCCACTTCATCGTGCCCACGGCGAACGAGCTGCTGGTGCGCCTGTATACCGACGAGGGCATCGAGGGCTTTGGCCTCGCGACGAGCTACACGCCGATGGACTACGTGCTGAAGGCCGTCAAGGGCGGGATCCGGGAGCTCGCGGTGGGCGAGGACGCGCTCGCGCCCGAGCGGCTCTACCGCAAGCTCTTCGAGCTCACCACGAGCAAGGCGGCGAGCAGCAAGGGCTGGTCGCGCGAGGCGGTGATCCGGGTGTCCGCGGCGGTGGACATCGCGGTGTGGGACCTCGTCGGAAAGCGCTCGGGGCTGCCGCTCTATCGCCTGTTCGGCGGGGCGCGCGACGAGGTGCCGGCGTACGTGACCTGCGGCTACTACCGCGACGGGAAGGACAACGCCGAGCTGCGCGACGAAGTGCAGCGGCTGCTCGCGCAGGGGCATACCGGGTTCAAGGCCAAGGCGGGCGGCATTGCGCTGCATGAGGACATCGAGCGCCTCGCCGTGATGCGCGAGGTGATCGGGCCTGATTGCGACTTCATGGTCGACCCGAACCGCGCCTGGGACCTCGACACCGCGATCGAGGCGGCGCGGCTGCTCGAGCCGCTCAACCCGCGCTGGCTCGAGGAGCCGGTGCGCTGGGAGGACGACCGGCGGATGCTGAAGCTCCTCGCGCAGGCGACGCGCATCCCGCTCTCGGCCGGGGAGAGCGAGATGACGAGCTATGCCTGCCGCGCGCTGCTCGAAGAGCAGGCGATCCGCATCCTGCAGTTCGACTGCACCCTGATGGGCGGCTTCACCGAGGGCCGCAAGCTCGCCGCGCTGTGCGAGCTGAACCATGTCCAGGTCGCGCCGCACCACGACTGCTTCCTGCACGCGCACCTCGTCGCGGGGAGCCCCGCCGGCTGCATCGTCGAGGCCTTCACCGACCCGGAGCGCGACCCGCTGCAGGCCGAGCTCTTCGAGAACCCGCCCGCCATCCGCAACGGCCGCATGAAGCTCAACCAGGAGCCGGGCCTGGGCCTCACGCTCTCGCCGCGCGCGCTCGCGAAGTTCGGCGAGCGGATCGCCTGAACCGGAACCTTGTCACGGCGCCGAATCCAGGCGGCTGGCAGAATCGCCGCATGGGAAGCACAACAACAAGATTGCGTTTCGCCTTGTCCGGTGTCGAAAGGTTCTTCGCGGCGACGCCGAAGTGCCCCAAGTGCGCAAAGCCGATGACGCGCAGGATCGCCAAGCGCGCCTCCGGGGACGAATACAGGTTCTGGGGCTGCGTCGCCTTCCCCGTCTGCCTCGGGACGCGGCCGCACCGATAAGAATCAGTCTTCCGCCAGCTCGCTTTTCTCGAATTTCTTCTGCGCGAAGTCCTGCAGCTGGCTGATCGCCGCGGTGACCTTCGGCGCATAGGCGGGGGCGAAGGTGATCACCTGGTCGCCTTCGGCGTCGATGCGCTGCTTGAGCGTGATGTAGCCGATGTCCGAGATGTGGATTTCGATGTCCGACTGGCCTTTGATGCGCATTTTCGAGACGGCCTCCTTGGGGAACACATCGTAGTTCAGGCCCCTCGTTAGAATTGCTTATGGTCGCGTGGCTCCAGCGGGCTATGCCGTCGTTTGGCGCGCGACGACGCCACGCCGCCCTCGGCGTGATCGCGCTCACGCTAGCGCTCGCCTACGGCATCTGGTATTCCTACAGCGTCGTCCTGGTGGCGCTGCTCGCGGAATTCGGCTGGAGCCGCTCGGTGCTGGCGGGGGCCTTCTCGGTGTTCACGCTGGTGCACGGCGGGGTGAACCCGGTGATCGGCGCGCTGTGCGCGCGCTTCCGGCCGATGCGCGTGATGGCGGGCGGCGGGGTGGCGATGGGGCTTGCCCTCTTCGCCGACAGCTTCATCGCCACGCCGGCGCAGCTCTACCTCAGCTTCGGGGTGCTCACCGCGCTCGCGGTGGCGCTGGCGGGCTGGGTGCCGGCGCTGGTGTACGTGCAGCGCGAGTTCCAGGACCGCCTCGGCCTTTCCATCGGCATCATCAGCTCGGGGGTCGGCGTGGGGATGGTGCTGGTGGTGCCGCTCGCGCAGCTGCTCATCGACGCCTTCGGCTGGCGCACCGCGTTCCGGGTGCTGGGGGTGCTGAGCGTGCTATGGATCGTGCCGGCTTCGCTGTGGCTGATGAAAATTCGGGGTCAGAGCCCTGAACAAATTCGGGGTCAGAGCCCCGTAAAGCAGAACCGAGCAAAACCGGGCTCTGACCCCAGCGCGACGCTCCGCGACGCGATGCGCACGCAGGCGTTCTGGCTGCTGGTGGCGGCGTTTTTCTTCGGCAACGTGTCCTCGCAGACGCTGCACGTGCACCAGGTGGCCTACCTCGTCGACCATGGCCTCGCCGCGATCGTCGCGGCCTCGGTGGTCGGCGTGGTGGGCCTCGCGAGCATCGTCGGCAAGACCGGCGGGGGCTGGCTTTCCGACCGCATCGACCGCGAGCTGGTGTACGCGGCGGGCATCGCGATCCTGGTGGCGAGCACCTTCGTGCTGCTCGCGCTCGGCGCGGCGCCCACGCGCTGGGGCGCCTACGGCTACGCGGTGCTCCTCGGCCTGGGCTACTCGGTCACCGCCGCGATCACCCCGGCGATGGTGAGCGACCGCTTCAGCGGGCCGCACTTCGGCGCCATCGTCGGCATCGGCCTGATGGGCACCGCGGCGGGCAGCGCGCTCGGGCCGTGGATGGCGGGACGGCTGTACGACGCGACCGGGAGCTATACGCTCGCGTTCCTGATCGCGGCGGCCTGCGGCGCGGTGGCGGGCGCCGCCGGGTGGCGCGTGAGGGGATTGCGGCGAAAAACAGGCGTGCGCGATATTGGGTAGGATCGCGGCGGCGTTTCCAATAACAAATGGCTGCCGGCTGGGGAGAAGAACAATGACACATCTCTGGATGCTCCTGTTCGACGTCTTCGTCGTGGGCGGAATCTGCTTCATGGGGGCCGTCGTTTTCCTGTGGCGCTATCGCGCACAGCGTTCGGGCAGGCGTTCGCCGCTATCGCGCCATCTCCTTCGCAGCCCGGGCGAGTCGCTCCGAGCCCGGATCGAGGATGTGCAATGGGATATCGCCTCGTTCCTCGCCGCAGGAATGCTCCCGCTGCCAACGGTGCTGGGGCTCTTCTTCGCCATCTGGGTCGCTGGCGGCGGAGCACCCACTGCGACCATGGCCGTATTCCTTGCCCTGGCAGCTCTGGTGGCGCAGTCCTGGCTGGGGTGGAAGCTGTGGAAGCACTTGGGGCGGCTGCGCGACCTGAGGCTGGGCCATGAGGCGGAGCTGGCGATCGGCCAGGAGCTGGCCGAGCTGGGAAGAGCCGATTTCCGCGTCTTTCACGATTTCCCGGCGCATGAGGGCAAGTTCAACATCGACCATGTCCTGGTGGGGCCGAGCGGCGTTTTCCTCGTGGAAACCAAGGGACGGTCCAAGCCGGGCCGGAAGGCGACTACGGATACGCCGTGGGAAGTGAAATACGACGGCAAAGTGCTGCAGTTTCCGGGCTGGGTGGAGACCGAACCGCTGCTTCAAGCGCAACGCAATGCAGACTGGCTGCAGAAGTGGCTGTCCAGCGCCGTGGGACAGGCGCTCTCGGTCCAGCCCGTTGTGGCTTTGCCTGGCTGGTTCGTGCGCCGGGGAGATGGAGAGGGCGTCCCGGTGCTCGCGGGCGGACAGGTCCAGGGTTACTTCGCTTCGCGCCCCAGGCAGCCTTTCATGTCCGCCGAACTGATCCAACGCATCGTGCATCAGCTCGACCAGAAGTGCCGCGACGTGCCGCCGCGTTCCTATCCGCAGGGCAAGGAAAGCTCGGAGGCTGCAGCGGCGCGCTAGGCCAAAGGACGGGGGCGAGCGCCACGGCGGGGCGGGGCGGCAGCGAATGCGCCGTTGACGGGCGCTTTTGGGCGGACTTACCCTGCGGCAGGGCCAACCTCCAACCCACAACTGAGGGAGCACTCCATGGGCCAGCACCGCAGGAAGTTTCTCAAGGCCGGGCTCGCGACCGGCGCCGGCGCAGGCGCGCTTGGTTTTCCGTACATCGCGCGCGCGCAGCAGAAGTTCAGCTGGAAGATGACCAGCGCCTACACCAAGGGCGCGCCGTTCTACATGGACGGCCCCGGCAGCGCCACCGATCTCGCCAAGCGCATCGAGGCGATGTCCAACGGGCGGTTGAAAATCCAGGTCTACGGCGCGGGCGAGCTGATTCCCGCCCTGGAGGGCTTCGATGCGGTGCGCGCCGGTACGGTCGAGATGAACCACGCCAACAGCTACTTCTGGACCGGCAAGACCTTCGCGGCCCAGTACTTCACCGCCGTCCCCTTTGGCCTCAACTTCCAGGGCATGAACGGCTGGCTCTACGACGGCGGCGGCATCCCGCTGTGGCACGAGGTCTACGCGCCGTTCGGCATGGTCGCATTTCCGTGCGGCAACACCGGCGTGCAGATGACCGGCTGGTTCCGCAAGGAGATCAAGGCGATCGGCGACTTCAAGGGCCTGAAGATGCGCATCCCCGGCCTCGCGGGCAAGGTGTACTCGACGCTCGGAGTGGACGTGAAGCTGCTGCCCGGCGGCGAGATCTTCCCCGCGCTCGAGCGCGGCGTCATCGACGCGGCCGAGTTCGTCGGCCCCTACCAGGACCGGCGCCTCGGCCTGCAGAAGGCGGCCAAGTTCTATCACACCACCGGCTGGCACGAAACCGCGACCGTTTCCGAACTGCTGATCAACAAGGCGGCATGGGGCAAGCTGCCGAAGGACCTGCAGGCGGTAGTCGAGAACGCCTGCGCCGCGTGCAACGTCATCAGCGAGGCGTGGTGCCAGCGCACCAACGCCGAGGCGATGGAAGACCTCATCAAGCAGGGCGTGACCGCCAAGCCGCTGCCCGATGCGGTGGTGAAGGCGCTGCGCGCGGCGACGAAGAAGGTGCTGGACGAGGCCATCGCCAAGGACCCGGTGACGAAGAAGGTCCACAATTCGTACTTTGCGTTCAAGGCCAAGTACGACGCCTGGGCGGGTTATAGCGAGGCGGTCTACCACAGCAAGATCCGCGGTGCCTGACAGTCCGCAGGGCCCTGGCGCGCGCGCGGCGGGCGGCGTGCGCGCCGGGATCGAGCGGTTCATCGACGTTGTCGGCGCGGCGACGGCGTGGATAGCGCTCGTCATCGTCGGCCTCATGGCGACGAACGTGCTGCTGCGTTACCTCTTCAGCGAGGGCTCGGTCTGGGCCCAGGAGCTGGAGTGGCATCTGCTGGTGCCGCTCGTGCTGTTCGGCATGTCCTATGCGCTGCTCCACGGCGATCACGTGCGCGTGGATATCGTGTACGGCAAGTTTTCCGATCGGGCCAAGGTGATCGTCGACCTGGTGTCGGCCCTGCTGACCGCCGCGATCTCCGTGCTCGTGATCTGGCTTTCGATCCAGTACGTGCAGCAGGCTTACGTGATCGACGAGAGCTCGCCCGATCCCGGGGGTATTCCGCACCGCTACTTCGTCAAATCGCTCATACCGATCGGCTTCGCGCTGCTGTTCCTGCAGAGCGTGGCGATTGCGCTGGGCAGCATCGAAAAGCTGCGGAAGAGCAGGCCATGAGCGTCTGCGCGGCGCGCCCACCGCGGAGGCATGGAGCACTGGGGAAGGCCCCGCGCGCCTCGCGCGGGAGGGGCCCG
>CAZJJC010000285.1:0-7155 GCA_964546195.1 uncultured Enterobacteriaceae bacterium | reverse complement strand
GGCGATCATGACGCGCTGGCGCTGCCCGCCGGAGAGCTGGTGCGGATAGGCGTCGAGGCGCTCGGCGGGATCGGGCAGGCCGACCAGGCCCAGGAGCTCGAGCGTGCGCGCGCGCGCCGGCCCGGGCGCCATGCCCTTGTGCAGGCGCAGCGTCTCGCCGACCTGCTTGGCGATGGTGTGCAGCGGGTTGAGCGAGGTCATCGGCTCCTGGAAGATCATCGCGATGCGGTCGCCGCGGATGCCGCTGAGCACGCGCTCGCCGGCGCCCACGAGCTCCGTGCCGCGGAAGCGGATGCTGCCGGCGGGGTGGCTTGCGCGCGGGTACGGCAGGAGCTGCAGGATGGACAGCGCCGTGACCGACTTGCCCGAGCCCGACTCGCCCACCAGCGCCACGGTCTCGCCCTCGTCGATGCCGAAGGAGATCCCTCGCACCGCGTGCACGCGCTTCACCTCGCCGGGAAACTCGACGTGAAGATTTTCGACTCGCAGGAGCTCGGTCACAGGATGCTTTTTCGCGGATCGAACGCGTCGCGCACGGCTTCGCCGATGAACACCAGCAGCGAGAGCATGATCGCCAGCGAGAAGAACCCGGTGAGCGCGAGCCAGGGGGCCTGCAGGTTCGCCTTGCCCTGGGCGAGGAGCTCGCCGAGCGAGGCGGAGCCGGGCGGCAGGCCGAAGCCGATGAAGTCGAGCGCAGTGAGCGTGGTGATCGAGCCCGAGAGGATGTAGGGCAGGAAGGTGAGCGTGGCCACCATGGCGTTGGGCAGCACGTGGCGGAACATGATCGAGGGCTCGGCGGCGCCCAGGGCGCGCGCGGCGCGCACGTAGTCGAAGTTGCGCGCGCGCAGGAACTCGGCGCGCACCACGCCGACCAGCGCCATCCAGGAAAAAAGCAGCATGATGCCGAGCAGCCACCAGAAGTTGGGCTGCACCACGCTCGCCAGGATGATGAGCAGGTAGAGCACCGGCAGCCCCGACCAGATCTCCATGAAGCGCTGGAACAGCAGGTCCACCCAGCCGCCGAGGTAGCCCTGCACCGCGCCGGCGAGCACGCCGACCACGGTGCTCACCAGCGTGAGCGTGAGGCCGAACAGCACCGAGATGCGAAAGCCGTAGATGAGGCGCGCGGTGACATCGCGCGCCTGGTCGTCGGTGCCCAGCCAGTGCTGGCCGTCCGGCGGCGAAGGCGCGGGCTGCGGCAGGTCCCAGGCCACCGTGCGGTGGTGGTAGGGGATGAGCGGCGTGAGCATCCAGCCCTTGTCGCGGATCTTCTGCCGCACGTACGGGTCGCGGTAGTCGGCCTCGGTCTCGAACTCCCCGCCGAAGGCGGTCTCCGGGTAGGCGTTGACCATCGGCACGTACAGGCTGCCGTCGTACCAGACCAGCGCCGGCTTGTCGTTGGCGATCAGCTCCGCGCCCAGGCTCAAAATGAACAGCGCGAGAAAGATCCACAGCGACCAGAAGCCGCGGCGGTTGGCGCGGAAGGTGGCGAGGCGGCGCCGGGTGAGCGGGCTCATGCCTTGCGGGCCTCGAAGTCGATCCGGGGATCGACCACGGTGTACATCAGGTCGCCCACCAGGTTCATGACCAGGCCGAGCAGCGAGAAGAAGAACAGGGTGCCGAACATCACCGGGTAGTCGCGGTTGATGGCGGCTTCGAAGCCCAGGAGCCCGAGGCCGTCGAGCGAGAAGATCACCTCGATCAGCACCGAGCCGGTGAACAGTATCCCGACGAACGCCGAGGGGAAGCCGGCGATGACGATGAGCATCGCGTTCCTGAACACGTGGCCGTAGAGCACGCGCCGCTCGGGCAGGCCCTTGGCGCGCGCGGTGACCACGTACTGCTGCGCGATCTGGTCGAGGAAGGAGTTCTTGGTGAGCATGGTGAGGGTGGCGAAGCCGCCGATCACCATCGCGGTCACCGGCAGCGCGATGTGCCACAGGTAGTCGAGCACCTTGTCGAGCGGGCCGAGCTGCGCCCAGTTCTCGGAGGTGAGGCCGCGCAGCGGGAACCAGGAGAGGTAGCTGCCGCCGGCGAACAGCACCAGCAGCAGCACCGCGAACAGGAAGCTCGGGATGGCGTAGCCGACGATGATGGCGCCGGAAGAGACCACGTCGAAGCGGCTGCCGTCGCGCACCGCCTTGGCGATGCCCAGCGGGATCGACACGAGGTACACGATGAGGGTGGTCCACAGGCCGAGCGAGATCGACACCGGCATCTTCTCCGCCACCAGCGCGACCACCGAGCGGTCGCGGAAGAAGCTGTTGCCGAAGTCGAACGTGGCTTAGCTCTTCATCATCAGGAAGAAGCGCTCGTGCGCCGGCCGGTCGAAGCCGAAGCGCCGCTCCAGCTCCTTGATGAACTCCGGATCGAGGCCCTGCGCGCCTCGATAGCTTGTCTCTCCTGGAGAAGGCGCTTGGGCACCGCCGGCGAAATCCCCTCCGGCGCGCGACACGCGCTCGGCCGCGGCGCCGCCCACCTGCTGCAGCTCGGCGAGCACCTGCTCCACCGGCCCGCCGGGCGCGGCCTGCACGATGACGAAGTTGACCACCATGATGCCGAACAGCGTCGGGATGATGAGCAGCAGCCGTCGGAGGATGTAAGCGAGCATGGCTTGCTACTTTACCCACCACCAGTCGGTGCTCGTGCCCTGCAGCGGCGGCGGCGCGGGGAAGCCGAACTTGTCCCAGAACACGATGCGGTCGACCGGCGAGTGCCAGTTGGGCACCACCAGGTGGCTCCACAGCAGCACGCGGTCCAGCGCGCGCGTGCGCGCGACCAGGCTCTCCCGGTCCGGCGCGGCGATGACCGCGTCGATCAGCGCGTCCACCGCCGGGCTGGCCACACCGGCGTAGTTGCGGCTGCCCGGGGTCTTGGCCGCCGGCGAGCCCCAGAAGTCGCGCTGCTCGTTGCCCGGCGAGGTGCTCTGCGGCCACACCGACACGATCATGTCGAAGTCGAACGAGCGCAGCCGGTTGATGTACTGCGAGCTGTCCACCACGCGCACGCGCGCGTCGATGCCCAGGCGCCGCAGGTTGCGCACGTAAGGCAGCACGATGCGCTCGAAGCCCGAGCCCACCAGCAGGATCTCGAAGGAGAAAGGCTCGCCGGTCTTCTGGTTCGCGAGGCGCAGCTCGCGCACCTCCCAGCCCGCCTCGGCGAGCAGGGCGAAGGCGCGCCGCAGGTTGCCGCGCGGCCAGCCGCTGCCGTCGGTCGAGGGCGGGTGGTACTCGCGCGTGAACACCTCGTCGGGGACGCGTCCCCGCCAGGGCGCCAGCAGTTTCATTTCTTCTTCGGACGGCAGGCCGTCGGCGGCGAGCTCGGAGTTGTCGAAGTAGCTTTCGGTGCGCGCGTACTGGCCGAAGAACAGGTTGCGGTTGCTCCACTCGAAATCGAAGGCGAAGGCGAGCGCCTGGCGCACGCGCGCGTCGCGGAACAGCGGCCGGCGCGTGTTCATGGCGAAGCCCTGCATGCCGCTCGGGCGGTCGTGGTCGAACTGCTCCTTGCGCAGCCTGCCTTCGCGCACCGCGGGCGTGTCGTAGTCGAGCGCCCAGGCCTTCGCCTGGTTCTCCACGCGCAGGTCGATGCTGCCGGCCTTCAGCGCCTCGCGGATCACGGTGGCGTCGCGGAAGTAGTCGTAGCGGATGCGGTCGAAGTTGTGCATGCCGCGGCGCACCGGCAGGTCGCGCCCCCAGTAGCCGGGCACGCGCTCCACCACCACATAGCGCCCGGCCTCGAACCCGGCCACGCGGTAGGGACCGCTGCCCAGCGGCGGCTCGAGCGTGGTGCGGGAAAAATCGCGGCTTTCCCAGTAGTGCTTCGGCAGGATGGGAAGCTGGCCGGCAATGAGCGGCAGCTCGCGGTTGTCGTCGCCCTTGAAGCTGAAGCGCACCCTGCGCTCGCCGAGCTTTTCGGCGCGCACGATGGCCTGGTAGTAGAAGCGGTAGAACGGGTGTCCGTGCTTCTTCAGGATCTCGAGCGAAAAGATCACATCCTCGGGGGTGACCGGCCGGCCGTCGTGCCAGCGCGCCTCGCGCCGCAGCGTGAATATCGCCCAGGAGCGGTCCGCGGGCACCTCGATCGACTCGGCGAGCAGGCCGTACTCGGTGAACGCCTCGTCGGCGCTGCCGACCATGAGCGACTCGACCGCCGCCTCGGCGCCGGCGGCCCCGGTGCCGCGCGGTATGAAGGCGTGGAAACTGTCGAACGTGCCCTCCACCGCCAGGCGCAGCTCGCCACCCTTGGGCGCATCCGGGTTGACATAGGCGAAATGCCGGAACCCGGGGCCGTACTTCGGCTCGCCGTGCATCGCGATGGCGTGCGCGGGCCCGGCGCCCGACTCGGCCCAGCAGGCCGGGACCAGCGCGAACGCCAGGACCGCGAGGACGATCGCGTTCAGCGCGAGTCGCGCCGCATGGAACGCAGCCTTTTGGTGAATCGCGCCAGGGTTTCCTCGAACAGCTGCGCCTTCTGCGCGGTGCGCGCAGCAGCGCCCTGCTTGGTGCCGGTGCGCGCGCGGCTGGCCAGCTTCTGGCGGCGCAGCAAGTCGCGCTGCTTGTCGCGCAGTCGCCGCGCGCGGGAGATGTGCGACTGCAGCGCCTGCTTCGACAGCTTGCGGATCGCTTCGGAGGCGCTCGCGCCCACCACTTCGAATTCGGGCGCGGTGGTCAATTGCCGGATCCGGCGTCGATCGTAGGTCATCGGGTTTCCTTCCGGGTTGAACGGGCCACCTCGTGCAAAAACAGTGCCGCGTCCGGCTTACTTGAAGGCGGAAACCACCAGCAGGTCGGGCAGCCAGAGCGCAAGGATCGGGAAGAAGATCACCAGCAGCAGCACGGCGACGTCTCCGGCGAAGAAAGGCAGCGAGCCCTTCAGCACCGACATCAGCGGGATGCGCGCGGTTCCGGCGACGGCGAAAAGATTGAGGCCGACTGGCGGCGTCACCACGCTCATCTCCACCGCCAGGGTGATCATGATGCCGAGGTGAATGGGGTCGATCTTGAGCGCGTAGGCCACGGGGAACACCACCGGCACCGTGAGCAGCACCATCGCCACGCCGTCCACCATCATGCCCAGCAGCATCAGCACGCCCATGAACGCGAAGATGAAAAGCAGCGGCGTGAGGCCCCAGCCGATCACCACCTCGGTCGCCTTCTGCGGCCAGTACAGGTTGGCGAGCAGGAACTGGAACACGCCCACGCTGCCCACCAGGAACATGATCACCCCGGTGAGGTTGAGCGCGCGCCCGGCGGTGGGCACCAGCCCGCGCAGGAAGCGCTTCGTGTCGAAGAAAAAGCCGTACAGGATCGCGTAGCCGCAGGCCGCGGCCGCGGCCTCGGTGGGGGTGAACAGGCCCCCGTAAAGGCCGCCGAGGATCAGCACCGGCATGCCGAGCGCCGGCGCCGCGCCCAGGAACTCCACGCCCAGGCGCCGGGCGTCGAACTCGCCGCGCGGGAGCTTGAGCCACCAGGCGATGCCGACCACGCTGAGGATGTTGCCCAGCGCGAGCAGCAGCCCCGGGACCACCCCCGCGAAAAACAGCGCGACGATCGAGGTCTCGGTCACCACGCCGTAGAGGATGAGGATGATGCTCGGCGGAATGAGCATCGCGATGCCGCCCGCGGTGGCCACCAGCCCGCCGGAGAGCCAGTCGGGATAGCCGCGCTTTCGCATCTCGGGAATGGCGATGACGCTCATCGCCGCGGCCATCGCCACGCTCGAGCCCGAGATCGCCCCGAACAGCACGCAGGCGACCACCGTGGCGACGCCGAAGCCCCCGGGCATCCAGCCCACCAGCGCGTCGGAGAAGCGGAACAGCTGCGAGACCAGCCCGGTGCGCTCCATCAGGAAGCCGGCGAAGATGAAAAGCGGAATCGCCATCAGCGAGTAGCGGCCGATGAAGTTGAAGAAGGCGCGGAAGATCACTTCGGAGGTGAGGAACGGGTCGGTCGCGATGTAGACGGCGGCCGCGGCGCTTAGGGCGATGCCGATCGGCACGCTCAGCACGAGCAGCACCAGCACCGTGATCCCTATGATGTGCATCGCCCCCTCCTCCGCCGTTCGCTAGTGCAGTTTTTCTTCTAGGTCAGCGGGCTCTTCCAGCACGCTGCGCCCCCGCAGCTTGTGATACTCGCGGTAGATCTGGAAGAAGACCGACACCGCCATGAAAATGAACCCCACCATGAGCGCCACGAGAAACGGCGCCATCGGGAACGCCAGGCTCTCGGTGCGGCTTTCGAATTCGAAGGCGTCGGTGACCTCCGGCCAGCCCCACCACACCACCGCCACCAGGAACACGAGGCTGAACACGAGGGCGATCAGCCGGATGACTTCGGCGGCGCGCCGCGCGCGCGCCGAGCGCCTCGAGCGAGTCCACCAGCAGGGTGACGCTCAGGTGGCCGCCGCGGCGCTGCGAGATGCCGAAAAAGAGATAGACCGCGCTGATCGTGAAGAACGTGACGGCGTCCTGCTGCCATTCGTACGAAAAGCCGAACATGTAACGCCGCACCACCTCGACCAGCGCGAGCAGCGTCGTGCCCAGCAGCACGAGCGCCGCGGCGTGCGCCAGGAACTTGTCCTGGAACGCCCGCCAGGCGGCGTACGCGCTTTCCACTACTCTTTCTCCACTTACTTGATGACGATCTTCGAGGCGTGCTTGGAGCAGTCGATCTTCTCGATCCACGACGAGCCCGGCGGGTTCGCGGCGGAAAGCTTCTTGCCCTCGGCGCGGAACTGGTCGACCAGCTTATCGGCCGCCTCGGGCGTCTTGCTCTTCACCCAGCGCGTCGGCCCCTCGCCCAGGGCGGCGGTAAGCTGCGAGACTTCCTGCGCCGTCATCCAGTACACGCCCGGCTTGGAAGGATCCTCGGTGCCGTATTTCTGGTAGGTCATGCGATCGACGCACCAGTTGAACTCCTTCTGCACCTGGATCGTCTCCTGCACCACCTTCTGCAGCGCATTCTGCTGCGCCGGGCTGAGCCGGTCCCACCAGCGACGGCTCGCGCTCACCAGGTAGTAATCGCCGGTAAACACGCCCGCGCCGCCGGTCGTGTAGAACGGCGCCTGCTCGCGCACGGAAAGCCAGCCGCCGATGCTGGTCATCAGGCCGTCGATCACGCCCGACTCGAGCGCCGTCGGCACCTCGCCGAAGGCCAT
>CAZJJC010000284.1:0-3305 GCA_964546195.1 uncultured Enterobacteriaceae bacterium | reverse complement strand
AGCGACAGGCTGTAGATGTAGGGGCTCGCGATGACCGAGCGGCCGGCGTCGGCGCGCTTGTCGGCGTAGTAGGCGATCGCGAACAGCAGCCCGAGGTAGGCGAACGAGGCGGCGACGATCACCCAGCCCTGGAGCACGGCTAGCCGCCGCTCAAGGGCCCCGCTCGACCGCGAGGGCCATCAGTGCGATGAGCAGCGCCCAGGCCACGAAGATGTAGGCGTACAGGACCGGGATGCCCAGCACCGCGGCCGGAACGTTGAAGATGGCGAGGATCGGGTAGTTGAAAAGCACCCAGCCGAGCATGCACAAGGCCACCAGCCGCTGCCCCCTGAGGTCCACCTGGTCCATGGGTGCTCGCTCCTTGGCGCTACTGTAGCAGCTTGCCGAGGAGGTGGGCGACGCCCCGTCCGATCTCGCTCTCCAGCGGAAACGACAGCATGCCCATCACGGAGTATCCGAGCAGCCAGGGCATGGCGTAGAAGCGGAACATGTAGAAGAACCAGGCCACGTACAGCGGCACCATCGGCTGGATGAGGAACGCCGGCGTGATCGGCGCGAACAGCCTGTGCAGCGGGTTGGTCGCGCGCACGAAGAACCGCATGAAAAAGAAGCTGCTGTTCTCCGGCAGGAAGATGCCCATGGCGAAGCGGCCGATCAGCGTCCACATGATGGTCCCGAGGACGTAATCGAGCGCGAGAACCCAGAGCGGAAAGGCGTCGGTCATGGCCGGATTGTATGTCCCCGGGCCAAAAAAAAAGCCGGGGCGATCGCGCGCCCCGGCCGCATGCCTTCCTCGTGCTTCAGTGCGTCGAGCCCAGGATCGTGTCGCCTTTCGGTATGCGCACTTCGTCGACCATGGCCTGCGTTTCCGCGTCGGGCGCCTTGAACATCAGCGACACCGCGACCATGGCGATCAGGCTCGCGCCGGCGCCGACGATGCCGAAGCGCAGGTCGTCGATGCCGATCCACGGCGTCATGCCGCCCCACTTCACCATGTAGAGGTACCACGAGCCCGCGCCAAGGCCGATCGCCATGCCGGCGATCGCGCCTTCGCGGTTCGCGCGCTTCCACCACACCCCCAGCACCAGCGGGAAGAACAGCCCGGACATCGCGAAGTCGAATGCCCAGGCGACCGCGCCCAGAATGTCGGTCAGGCGGAAGCTGGCGACGACGGCGCCCGCGGCGCCGATCACAACCAGCAGCACCCGCGCGACGATCAGCCGGCGCTTGGTATCGGCCTTGGGATTGATCATCTTGTAGTACAGGTCGTGGGAAAGCGCGTTGGCGATCGCGAGCAGCAGGCCGTCGGCGGTGGACATCGCCGCCGCCATGCCGCCTGCGGCGACCAGCCCCGATATCACGTACGGCAGCCCCGCGATCTCCGGCGTCGCCAGCACGACAATGTCGCCGCGCATGAAGAACTCGTTGATCTGCACGATGCCGTCGCCGTTCGCGTCGACCACCCTGAGGAAGCCGACGCTGGCCCACTTTTGCACCCAGGTGAGCGCGTTCACGTCGGCGAGCGACTTGCCGATGACGCTGGTGGCGAGGTTCGGGTCCAGCACCTGCAGCTTGGTGAAGGTGGCGAGCGCCGGCGCCGTGAAGTACAGCAGGAAGATGAAGAACAGCGACCAGGCCACCGAGGTGCGCGCATCCCTCACCGACGGCGTCGTGAAGTAGCGCATCAGGATGTGGGGCAGCGACGCGGTTCCGAGCATCATGCAGGCGGCAAGCGCCACGAACTTCCAGGCCGCCATCGCCGAGTCGACCGCTTGCGCGTGCAGCACCGTCAAGGCGGTCATGCCGGGTATCGTTGCCGCGGGCTTGAGCACGCCGACCTGATGCAGCTGCTCGAGCTCCGCGATGCGCGCCACGGCGTCGCCGTAGACGAACTGCGGGATGAGGCCGAAGCCCTGCTTGTTCGACATCCAGAACACCGGGACCAGGTAGGCGATGATCAGCACGATGTACTGTGCCACCTGCGTCCAGGTGACCGCGCGCATGCCGCCGAGCATCGAGCACAGCAGGATGCCCGCCAGGCCGAACCAGACGCCGACCCCGAACGGGATCAGCAGCGCGCGCGAGGCGATGGTTCCGGTGGCGTTGATCTGCGCGGTCACGTAAGTGAACGAGGCCACCACCAGCACGATGACCGCGAGCATGCGCGCGGTGTTGCCGCCGTAGCGGGTGCCGATGAAGTCCGGCACGGTATAGCAGCCGAACTTGCGCAGGTACGGCGCCATCAGCACCGCCACCAGCACGTAGCCCCCGGTCCAGCCCACGACGTAGGCGAGGTAGGGGTGGCCGGCCATGTAGACGCCGCCCGCCATGGCGACGAACGAGGCGCCCGACATCCAGTCGGCCGCGGTCGCCATGCCGTTGAACACCGGGGGCACCTGGCGGCCGGCGACGTAGTAAGCGTCGACCTGCATGGTGCGCGACAGCCATCCGATGAGCGCGTAGATGAAAATCGTGAAGCCGACGAACAGCAGCCCGATGGTGTCCTCCCTGAGCCCCGCCCGTTCGAGCAGCGCCATCAGGAGCACGAAGATCAGGAACCCCCCGGTGTACAGGGCGTAGATCCGCGGCAGGTTGTCGATGAACGACCGGTTTTTCGTGAAGAACGCCATGATTCCCCCCTTATTCTTCGGCCATGCCGAATCGGCGATCGACCGCGTCCTGCTGGCGCACGAAGATGAACAGCTGCACCACGAACACGATCAGCGACCCCTGCGCAGCCATGTAGTAGCCGAGGGGGAAATCCAGGAACGACACCCTGTTCAGCTGCGGCGCGAACCAGTGAACGCCGAAGGAGAAGATGAACCAGATCGTCAGGTGAATGATCATGAGGCGCCGGGTCGCGCGCCAGTGATCCGTCTGCTGGGAACTAATGATTGCGCTCATCGCATGCCCTCTTTTCGGTTTCCTTCTTGATGGGAGACAGCAAACTCTGCAAACATCGGCGCATGGCGCGTCTTTACAGGACTCTCTGGACAACCCTGCTCGACTACCTCGGAGCGGGTCGCGGGCGGCACGCAACGCCGATCACCGGCCACGACGGCCTGCAGCGATTCCTGGAAACGCGCTCGAACTACGTCGCGCAAACCTCCCTCTACGGCTACCTGCGCACGCGCGCCGGCATGCGCTTCCCGGAGCTGTTCACCGACGACGTTTTCGTGGCGTCGATCAACATTGCAAAGTGGCAGCTTTGGCTGGCGTGCCTGGCGGACCTTTCGATCTACGCCGGAGGCCTGCTGGCGCAGCGCACCCAGGCGCCGCCCGAGCAGATCCGGGCGCTGATGGGC
>CAZJJC010000283.1:0-1952 GCA_964546195.1 uncultured Enterobacteriaceae bacterium | reverse complement strand
AGAACCCGGCTTATCGGCCGCCTCCCAATTTCTTCCGGACCCATTGCCTTCGGGTTGCGCGCAAGCGGATAATTTCTCCATTCAGGGGGGGAAGGCCGGGCGCGCAGCGTAGGGCTGCGGCGCCCTTCTCAATGCAGGATCGGCTCAACCAGAACGACGTCAGCAATCGGGTCGACGTCGAGGATCCGTCCACGGTCCGCGATGCGGTGCTGGCGCTTTTCGCCGCCCGTTACCCCGGCGCCGACCTCGCGCCGCTCGCGCGCGGCTTCGACGACGCAGGGGCCCTCTTCGAGGGCAGCTTTCCCGGCTATCTCGCCTGCGACACGCCGTATCACGACGTGCGCCACACGCTGGACATGTCGCTCGCCATGGCGCGCCTCATCGATGGCCACGAGCGCAGCTGCGCCGCCGCCGAGCGCCTGGGGCCGCGGCGCGCGATGCTCGGCGTGCTGATCGCGCTGCTGCACGACTCGGGCTATCTCAAGCGGGTGTCCGAAAGCCAGGTGCAGAACGGCGCGGTCTTCACCAAGGTGCACGTGAGCCGCAGCGCCGACTTCATCACGGGCTACCTGCCCGGGGTCGGCTTCGCCGCGGAAGCGCCGCTCGCCGCGCGCCTGGTCCACTTCACCGGCTACGAGATGGACCTCGACGCCATCCGGGTGGAGCACGCCAAGGACCGCATGCTGGGCTACCTGGTGGGCACCGCCGATCTCATCGGCCAGATGTCCGACCGCATGTACCTCGAGAAATGCCGCGAGTTCCTGTACCGCGAGCTGGTGTGGGGCAAAGTCGCCCGCGAAACGCTGCCCGACGGCCGCGAGGTGGTGCGCTACGCCTCGGCCGAGGACTTGATCATCAAGACGCCGGGGTTCTACGAGTACGTGGCGCGCAACCGCATCGAGAACAAGCTCGGCGCGGTGGACCGCTTCGCCGGGGCGCACTTCGACGGGCCCAACCTGTACCAGTCGGAGATCGACCGCAACATGAGCTTCCTGCGGCAGGTGATCGAGACGGCCAAGCTGGGCCGCCTGCGCCGCTACTGCTATTCGCTTTCGGAACGCCCCCGCCGCGCCGCCTAGAGGCGCTGTGCGGTTTTACCTTGCGGGCCGGCGCGCCGCCGTGGCACAACGGCGGCATGACCGTGGTCAGCAAGATCCAGCGCCCGCAGGCCGCCCCGGCCCTGTTTCGCCTCCTGGCGGAAAGCGCCCTGTCGCGCGCGGCGCTCGAGGCCTGCGGCTTCCCGCTCGCCCTCCTCGATGCGACGCTGCCGGCCCGGCCCCTCACTTACGTGAACGCCGCCTTCGTCGCCTATTTCGGCTGGAGCGAAGCCGATGCCCTCGGCCGCTCGCCCGCGAAGCTGCTGCTGCGCGGCGATGAAGGCGCGCTGCAGCGCCTGCTCGCCGATCCGGGCACGCGCTGGCGCGTCGCCACCTGCGGCAAGGACGGCGAGACGCGGCACGTGGACCTCGCGCTGGGCGCGGTGCGCAGCGTGGACGGCAAGCTCACGCACTGGGTGCTGTCGTTCTCGGACTGCGGCGAGCTCGAGCGCCTGCGCGGCGAGCTGGAAAAGCTCCGCACGCTTGCGGCGAATCCCTAGGGGCCCTGGCCGCGGCGCCCTAGTCATCCCTCGACTGCAGCGACTGCCAGAGGTCGACCAGCATCATCACGACGCCGATCACGATCACGCCCGAGAGCGCGGCATCCTGCAGCTTGAGCACCGGCGGCGCGAGAAACGCGACCAGCAACACGGTTGCGATGACTGCGCCGAGGATCTTGAACGCCATGTGCGTCTCCTATTCGCGTTTCAGCCCGCGGACACCTGCGCCACCAGCCAGCGCGCGGTGCGCAGCAGGCGCGCGTCGTCGTGCCGCGGCCCCACCAGCTGCACGCCCATCGGCAGGCCGTTTTCTCCGCGCATCAGCGGCAGCGTGATCGCGGGCATGCCGCACAGG
>CAZJJC010000282.1:0-4254 GCA_964546195.1 uncultured Enterobacteriaceae bacterium | reverse complement strand
GACTGGCTGCTCGAGTCGGCGCGCGTCGCCGGCATGGCGAGCATCCACCTCGAGCTGCGCACGGCCAACGAAGCGGCGCGCCATTTCTACCGCGCGATGGGCTTCTACGAGACCGTGCTGGTGCCGGGGTACTACCGCTCGGGCGAGGGCCGCAAGGAAGGCGCCCTGCGCATGCTGCGCGTGCTGCGCGCGCCCGGACCGGTGCCGTATACCTGGCGCCCGCCGCGCACCGAAGACACCTGAGAAAAAGGGGTCAGAGCAATTTTCCGCTTTGCCGCCGTCGCCGGCGGGAAAATTGCTCTGACCCCTTTTTCTCTCACGGCACGATAGCGAAGCCGATTCGCAGCTGTGACTTGCGCCGCACGTTGTAGTCCAGGATGTCCTCGCCGTAGCCCGTGAAATATTGCACGTGGAAGTAGCCGCTCACCGGGCCGAACTTGAGATCCCGCGCGCGCGTCGACAGGTCGAGCAGCACGCTCGCCTTGCCTAGCGTGCCGCGGCGCGCGACGACCGTGGCGATCCATTCGCCCGCGGCGTCGTAGCGCACGCGCCAGTCGACGTAGCCGCGATAGTGGTGGATGTCCGGGTTCTCGTCGCGCTCGAGATAACGGTAGAGCTTGGGCGTGAACTGCAGGCGGTGGCCGCTCGCGAGCGTGAAGTGCCATTCCGGCCGCACGAAGGCGACGTTGATGGAGCGCGAGCGATCGCCGTCGCGGCCGTTCGACTCGTGCTCGATGCCCAGGCGCACGCTGTCGATGAAGGTCTTCTCGTCCTCGTGGTCCCATTTCCAGAAGAAGGAGGGACGGTAGGCGGTGTCGCGGAAGGCCTTCGACTCCGACGACAGGTCCCACAACGAGTTCTGGGTGTAGCCGAAGTAGAACCCGGAGAGCCACGGCTGCTCGCGGCCGAAGCCCGAGCCGAAGTCGAACAGGCGATACTTGAAGGAAAGCTGAAATCGGGCCGAATAGCCCTCGCGCGCGCCGAGCACGAAGTACATCGGGTCGTTCTCGGACAGCGGCGGCTCGTACTCGCCGGGCTGGCGCCCGACGGTGAAGCTCTGCGCCGTGCCCGAGCGCGGCCCCACGACCAGGCTGAGCACGCTCGAAGGGCGACCGGCGAGCTGCGCGGAGACCACGCCGGTGAACGCGGCCGGCATGGTGGCGAGGTAGCTGCGGCGCCCCTCGGCCTGCGGCGCGGCCGCGCGCAGCGCGACGATGCGCTCGTCGATCTCGCCCTTGAGCCGCAGCTCCAGCACGTCGGGGAGCGGCTCGCCGCTCACGCTCACCACGACGAGTTCGAAGTCCTCGCCCGGCGCCGCGCGCCCGTCCGGGGACGCGATGAGCCATGGCGCGCTCTGCCCCGCGGCCTCTCCGAGAAGCAATACCCCGAGAAACGCGAGGACAAGGCGTGTCATGGCGCGCTCCAGTCCTGCGCCTGCGAGAAGCGCTCGATCAGGAAATCGACGAACCGGCGCACTTTGGCCGAGAGATGCTTGCGGCTCGGATAGACCGCGTAGATCGGAGTGGCCTGCGGCTCGAAGTCCTGCAGCAGCGGCACCAGGCGCCCGGCGCGCACCTCCGGCCCGACGATGAACGCCGGCTCGAACACGATGCCGGCGCCGCGCGCCGCGGCCTCGGCGAGCAGCTCGCCGTTGTTCGAGTGAAGGTTGCCGCTCACCCGCACCGAGCGCTCGCCGCCTGCGGGGTCGCGAAAGCGCCACAGGTTGCGCGGCGTGACGTACTCATAGGTGAAGCAATTGTGACCCGCGAGGTCTTCGGGCGTCTGCGGCGCGCCGTGCGCCGCCAGATAGCCCGGGGAGGCGCAGGGCACCAGGCGGGTCTCGCCGAGCCTGCGCGCGACGACGTTCTCCGAGCCGGGCGCACCGATGCGGATGGCGAGATCGAAGCCCTCCTCCACCAGGTCGACGAGGCGGTCGGAGAGCGAGGCGTCCAGCCGCACCTCGGTGTGCGCGGCGAGGAAGTCGGCGATCGCCGGGGCGAGGTGGCGCACGCCGAAATTGACCGAAGTGGTGAGCCGGATCGTGCCCCGCGGCACCACGGCGGTGCGCTGGGCTTCCTGCTCCGCTTCCTCGAGGTCCGCCAGCAGCTGCCCGCTGCGCTCATAGAAAGCGCGCCCGCTCTCGGTGAGGCTGACACGGCGGGTGGTCCGGTTGAGCAGCCGCGTGTGCAGATGCGCCTCCAGGCCGGCCACATGGCGCGAGGTCGCGGTGGCTGACAGGCCGAGCTTTTCGGCTGCCGCCGAGAAGCTCCCGGTTTCAACGACTTGGGCGAACACCCGGATGGCGTGGAAGCGATCCATGGGCCAAGATTAACCCGATTTTCGGCAGGATCTATTTCGAAGATCCACCTTTATCCCTGTTGCCGGCGCTTTCATAATTCGCCCCTCGCAACTGCCGCTCAACGAAGGCACACATGATCGCTGCGTCCCTGGTCCAGGCTTTGCTCGGCGATGGACGTCTCGCCCTTTCCAACCGGTTCAATACTCTTCCTCTCCGACGGCAAGGAGTCCACGCATGAAGCTCTACTACGCCCCCGGCGCCTGCTCGCTTTCCCCGCACATCGTGTTGCGGGAGCTGGGCATTGCGGTCGACCTGAAGAAGGTCAACACCAAGGACAAGACCGTCGAAGGCGGCGGCGATTACCGGCAGGTGAATCCCCGCGGCTATGTGCCCGCGCTCGTTCTCGACAACGGCGAGATCCTCACCGAGGGGCCGGCCATCGTGCAGTACCTGGCTGACCGCAAGCCGCAGGCCGGGCTTGTGCCCCAGGCCGGCAGCTTCGAGCGCTACCGGCTGCAGGAGTGGCTCAACTTCCTGACTTCCGAGATCCACAAAGCCTTCTCGCCGCTTTTCAAGCCCAACACGCCCGAGGAGTACAAGAAGATCACCAAGGAGAATCTCGCCGGACGCTTCGACTGGCTCGACAAGCAGCTCGCGGGCAAGGATTTCCTGATGGGCAGCCAGTTCACCGTGGCCGACGCGTATCTCTTCGTGCTGCTCGGCTGGACCGCGCCGACCCAGATCGATCTTGCAAAATGGCCGCACCTCGCCGCCTTTCACAAGCGCGTGGGCGCACGGCCGAAAGTGAAGGAAGCCCTCGAAGCCGAAGGCCTCCTCAAGAAGGCGGCGTAGACGAAATGAGCCTGCCAAGCCTGTTCATTTCCCACGGCTCGCCAATGCACGCCCTGCAGCCCGGGCCTGCCGGCGAGGCGTGGAGGGCGCTCGGGCGCCGCCTGCCCAGGCCGCGCGCAATCCTCATCGCCTCGGCGCACTGGGAAACCGACCTGCCGATGCTTACCGGAAACGCGAAGCCGGAAACCATCCACGATTTCTACAACTTCCCGGAGCCGCTGTACCGGCTGCGCTACCCTGCGCCTGGCTCGCCCGAGCTCGCCCAGCAGGCGCAGGCGCTGCTCCAGAACGCCGGCTTCACCGCGGCCATCGACCTCGGCCGCGGCCTGGATCACGGCGCGTGGTCGCCCTTGCTTTACGCCTATCCGGAGCACGACGTGCCCGTGGTGCAGATCTCGGTGCAGCCCGCCCTCGGGCCGCGCCATCACGTGCAGGTGGGAAAAGCGTTAAGCGGCCTGTCCGGGGAGGGCGTGCTGGTCATCGGCTCGGGACACATGACGCATAACCTGCGCGACTGGTCGCGCGGCGCCGGCAAGCCGGAGCCCTACGCGCAGGAGTTCCAGGCCTGGGTTTTCGACAGGCTCGGCCAGGGCGACGTCGAAAGCCTGGTCGAGTACCGCACGCGCTCGCCGCACGGTGCGCGCGCCCACCCCACCGACGAGCACTTCCTGCCGCTGTTTTTCGCGCTGGGCGCCGCCGGCGGGCAAGGCAAGCCTGAGCGCGTCTACGACGCCATCGACAGCGGCGTGCTGGCGATGGACGCCTACGTATTCCATTAGCCGCCGAGGGCCCTGAACAGATCGGCGACGGCCGCGCGGTGCGCGCGCAGGGCCTCGATGCGTGCGATGCGGGCGGCGAGCAGCCCGCGCTCGGCGTCGAGCACCTCGAGCTGGCTGGCGATGCCGTTGTCGTAGCGCAGGCGCGCGAGGCGCAGCGTGTCGGCGAGCGCGGCGGCGCGCTCGGATTCCGCTTCATAGCTCTCGCGCGCGCGGGTCTGCGCCACGAGCGCGCTGCGCACTTCGCCGAACGCATTGCGGATCGCCTGCTGGTACTGCGCGAGCAGCGCGCGCTCGCGCGCCTCGGCCGCGGCGCTGCGCGCCTGC
>CAZJJC010000281.1:0-1756 GCA_964546195.1 uncultured Enterobacteriaceae bacterium | reverse complement strand
GGCTTCAAGAAGCTCCAAAAATAAATGGGGACGTACCCCATTTCTTGATGAAGATCGACGATACCCACGACCCGGCGCTCGAGAGCTGGGTGGAATCGGCCAACGCCGAAGGCAGCGACTTCCCCATCCAGAACCTGCCCTTCGGCATCTTCCGCGAACGCAAGAAGCGGGGCGAAGCGCCGCGCGGCGGCGTGGCGATCGGCGACCAGGTCCTCGACCTCGCGGCTCTGGGCATCAAGACCGGCCCGACGCTGAACGGCCTCGCCGCCCAGGGCCGCCCGGTGTGGCGCGGCCTGCGCAAGGCGCTCTCGAAGTCGCTCTCCAGGAAAAACCAGAGTTATAAGGCACTGCAAAAACATCTGCTTCCCATGAAGCAGGCCGAGCTCTTCCTGCCGGTGGCGGTCGGCGACTACAGCGACTTCTTCACCGGCATCCACCACGCGGCCAACATGGGCCGCATCCTGCGCCCGGGCGGCGAGCCGCTGATGCCGAACTACAAATGGCTGCCGATCGGCTACCACGGCCGCGCCTCCTCCCTCGTCGTGTCGGGCACGCCGGTGTGCCGCCCGAAGGGCCAGGTCAAGCCGCCCGACGCGGAAGCGCCGAGCTTTACATTTTCGAAACGGCTGGATTACGAGGCCGAGCTCGGCTTCGTCATCGGCCCGGGCAACCGGCTGGGACGGCCCATCTCGGTGGAGAATTCCCTGGAGCACGTCTTCGGCGTGGTGCTGCTCAACGACTGGTCGGCACGCGACATCCAGGCCTGGGAATACCAGCCGCTCGGCCCCTTTCTCGCCAAGAGCTTCGCCTCGACAATCTCCCCGTGGGTGGTCACGCTGGAAGCGCTCGCCCCCTTCCGCTGCCCGGCCTTCCCGCGCGCCTTCAACGATCCCAGGCCCCTGCCCTATCTTTTCGACGAAGCCGACCAGCGCGCCGGCGGCCTGGCCATCGACATCGAGATGCACCTGAGAAGCGCGAAGATGCGCGAGCAGAAGCTGCCGCCCGCGCGCCTGTCGCGCGGCAACTTCCGCGACTCGTACTGGACCCTCGCCCAGATCGTCGCGCACCAGAGCTCGAACGGCTGCAACCTGCAGCCCGGCGACCTCCTGGGATCAGGGACTATCTCCGGCCAGACGCCGGAGACCTACGGCTCGCTGATGGAGCTCACGCAAGGCGGCAAGAACCCGCTCGCCCTCCCGAGCGGCGAGAGCCGCGCGTTCCTCGAGGACGGCGACGAGGTCATCGCCCGCGGCGGCTGCGCAAGCGAGCGCCACCGGCGCATCGGCTTCGGCGAAGCCGCGGGCAGCGTCGTTTCCAAATAGGCCAGTTGCGAAGAGGAGACCACTATGGAAGCCTTAGTTCAGCCACGGCGCAGCGTCGAAGCCGCTCGGGGCAGGGTGTCGCCAGCCAAGTTCGCGCACTTCGTGCTTGTCACCCGCGACCTGTCGAGGTTGCGCGACTGGTATGTGGCGCTGCTGGAAGGCAGGGTCGTTTACGAAGACCCCATCCTGTGCTTCATCACCTACGACGATGAGCATCATCGCATCGCCATCGGCGCGCTGCCCGGAGTCGAGGAGCGCGAGCCCGGACTGCGCGTCGGGCTGCATCACACTGCCTTCACCTACCGCGATCTCGGGGACCTGCTGTTCACCTATCGGCGATTGAAGGCGCTGGGCATCGCGCCGTTCTGGTCGATCAACCATGGCCCGACGACTTCGCTCTACTACCGCGATCCCGACGGGAACCGCGTGGAGCT
>CAZJJC010000280.1:0-13615 GCA_964546195.1 uncultured Enterobacteriaceae bacterium | reverse complement strand
GAAGGAAGCGGTGGTGCAGGTGTACGGTGCGCGCGCCGTGGGCGCGAAGGGTCTCTTCGGTGTGCACACGTGGATCGCGACCAAGCCGACTGACGCGACCGAATGGACCATCTATGAAGTCATCGGCTGGCGGTTGCGCTGGAGCTCGAGCGTGGTCGCCGTGCGTAACCGTCCGCCCGATGGACGCTGGTTCGGTGCAGAGCCCGAGCTTTATGCGGAGAAGCGCGGCGCCGGCGTCGACCTGTTGATCGAGCGCATCGACAAGGCGGCGCGCGAATATCCCTTCGCCGGGGAATACAGCGTCTGGCCGGGGCCGAACTCGAATACCTTCACTTCCTGGATCGCGCGGGCCGTGCCCGAGCTGGAGATCGATCTGCCGGCCACCGCGATCGGCAAGGACTATCTGGGCGGCTCGGTCTTCGGAAGCGCGCCGAGCGGCCGCGGCTTCCAGGTCTCGCTCGGCGGCCTTCTCGGCTTCGCCGCGAGCGGGGTCGACGGCGTGGAGATCAACCTGCTCGGCCTGAACTTCGGCGTGAGCCCCAACGGGGTCAAGCTGCCGCTGGTCGGCATCATCGGCGGCTTCGCGCCGAGCGCGCAACCCGTTGCCTTACCTTAGCGGCCAGGGCATCTCGACCAGCCCCTGCAGCAGGCCGCGCGGAAAGTCCAGCACGAAGATATAGGACATCGCGGCGAGAAACCCGACGGCCGAGGCGGTGAGAAGCGCATTGCGCCCGGCCGGTGCCCGCGCCTTGAAATGCAGGAAGGCGGCGAAGAAGAGCGCGAGGCCGAGCACGAAGCCGACGAGCGCGCTTGCCGCCAGCAGCCCCGCGAGCCAGGCGAAATAATGGCCCATCGAGGCCATGCCGGGTGTCGGCTGGGCCTCGGTATCGAAGATGACCGCGCTCGCCTGCGGCCGCCTGAAAATGATCGCCACGACACAAAGCGCGCCCCCGAGCGCGAGGAGCGCAACCGCGAGCGGAAACGCCTTCCCCAGGAACGAGAAGCGCACCAGGTCCCAGACGGCATAGGCAAACGCCGCGGCCAGGAAGAGCGCGAACAGGAGCTGCGGCCGGGTATCGCGCACCCGGCCGCTCGCGCCGCCTTCGTCGATGACCGAACGGCCGAAGCGCGCGCCGGCCCATATCGACGCGACGGTGATCGCCGCGATGATGAGCACGCCCGGCCGCCACAGCCATGCCGAGCCGTGGAACTGGATCGCCTGGTAGAGATAGCCCTCGGCGCCCGGCGCGAGCACGAAGCCGACGATGAGCGGCGGGCGCGGCCAGCCGAAGCGGCGCATGTAGAGGCCGAGCACGCCGATGGCAAGCAGCGCGAGGATGTCGCCCCAGTCGGTCGTCGCCTGGTAGGCGGCGAAGAAGATGATCATCAGCATGAAGGGCGCAACGTAGGCGTAGGGCAGGGTGGTCAGGCGAGCCACGAACGGCGAAACGCCGAAGCACAGCCCGGCGCCCACGATGTTGGCGATCGCCAGGGTCCAGATGATCGTGTAGACGAGGTCGAGCTGGGTTTCGACCAGCATGATGCCGGGTTGGATGCCCAGGAGCACCAGGCCGCCCAGGAAGATCGCCGTGCTGCCCGAGCCCGGAATGCCGAAGAGGAGGGTCGGAACGAGCGCGCCGCCGGCCACCGCGTTATTCGCCGACTCGGGCGCCAGCACGCCGCGCACGTCGCCCCGGCCGAACTGCGACTTGTCCTTGGCGACCTGGACCACGTGGCCGTAGGCCATCCAGTCGGCCACCGAGCCACCCAGGCCGGGCATCGCCCCGATGAGGCAGCCGATCCCCGAGCAGCGCAGCACGATGCCCCACTCCCGGATCGTGTCGCGAATGCCCTTGAGCCATCCGCGGCCCAGGCTGGCGACTTCGGCGATCGCCGTGTTGCGGCGCAGGAGGTCGATGATCTCGGGAATCGCGAAAATGCCGAGCGCGACCACCACGAGCGGAAGGCCGTCCACGAGGTATTCGATGCCCAGCACCAGCCGCCATTCGCCCGTTGTCGGCGCGGCGCCGACGAGGCCCATGAGCAGTCCGACCGCGCATGAAAGCAGGCCCTTGATGAAGCTCGAGCCCGACAGCACCCCCACCATGCACAGGCCAAGCAGCGTGAGCATGAATAGCTCCGCCGACGAGAAGGCGAGAATGACCGGGCGCGCGACCAGGATGAAGGCGCTGAGCACGAGCGCGCCGAAGACGCCGCCGAGCATCGAGCTGAAGAAGGCCGCCGAAAGCGCCCGCGCCGCCTCGCCGCGCTTGGCCATCGGGAAGCCGTCCAGGATCGTCGCCTGGGAGGCGGCGCTGCCTGGAATGCCCATCAGTATGGAGGTGAAGGTGTCGCCGGTCGGAACGACCGCGAGCAGGCCGATCAGCAGCGCCAGCGCCGACACCGTATCCATGCCGTAGACGAACGGCAGCAGGATCGACATGCCGGCGATGCCGCCCAGGCCCGGCAGGATGCCCACGATCAAGCCGATCGCGACGCCGACCAGCATGTACGCGAGGTGCGTGCCGCTCAGGACATTGCCGAGCGCCGAGCCGATGACGTCGAGCAAGCGAGCTTATTGCTTGTCGAATTTCACCTCGAAGCGGCGCGTGAGCCAGTCCTTCACCCACGCCTTGGCCTTGGGATCGATCGTGAGCGCGACCTTCATCGCCTGCCGGGCGGCCGGCCCGACCGCCTGCTCGTACTCGCCGAGCTCGGCGCCCGCCTTTTCCTTGAAGGCCGGCGTCTTCACCACCTTGTCGAGCGCCTGCACATAGGTGTCGACGATGTCCTTCGGCGTGCCCTTGGGCAGGAAGATCGGCTTCTGCGCCGCGAAGCCCGCCACTACGAAGGCCTTGAAGGCCTCGTAGGCGGTGCCCGAGGGATTCTTGCCGTAGGCCATCTCATAGGCCTCGGCAAAGTGCGGCAGATCGGGAAAGGTCGGGTCGCGCACGAACTCGCCTTTGTCGTTGAGCACGCCCCAGGAGAACAGCGGCACCGCCTTGCCGGCCTTGATCAGCGGCACGACATTGCGCAGGTAGGCCGACGAGGTCTGGTAATCGATGAGCGACTCGCCGCGCTCGAACGCGAGACGCGCCGGGCCGCGGGCGAGGCCGAACACCGGGTCGACGTCCAGGCCCATGATCTCGAAGGCGAGCACCGGCACGAGGTCGAGCGAGGTGGGCCCCTGGCTGCCGTATTTCATCTTCTTGCCGCGCAGCTTGCCGATGTCGCGCGCGCTCTTCGCGCCGAGCGAGGGGTTCACGTAGGCCACGCCGCCGGTGGGCGATACCAGGATCGGAATCAGCTCCCTCAGCTCGTAGCGCACGCGCGCGTCGTCGAGCAGATACGGCAGCTGGGTGCTTCCCGAGGTGCCCAGGATGGACAGGCCGTCGGGTCTCGCGCGCTGCACGAACTGGTTCGTGCCGGTGATCGAGCCGCCGCCGGGCACGTTCTTCACTACTACCGTCGGCTTGCCCGGCAGGTTCTCTGCCAGGTAGGGCGCGAAAAAGCGCGCCCAGACGTCCGATCCCCCGGCGGTCGGGAACGGGACGACGAACTCGATGGTCTTGCCCTTGAAATCGGCGGCCTCAACGCCGCCCGGCAGCCACGCCGCCAGCAGCAGTGCCAAGCCCGCGGCGAACGCCTGCAAGCTGCCCAACCCTCGCTTGTCCATATGCCTCCTCTCGGTATAGAGAAAACTTTATTTAGCTGGTTTTGACGTAGCTGACTTCCAGGCAGACGTTGACCAGCGCCTGGCGCTTTTCCTCGCGCACCACCTTCAGCGCGCGCTCCAGCGCCGGCATCAGCTGCGCGGGCTCGGTGACGCGCTCGCCGTGGCCGCCGCTCGCCTGGATCACATGCTCGAAGCGCGGCGAGGGCTCGAGCGTGGCGAAGGGGGGCAGCCTGCTTTCGGAAGCAACCCCCTTGGGATAGGTGGCCAGGGTGGAGCGGTGCACCGCGGCCCAGCGCGCGTTGTTGGCGATGACGAAGAGCACCGGCAGATGCATGGCCTCGGAAACGTAGTGGCCGGCGGTGGGATTGCCGAACATGTAGGACCCGTCGCCGAGGGCGCAGATCACCGTTTTGGCCGGCGTGGCGAGCTTCGCGCCGAGCGCGGCGCCCAGCCCCCAGCCCAGGCCGCCCGCCGAGGGGTTGCCGAAGTACTGGCCGGGGTGCTCGATCACCATCTCTTCGAGCACCGTCGGATACTCGTTGACGAGGAGCGTGTTGGCGTCCAGCAGGCGGTTCATGCAGGCCGAGAGCCACTTGCCGGTGATGCTGGGTGGCATGGGCTCGAAGCCGGCGCGCGCCCGGGCCCTTATGTCGCCCGAGATCTTGGTCACCGCCCTGCGGCGCTCTTCGACCTGCTTGAGCGACACGGCGTGCTTCTGCGCGCTGCGCCAGAGCGCCTGCAGGGTGGGCGCGAGCGCGCCGGTGAGCGCGAGGTCGGTGCGAAAGCCGCGCAGCGGATAGCGCTCGAACAGCGGATCGGGCCCGATATGGACCACCTTGGCGCCGGGCTTGGGCTTGCCTTCCTTGGGAATCCACGGCACGTCGCAGTCCACCACCAGCACCACGTCCGCCTCTTTCAGCAGCGGGTGCGGATCCCAGCCGCAGTGCATCGGGTGCTCGGTGGAAAGGGCGAGGTGGCGCGGCCGGTAATGGACCACCGGCACCGCCAGCGCCTGCGCCAGCTGCTCGATGGCGCGCGCGCCCTCGAGGGTGCGTCCGCCGCTCGCCGTGATGAGCAAGGGGCGCTGCGCCACGCTGAGGAGCTTGGCCGCTTCCTCCAGCGCCCCCGGGTCGGCGGCGGGGGGCGAGGCGGGCGAAATCGTCGTTTTAGGAGAAAGTTCTGTGCCTTGAAAAGACGAGGCCAATACTTCGCGCGGCAGCGTGACGTAGACCGGGCCCTGCGGCTCGCTCTTGCAGATGGCGAGCGCGCGGTCGATCACCGTTTCCACCTGCTCGGCGTGGCGCAGCTCGTAGTCCCATTTCACGAACTCGCGCAGCATCCCGGCCTGGTCGAAATGCTCCTGGGCCCAGTGGATGTAGTTGTTGCGCGCGGCCGTGAGCGCGCCGGACTCGGTGATCGGCGTGCGGCCGGCGGTGAGCAGGATGGGCACGTTCTGGCGCGAGGCGTTGATGATGCCGTTCAGCGTGTTCGCGGTGCCCACGCCGACGTGCACCATCATCGCCTGCGGCCGGCCGGTCACCATGGCATAGCCGTGCGCCATCGCTACGCCCATGTTCTCGTGGGGCACGATCACGATCTCGGGCAGGCGCCAGCCGAGCTTCTGGCCCTTGGCGTAGGCCTCGACCACCGGCGCGAAGTCCGTGCCGCCGTTGGCGAACAGATAGTCCACGCCACGGGCGGCGAGCAGCCCCAGCCAGGCTTCCGCGGCGGTTTCCGGGTCGAAAGTGACCGGGTGGTCGGGCTTCATACGGTCAATACTAACGGGTCCATGTAGCGGTCGATGAGCCGCGCGTTGCGCTCCTTGAGGAAGTCGTGCGCCAGCTTGATCGCCGCGACCAGCGCCACGGTGAGCGCGAGGTTCAGGAAGATGACGCCGGCAGATCGGTGATCAGGTCGATGAGATACACGCTCATTCATGAAGGGATTGAGCAGCGCGAGGCCCGGGGAGGTCCGGTAGGCTCATCCGGCTTGTCAAGCTCAATTTGACGTGCTACGTTTCCCGGATGAACTGCGCCGAACGCCTCGTGGAGCTTTTCGGAAGCCAGGCCGACGTGGCCCGCGCCTTCCAGGTCGACCGCGCGGTCGTCCACCACTGGGTAAAGCTGGGGTACGTGCCGGCGCGCTGGGCCGGGGAGGTCGAGCGCATCACCGAGGGCCGCCTCCACGCGGTGGAGATCATCAACGAGGCCAGCGCAAAAAATCCGGTGCGCGTGAAATCCCGTCCCGGGGACGCGCCCTTCGGCATCCTTTCAGAAAGCGATCCCATGAACCCGTACGCTCCCTCCAAGCGCATCCAGTCCTTCCATCCGCCGCAGCGCACGCTCATGGGCCCGGGCCCCACCGAGATCCACCCGCGCGTGCTGACCACGATGAGCCAGCCGGCGATCGGCTATCTCGACCCGGTGTTCGTCGAGATGATGGAGGAGCTCAAGTCGCTGCTGCGCTATGCCTACCAGACGAAGAACCCGCTCACCTTCCCGCTCTCCGGGCCGGGCTCGGTCGGCATGGAGTACTGCTTCGTCAACATGGTGGCGCCGGGCGACAAGGTGATCGTGTGCCAGAACGGCGTGTTCGGCGGCCGCATGCTCGAGAACGTGATCCGCTGCGGCGGCACGCCGGTCGCGCTCGAGGAGAAGTGGGGCGAGCCGGTCGACCCGCAGAAGCTCGAGGACGCGCTGAAGAAGAACCCGGACGCGAAGGTCGTGGCTTTCGTGCATGCCGAGACCTCCACCGGCTGCCAGTCCGACGCCAGGCTCCTTACCCAGATCGCCCATAAGCACGGCGCGCTGGTGATCGTCGACGCGGTCACCTCGCTCGGCGGCACGCCGGTGAAGGTGGACGAGTGGGAGATCGACGCCATCTATTCGGCGAGCCAGAAGTGCCTGTCGTGCACGCCGGGCCTGTCGCCGGTGTCGTTCTCCGAGCGCGTGGTCGAGCACGTGAAGAAGCGCAAGGACAAGATCCACAGCTGGTTCATGGACATGAATTTGCTGCTGGGGTACTGGAACGCGACCACGCGCACCTATCACCACACCGCGCCCACCAATTCGCTGTTCGCGCTGCACGAGGCGCTGCTGCTCATCCGCGAGGAGGGCCTGGAGAATTCCTGGGCGCGCCACACCCGCCATCACCTCGCGCTCAAGGCCGGGCTGGAAGCAATGGGTTTAAGGTTTTTAGTAAAAGAGCAGTTCCAACTACCGCAGATGAACGCGGTGCTGTGCCCCGAGGGCGTGAACGAGGAAGAGGTGCGCAAGACGCTGCTCGCCGAGTTCGGCCTCGAGATCGGCGCGGGCCTGGGCCCGCTCAAGGGCAAGATCTGGCGCTTCGGCCTGATGGGCTATTCGTGCCGCCCGGACAACGTCATGCTGTGCCTCTCGGCGCTCGGCTCGGTGCTCTCCGACATGGGCCTGCCGGTGCACGTGGGCGACGCCGAAGCTGCCGCGCACGGCGCTTACGCCCAGATGCACGTGAAGGACGCGCAGCGCAAGAAGCGCGCTGCCTAACAAAAACAGGGACAAACCACGTTTTCCTGAACCTGGGTCCTTGGAAAACGTGGTCTGTCCCTGATTTAGCTTGCTGATATAGCTTGGACACGCTGACGCATGCCCTGTCGGGGGCTTTACTAGCGCGGGCAACGGCTCCCAGGGACGCGCCGCCGGGCTCGCTGCGCCGGCGGGTGGCCGCCGGATTCTTCGCCGGCGCGGCGCCGGATCTGGACTTCGTCCTGAGCTATGCCGGGCCGGTCGTCTACCTGGAGCAGCACCGCGGCGTTACCCACTCGGTGCTGCTGCTGCCGCTCTGGGCGCTGCTGCTTGCGTGGCTGCTCGCCAAGATCCTGCGCGAGCCGCGCGGCTGGCGCGCCCTGTACGGCGTCACCGCGCTTAGCCTCGCGGCGCATATCGCCGGCGACCTGATCACCAGCTTCGGCACCGTCGTGTTCGCGCCGATCTCGGATTGGCGCGCTGCGATCGGCGCCACGTTCATCATCGATCTGTGGTTCAGCGGCATCATCCTCGCCGGCCTGCTCTTGTCGCTCATTTTTCGAAAGACAAGGCTGCCGGCCGTCGCGGCAAGCGCGGTGCTTGCCGGCTATGTCGGTTTCCAGTACGTGCAGAGGCAGAACGCGGTGGAGTTCGGCGAGGCCTACGCGGCCTCCCTTGGGTTGAAGGGCGCGGTCGTGAGCGCGCACCCGCGGCCGGTGTCGCCGTTCAACTGGACCGTGTTCGTGAGCGACGAGGCGACGCACCGCTTCGCGCACGTGAACCTCGTGCGCCGCGAGCCGCGCCGCACCCAGCCCGGCGACGGTGTCATCGCCAGGATAAATTCACCGTACCTGCCGCTCGACCAGGCCGCCTGGGTGACGCAGACGCGCTACGGCCATCCGCCGGTCGACGAGCTGGGCCGGCAGGCGTGGAGCTCTCCGGCGCTCGGCTTCTTCCGCTGGTTCGCCGACGTGCCGGCCTTCGACGGCATCAGCGAGGGATCGACCTGCGTCTGGTTCAAGGACCTGCGCTTCCTCACCCCCGGGCGCGATGGCATGCCGTTTCGCTTCGGCGCCTGCCGGGAAGGCCCGGGGGGCGCCTGGCGCGCCTACCAGCGCGGTGACTCCGGCACGCGCATCCCGCTGCCCTAGCTCAGTAGTTCTCGCGGAAGTAGATGAAGTTGGGCGGCTGGCCGCCGTAGAGGCCGAACGCGGCGCGCGAGCGCGGGTCGGCCGTGTAAGTGGGCACGCCCCAGTTGCCCTTCAGGTAGGACTTCGCCTCGGCCGTCAGGTCGACGGTCAGGGTCACCGCGCCGGGCGACGCCGGCGCAGGCAGAGGCTTGGTAAGCGTCAGATTGCCGACCCCCGAGGCGAACACCACGCTTGCCGGACTCAGGTTGGCGGTGGTGACGTTGGTGTTGTCGATGCCGCCGAAATAATCGCTCAGCTGGATGTTGGCCGCGGCGATCGGAGTGCAGCTGTCCGCCGCGTTCACCTGGAACGCGGTCCCCGCCCAGTACTGCACCTGAATCGGAATGGGCAGATCGAGCTTTTCGCTGCCCACGGCGTTCTCCATGCGCAGGCGGCCAAAGCGCACCCCCGTCGTGCCGCCCACCTGCCCGCGCTCGTTGCTGCCGCTGTTGTCCGCATCCAGATCGAGCGTTCCGAGGGTTACGCCGTCCGCGTCGCTCGGCGCAATGCCGAGGCGCACCGCGCCGTAAGGGCCATCGGGCGCGGCCGCCCGGTTGATCGCGACGGGCGCGCTTACCGCGGCGACGCCTGCTGCCCAGGAGGCGGGGATTCCGGGGATCAGCGACAGGTCGAGGCGCGTGCCGTTCAGAGGGGTGGGTCCGGCCGAGTCGACGGCGCCGAAGTCGTACGAGGCGGCGCTGTTCAGCGGCAGGGCGGCGAGGCTGCCGCCATACGCGGCGGTATCCGTACCGCCGAAGGCGCGCGCGCGCAACGTAAAGACGAGGTCCAGACGCTCGCCCATGTACGTGAAAGACGAGCCCGAGCAGGCGGCGAGGTCCGAGCGCGGCGTTATGGACGCGCCGGTGATCGCGAAGTGATCGGGAACGAAACGGCCCACAGTGAGCGCCGAGTCCGAACGGATGTAGCGCACGGCGCTCGACGTACCGTCGGTGCCATCCACCGCGGCAAAGGTCTGGTCTTCCAGCACCAGCTCGAACGCGCCCACCTCGCTGTAGCTCGCCGTCGAGGTGGTGAGGACGCCCGCTGCGGCGGACCAGGCCCCAAGCGCCAGCGCTCCCGGCGCGGCCACGCAGGCGGGCGTACCGCTGCCGCATTGCGCGAGCAGAGCGACCGGCTGGCCCGCGTCCGGAGCATAGAGCGTTGTAGTGGCCGGAGCCCCTGCGCCGTTCTGTGCCGTGGCGTCGAGGCGGAAAGGCCGGCCGGCGTTGTGCACGGTACCGGTGCCCGGGTCAGCGGTATTGCCCAGCGCGCGCGTGGTTCCTGCCGTCGTGCGATCCTGGTCGCGCGCCAGCACCGACACGAAGGCCAGCGGCCGGTTCGCGAATGCGTCGAAAGAGCAGGACACGACCGTCGGCGAGGCGACCGGGTACTTGATGCGGAACTTGAGATTGCGCCGCGCCTCGGCCTCGAACTGCCCCGCGGACAAGCCATGACGTCCGTTGTCGCCGACGGCGAAGGTCTGATTGGCCAGCGCCTTGATGAGCGGCAGCCCGGCGCAGGCGCCGCCGCTCGAGTTGTCGACGAGCTCGACGGCCACCGCGCCCGTGAAGCCCGTGGAGATGGCGTTGGAGGAATCGAGAGCGACGATCTCGACGGCGATGTCCTGGCCCGCGATCTTGGTGAAGATGCGGCCGGTGAGCGCGTTGGCGCCGGGCTCGACGACATTGAAGCCCGCCACCGGAGGCGGGCGGTTGACGTTGTAGACCTCGCCGGTAAAGCCGCCGTCCACCGTGAGGCTTCCGGCGAGAGGGACGCCCGCCGCGTTGAGCACGGTGTCGTTGTCGAGCAGGTTGAGTCCCAGCGTGCCGACACCGAAGCCGGTGTTCACGGTCACGGTGTAGACCGCCGGTCCGCCGCTGACCGAGGCGATCGACGAGCCGCTAAGGCCGGAGATCGCCAAGGCGAAATCCGAAACATCGACGCCCGATACGGCCTCGCTGAAGGTCACGGTCCAGTCGACCGTCGCGGCCGAGGTGGGATTGGCGCCGGCGCGGTTGATGGAAACGACCGTCGGCGGCGGCGTGTAGGTGACGGTGATCGAAACGACATTGACCGTGACGTTGTGCGCCAGGCCCTGGCTGTTGGGCTTGGTCGCGGCGAACGCGGCGCCGAAGTCGGGCGCATTGATATCGGCGAAGGTCCAGGTGTCACCCCAGAGGTCGGCGGGGCCGCCGTGCGGCCAGGTGACATCCGCCGTCGTGTAGGCCGTCCCGTCGGACCGGTCGGTGGTGCCGATGGCACCGCCCTTGATGAGGCGCATCGCGGCATCGTTGCTGCCGCCGTTCTGAAAGCGATTGGATTTTCGCTCGACGCTGACCGTGAGGCCGTCGATCCTGGAGCCCGGCGGAATGGTAAAGCCATAGTTGGTGCAACGCAGGTAGTTGGAAACCGTTCCGTCCAGCCCGGTCGCGGTGGCATAGGCGGTATCGCTGGCGAGTGCGTTTCCCGCATTCGTCCAGGCCACCGAGCCGATGCCCCCCGCATTCGCGCAGGTCCCGGGGTTGCGTGTCTGAGTGGCGCCCTCCACCGCTCCCGAGAACAGGCCCGCACAAGCAAACGCGACAAGAACGTACCGCCGAGCCAGCATTGACTCACCTCCCTGCCCCTATTGGAGTTTATAGGGAGTCGCGCAGGGCTGCTTTTGCCATCACAGACTTTTAGCGTGGCGGCGACGAGCGGCAGCCCGAAGCTCCCGAGCGGCGTTCTATTTGCCTTCCAAGGTTTCGCGCAGCGCGTGGAATAGATCAATGCTGGCGTCGATTTCGTCGCGGTTGATGGACACGCTCTCCACGTTGACGCCGAGCGGAATGGCGCCGCGGTAGGGGCCGTCGAGGATGCGCCGCAGGTTGTCGCGGCAGATCTCGATCGATTTAGCGAGCGGGCGGGCGGCGCCGAGGATCGCCTGCTCGGTCTGCGGCGCAACGTTGACGCCCAGCCAGCGCAGAAAGGCGAGCGTCTTGTCCCGCCCACAGGGCGCGAAGGTGAGGATCACGCGGCGCGGCGCCACGCCGGCGCCGCGGCAGTCGCGCAGGTAGTCGCGCAGCAGCCGCTGCGTGGGCGGCGCGTGGTACACCGCCTGCGAGATGAAGTAGCTGCAGCCTTCGATGCCCTTGGCGAGCAGGCGCGCGGCCTCGCTGCGGCGCGCGGCGTGGCGCTCGGCGATCGCCACCCCGCCCACGGTGAACCCGCCGGCATGCCCGGCGGCGATGCGGATGGCGCGCGACAGGGCGAGCGAATGCGCGATGCCCGAGGTCGGGCGTCCGACGATCGAAAGGTATTTCGTTGCAAAAACGCGGGAAGACTCGGACAGCCACTGCTCCCACCCGGCCTCGTCCAGCGTGCCGAGCGCCTTGTAGGTGATCGCCGGACGCCCGCTGCGCTCCGAAAGCAAACGGGCATAGAGGCGCGGGTCGATGGTGCCGCTGAAAGGGAACGGCCGCGGCCGCTCGGTGCGGCCGGTCTCGTCCTGGATGTCGTACACCACCACGGCGTCGAGCGGCAGGCCGGCGAGGCGCGCGGCGAGCTTTTCGGCGGCCGCCGCCACCTCGCCCGGCGGCGTGCCCAGCCGCGGCGGCGTGGTGCCGTACAGCAGGTTCATCGGCCGTTCAGATAGGGCTTGAGCGCGGCGTAGACGGCGCGGTTGACCGGCGCGTCGAGCCCCGCCTCGCCGGCCATGCGCGCCACCGCGCCGCACAGCCAGGGCGCTTCGAGCTTGCCGCCCGCCTCCAGATCGTGCAGCAGCGAGGCCTTCATGTCGACGTGCAGCCCGTCGGCGAAGGCGAGCCGCTGCTCGACGTACTCGTCGGCCAGCTTTACGCCGCGCGCGCGGCCGACGCGCCAGGTCTCGCGCATCGCCTGCTCGAAGAGCCAGCGCAGGTCCGGGTCCGCGCGCACCACGCCGATCGGGGCGCGCGCCACGGCGGTGGCGCCCGACAGGCCGACCAGGAAGACGAACTTCTCCCAGCTGGCCTTCACGATGTCGTCGGGGATCTCGGCCTGGACTTTGGCTTCCTTGCACGCCTGCAGGAAGGCTTCGGCCGCGGCCCGCTGGGAAGGCAATACCGGCCCGAACTGCAGCCGCGCCATCTGGCCGCTGTGCTCGATCACGCCGGGCGCCCGGATGCGCGTGCCGATGTAGGCCGAGCCGCCGAGGACCGCCTTTTCGGGAAAGAAAGCCCTCAGGCGGGAAATCGACTCCACGCCGTTCTGGAACGGGATGACGATCGTGCTGTCCCCGACGACCGGGCGCAGGTGCTCGGCGGCGGTTTCGGTGTCCCAGAGCTTCACGGCGAAGAGCACCACGTCCACGACGCCCGCTTCGCGCGGGTCTTCGTAGACCCGGACTTTGAGCTGCGCGTTGCCGTGCGCGCTCTCCAGCGTCAATCCTTTTTCTTGTAAAGCCTTCAAGTGCCGGCCACGGGCGAAGAAGGAGACTTCATGCCCTGCCTGCTGCAGCCGGGCGCCGAAGTAGCCGCCCACGCCGCCCGCCCCCATGGCGGCAATTTTCATCTCAGTACCGGTAGTGGTCGGTCTTGTACGGGCCGTCCTTGGGCACGCCGATGTACTTTGCCTGCGCGTCGGTGAGCTCGGTCAGCGTGGCGTTCAGCTTCTTGAGCTGCAGGCGCGCCACTTTCTCGTCCAGGTGCTTGGGCAGGGTGTAGACCCCGACGGGGTACTTCGCGTTGTTCGTGTACAGCTCGATCTGCGCGATGGTCTGGTTGGCGAACGAGGAGCTCATCACGTAGGACGGATGCCCGGTGCCGCAGCCCAGGTTCACCAGGCGGCCCTTCGCCAGCAGGATGATCCTTTTGCCCGGCTGGGAGCCCGAGGCAGGGAAAATGATGTGGTCGACCTGCGGCTTGATCTCCTCCCACTTGTACTGCGACAGCGAGGCGACGTCGATCTCGTTGTCGAAGTGGCCGATGTTGCAGACGATGGCCTGGTCTTTCATCTTCTTCATGTGCTCGTGCGTGATCACGTGGAAGTTGCCGGTGGCGGAGACGAAGATGTCGGCCTTGTCGGCGGCGTAGTCCATCGTCACCACGCGGTAGCCTTCCATGGCCGCCTGCAGCGCGCAGATGGGGTCGATCTCGGTGACCCACACCTGCGCGGACAGGGCGCGCAGCGCCTGCGCCGAGCCCTTGCCCACGTCGCCGTAGCCGGCCACCACGGCGACCTTGCCCGCAATCATCACGTCGGTCGCACGCTTGATGCCGTCCACCAGC
>CAZJJC010000279.1:0-7423 GCA_964546195.1 uncultured Enterobacteriaceae bacterium | reverse complement strand
CGGTGCTGGCGCTCATCCGGCGCGATCCCAAGCGCGCCGAGCGCGCGCTCGAGGACCTGGCGGATCTGTTCCGCACGCTGATGTCCGAGCCGCGGCAATTCGTGCGCCTCGCCGACGAGATCGCGCTGCTCGAGCGCTACGCCGGGCTGGAGCAGCTGCGCCTGGGCGACCGGCTGCACATCACCTGGGAGCTGGACGCCGCGCCCTTCGATGCGCTGCTGCCGCCGCTGGTGCTGCAGCCGCTGCTCGAGAACGCGGTGTTCCACGGCGTCGAGCCGGGCACCGCGACCGGCCACGTGCTGGTGCGCATCGAGCGGCGCGGCGACCAGGTGCTGGCGCGCATCGAGAATCCGTATATCGAGGAGCAGCAGCGGCGCTTGGGCAACCGCATGGCGCTCGACAACATCCGCGAGCGGCTGGCGCTGTTCTTCGACGCCGAGGCGCGCATCAGGACCAGCAACAGCAACGCGCGCTACCGCGTGGAGATCGAGATGCCCTATAGGCCCGATACTCGGCCCGATACGCGTCCCGCCAGCGCATGATCAAGGTCTTCATCGCCGACGACGAGGAGCCGGCGCGCGAGCGGCTGAAGGAGCTGCTCGGCGACATCGCCGCCGAGATTCCCACCGAGGTGGTGGGCGAGGCGCGCAACGGGCTGGAAGCGATCGAGCGCTATCCGCAAAGCGGCGCGCAGGTGCTGCTGCTCGATATCCAGATGCCGGGCATGGGCGGGCTCGAGGTCGCGCGGCATCTGTCGAGCCTGGATCCGGCGCCGACGGTGGTGTTCGTCACCGCCCACGAGCGGCACGCCGTCGAGGCATTCGATCTCAACGCGCTCGACTACCTGCTCAAGCCGGTGCGGGCCGAGCGGCTCGCGGCTGCGCTGAAGAAGGCCTCGTCTCCCGGGCGCGAGCAGCTGGCGAAGGCGGCCGGGGCGCCGCGCGAGTACCTCTCGGTGGCCGAGCGCAACCGCATCTCCCTGGTCCCGGTGGGCGAAATCGTGTTCCTGCGCGCGGAGCAGAAATACGTGACGCTGCGCACGCGCACCCGGGAGCACTTGATCGAGGAGGCGCTGACCTCCCTGGAGCGCGAGTTCGCCGATGTCTTCGTGCGTATCCACCGCAATTGCCTGGTGGCGCGTGCCGCGATCCGCGGCTTCGAGCGCACCGGCGGTGGGGAGGACGAGCCGCACTGGCAGGTGGTGCTCGACGGCCTCGAGGAGCGCCTGCCGGTGAGCCGGCGGCAATGGCCGGTAGTAAAGGAACTGGTTTCTGAAAGGTAATTCCCTCGTCATAGCGACGCGCCGCAGCCGCCTCGCGCTGTGGCAGGCGCAGCATGTCAAGCAGCGCCTCGAGGCGAGCCATGCGGGCCTTGCCGTGGAGCTGCTGCCGATGTCCACGCGCGGCGACGAGCTCGCCGACCGGCGGCTCGACGAGGCGGGCGGCAAGGGCTTGTTCGTCAAGGAGCTGGAGAACGCGCTGGCCGACGGGCGTGCCGACCTGGCGGTGCATTCGATGAAGGACGTGCCGGCCGAACTTCCGGCAGGTTTCGTCCTTGCCGCGGTCATGCAACGCGAGGATCCTCGCGATGCCTTTGTCTCTGTTTTTCATTCGAATCTGAAGTCCATACCCAAAGGCGGTGTAATCGGCACCTCCAGCCTGCGGCGGCAGGCGCAGATCGCCGAGCGCCATCCCGGCCTGGAGGTGCGCCTGCTGCGCGGCAACGTCGAGACGCGCCTCGCGAAGCTCGATCGCGGCGAATACGACGCCGCGATCCTGGCGGTGGCGGGCCTGGTGCGCCTCGGGCTCGCGCACAGGATACGCGCGCACCTGGATATCGAAGACAGTCTCCCGGCGCCGGGCCAAGGCGCGCTGGGCGTCGAATGCCGGGCAAACCGTAACGACTTGCTCTTGCTGCTAAGTGTATTGAATGATGAAGCCACGGAGAAATGCGTGCGCGCCGAGCGCGCCGTGAGCCGCACGCTCGGCGGGAGCTGCGCCGTGCCGCTGGGCGCCTATGCCGAGCAGGCCGCAGGAGTCTTGCGGCTGCGCGCGCTGGTGGCTTCGCTCGACGGGCGTCGCATCGCGCGCGCCGACTGCAAAGGCGAGGACCCTGGCGAGCTCGCCGGGCGGGCCGTAGCGCAATTGCGCCGGCAGGGCGCTGACGAGATCCTCTCCGCGCTTGAAAAATAGACCGCTCGAGGGGCGCGGCATCGTGATCACCCGGCCCGCCGGCCAGGCGGGCGAGCTCGCTTCGCTGATCGAGGCGCAGGGCGCGCGGGCGCTGCGCTTTCCCGCCATCGAGATCCAGGACCTGCCGGGCTGGCAGCTGCCCGAGCTGGAGGGCTTCGATCTCGCCGTGTTCGTCAGCCCGAGCGCGGTGCACAAGGTCTTCGAGCGCATCGGGAGCTGGCCGCAGCGGCCGCGCGCCGCGGCGGTCGGAGGCGGCACGCGTCGCGAGCTGGAGCGCCGCGGCGCCGGCGAGGTGCTCGCGCCCGAGGCCGGCGGCGACAGCGAGGCATTGCTCGCGCTGCCGCCGATGCAGGACGTGGCCGGCAAGCGCATCGTGATCTTCCGCGGCGAGGGCGGGCGCGAGCTGTTGGGCGAGACGCTGAGCGCGCGCGGTGCGCAGGTGACGTACGCCGAATGCTACCGGCGCGTGCGGCCGCAGGCCGACAGCGGGCCGCTGCTCGAAGCCTGGCAGCGCGGCGAGGTTCACGCGGTCACCGTGTCCTCGGCGCAAGGCCTGGACAACCTGGTCGAGCTGCTGGGCGCCGCCGGCCGCCCTCATCTCGCGCGCACGCCCTTGTTCGCGACCCACGAGCGCATCGCGGAACACGCCAAGCAGCACGCGATCGCCGAGGTGCTGGTAGGCGGGCCCGGGGATGCCGAACTGACCGCCCGGCTGGTAGCATACTTCGGTCCCCGGATGAGCGAAGAAACCGCCCCCCCTCGCAGGTCGAAGGTGCCCGTGCTGCTGCTCGTCGCTATCGTGCCCGCGGCGGCGCGGGCGGGGGTGTTCTGGCTCGAGGCGGGGCCGCGCATCGACGCTACGCAGCAGGAGCTCGCCCGGCGCCTGCGCGACATCGAGAACGACGCGCGCGAGGCGCGCTCGGCGGCGCGCCAGGCGCAGGAGGGGCTGCGCGACGCGCAAGGCAAGCTCGGGCAGCTCGAGGCGCGCGTCGCCGAGTCGCAGAGCCAGCAGGGCGCGCTCGAAGCGCTCTACCAGGACCTGTCGCGCAACCGCGACGAGTGGCAGCTGGCCGAGATCGAGCAGGTGCTCACCATCGCGTCGCAGCAACTGCAGCTTGCGGGCAACGTGCGCGCGGCGCTGCTCGCGCTGCAGCTCGCGGATGCGCGCCTCGCCCGCGCCGAGCAGCCGCAATTCCAGCCGATACGCCGCGCTCTGGCGCGCGACATCGAGCGTCTCAAGGCGCTTCCGGGAGTCGACCTCGCCGGCATGAGCATGCGCCTGGACCGCCTCGTGGCGCAGGTGGACGCCCTGCCGCTCGCCTTCGACGAGCGCGCCGAGCGCATCGGCGCCGCGAAGGAGGCCGCCCCCGCCGGCGAGCGCGGCTTCTGGTCGCGCCTGGGCGCCGAGGTGTGGGGCGAGCTGCGCGAGCTCGTGGTGGTGCGCAAGCTGGACGACCCGGCGCCGCCGCTGCTGCCGCCCTCGCAGGCCTATTTCCTGCGCGAGAATCTGCGTTTGCGGCTGCTGAACGCGCGGCTCACGCTGCTGACCCGCGACGAGACCGGCTACCGCGAGGACCTGCGCGCGGCGCAGGCCTGGATCGAGCGCTATTTCGACCGGCAATCCAAGCAGACGGCCGATGCGCTTGGCGAGCTGAAGGAGCTTTCCTCCGCCACGCTCAGCTTCGAAATGCCGGCCATCTCGGAGAGCCTGGAGGCGGTGCGCGGCTTCAAGGCGCCCCGCGAGCGCACGCCTTAAATGAGGTCTCTCTTCTGGCTGCTCGCCGTGTTCGCCGCGGCGGTCGCGCTGGTCATGCTCGGCCGCATCGACGGCGGCTACGCGCTGTTCATCTACCCGCCGTACCGCGTCGAGCTGTCGATGCTGTTCTTCGGCATCCTGCTGCTTCTGTCGTTCCTGCTGCTGTACGCGGTATTGCGTCTTCTTACGCACACCTTGTCCCTGCCTGCCTATGTGCGCTCCTACCGCGTGCGCCGGCGCCGCGAGCGCGCGCACGCCGCGCTCGCGGCGGCGCTGCAGGCCTTCTACGAGGGGCGCTACCCCCGCGCCGAGAAGGAAGCGGCGGTGGCCTTCGACAGCGGGCCGCACCCCGGGCTCGCGGCGCTGCTCGCCGCGCGCGCCGCGCACCAGATGCGCGAGTTCCAGCGCCGCGACGGCTGGCTGCAGCGCGCCGAAGCGGCGGGGCAGGACACGCAGGCGGCCGTCCTGGTGAGCCGGGCGGAGCTCGCGCTCGAGGACCGCGATTTCACCGCGGCGCGCGACGCGCTGCGCAACCTGCAAGACGCGGGGCCGAAGCAGGTCTCGACCGCCCGGCTGCTGCTGCGCGCGGAGCGCGGCGCGGGCGCCTGGGACGAAGTGCTGCGCCTCGCCAGCCAGCTGGGCAAGCGCGACGCCATCCCTCCTGCGCTCGCCGAGGAATACCGGGTACAGGCTACGGTCGAGCTGCTGGCACGCTCGGCTGGCGATGCCGATGCCTTCGAGCGCCATTGGCGCGCGATCGATTCGCGCGATCAGCTGCATCCGCGGGTGGCGGCTGCGGCGGCGCGGCACGCCACCGCGCTCGGCCTCGCGCCGCTCGCGGGCGAGATCCTCGACCGCGCATTGTCGGCCGAATGGACCCCGGAGCTCGTAGCGCTCTACGGCGAGCTGCCCGACGGGCTGGACGAGGCGAGCCGGGTGGCCGAGGCGCGCGAGCGCATTGAGAGCGCCGAGCGCTGGCTGCTCGAGCGCGACCGCGACGCGCAGCTCCTCGCCACGCTCGGGCGCCTGTGCGGGCACGCCGAGCTGTGGGGCAAGGCGCGCAGCTTCCTGGAAGCCAGCCTCTCGTTCGAGGAAAGCCGCTCGGCGCACCTGGAGCTGGCGCGGCTCGCCGAGCGCCTGGGCGAGGCGCACGACGCGCAGCAGCACTATCGCCGGGCAGCGGAACTGGCTTGAAGGCGAGCCTGGAGCGCATTCTCACGACGCACGTCGGCAGCCTGCCGCGCGCGAGCGCAGTGGTCGATTGCCTGCTGCGCAAGGAAAAGGGCGAAGCCCTCGACGCCGGGCACTTCGAGCGCACCATGCGGCAGGGCGTGCTCGATTGCGTCAGGCGCCAGGCCGAAGCCGGTATCGACGTGGTGAGCGACGGCGAGACGAGCAAGATCAGCTACTCGACCTACATCAAGGACCGCTATGCCGGCTTCGGCGGCGAGCACCGGCCCAAGACCCATCTCGATCTGCGCGAGCACCCCGAGTTCCGCGAGCGCATGAAGGCTTTCCTCGGTCCCCGGCACGAGCGGCGCCTGCAGTGCACCGGCCCGGTCGCGCTCAAGGACCGCAGCCTGCTCGACCAGGACCTCGCCGGCTTCCGCGCCGCGCTGGAGGCGGTGCCGCGGGCCGAAGGCTTCATGAACGCCGCCTCGCCGGGCGTGGTGGCGGCCTTCATGCCGAACGCGCACTACGCCAGCCACGAAGCCTACATCGAGGCGCTCGCCGAGGCGCTCAGGATCGAGTACGAGGCGATCGCCGCCGCCGGGTTCGTGCTGCAGGTGGACTGCCCCGACCTCGCCATGGCGCGCCACACCGGCTTCCAGGAGCTGAGCGACGAAGCGTTTCTCGCGCGGGCGGAGATCCACGTGCAGGCGCTCAACCAGGCCCTCGCCCGGGTGCCGGCCGGCCGGGTGCGCATCCACGTCTGCTGGGGAAACTACGAGGGTCCGCACGACCACGATATCGACCTCAAGCGCATCCTGCCCATCGTGCTTAAGCTCAAGGCGGGCGCCATCTCCTTCGAGGCGGCGAACCCGCGCCACGAGCATGAATGGACGGTGTGGCGCGATGCGCGCCTGCCCGCCGACCTGATCCTGATCCCGGGCATGCTGGACTCCTGCTCGAATTACGTCGAGCACCCCGAGCTGGTGGCGCAGCGCATCGAGCGCTTCGCCGGCATCGTCGGGCGCGAGCGGGTCCTCGCCGGCAGCGACTGCGGCTTCGGCACGTTCGCCGGCTACGGCAAGGTCGACGGCGGGATCGCTTTCAAGAAGCTGCGCGCGCTCGCCGAGGGCGCCGCATTGGCATCGAAACGACTGTGGGACAAATGAGGGAGAAAAAATGAAAGCTGCATTCGTCACGGTCATGCTGGTCGCCGCTTCGGTCGCCTCGGCGCAGAACTTCCCAGCCGGACCGGTGCGCATGATGATCGGCTACCCGCCGGGCGGCTCGGCCGACTTCACCGCGCGCGTGGTCGCCGAGGAGATGGCGAAGGACCTCGGCGTGGCGGTTCTCGTCGAGAACAAGCCCGGCGCCGGCACCACCATCGCCTCCGACGCGGTGGCCAAGGCGCGGCCCGACGGGCACACGGTGCTGCTCAACTGGCACCAGGCAATACCGAAGGCCTTGCTCAAGGGCAAGCTCGCCTACGATCCGGATCGCGCGTTCATCCCGGTGTCGCGGGTGGCTACCGGCACCACAGTGCTCGTCGTGCACAGCAGCGTCAACGCCGGCTCGCTGCGCGAGCTCATCAATCAGGCCAAGGCCAACCCCGGCAAGCTCAACGCGGCCTCGGGCGGTCACGGCTCGGCGCCGCACCTCGCGCTCGCCGCCTTCGAGGCCGCCGCCGGGGTCAAGTTCACCACCGTGCAGTACAAGGGCGGCGGCCCGGCGACCCAGTCGGTGCTCGCCGGCGACACGCATATCCTGTTCGCCACCTCGCCCAGCGTGATGGGCTTCATCAAGGCCGGCCGCCTCAAGCCGCTCGTCGTCGCCATGCGCAAGGGCTCCCCGGCGATTCCCGGCATTCCGGGCTCGGAGGAAGCCGGGCTGCCGAATTTCGAGTCCACTTTCTGGTTCGGCATCTTTGCCCCCGCCGGCACGCCGGCAGCCGTCATCGCCCGCCTGCACAAGGCCACTGCGGCCTCGCTCGCCAAGCCCGAGCTGCGCGCGAAGATCGAGTCCCAGGGCATGGACGCCACGCCCTCCGCATCGCCGCAGGCTTTTGCCAGGGAAGTGGCCGCCGAAGGACCTCCGCTAGAGCAGCTGGTGCACAACCTCGGCGCGAAGGTGGAGTAAGCGGTCAACTAACTGGGCGGGAAGCTTGGCGTCGTCCAGGAACCGGCGGTTAGACCCTGGTTCTCCACGCTGCCAGTGCATGGGCCGCCACGATGAGAGCGCCGCTAGCTACCGCTGCTGGCCAAGGCGCATCAATTCCGGTGGCCGCTCGCTCTTAGCCTTCCGCAGC
>CAZJJC010000278.1:0-4029 GCA_964546195.1 uncultured Enterobacteriaceae bacterium | reverse complement strand
AGGACGACGAGGGGAGAGAGTGCGCCTACTATCCACAAAGGGTGGATCGCGTGTGCGTGGGCTGGGAACGACAGCGCGAGGAGTGCGGCCGAGAACATCAATGCGAACCGCGCTGGCATCTGTTTTCGTGTCGCCTAACGTCCTTAATCAGCCGCCGGCCGCTCTTGGCCGGTCGGCTGCATTAAGTTGTTAGAACGCCCCGGTTTCGCTATGCGCACCATGTGCTATGCAAGTCGCCCGTAGTAGCAGACGAGGAGCACGCCGACGAAGAAGAACGGCGCGAGGTGGCTACCCTCAAATCACTTCCTCACGCCGACCGTTAGCCAATACTCGCGCGGGACGCAGATTCCGAGGTCAGTGGGAAAACCATCGTGGAAGGCGATGAAATCGCGCCGCAGATCGGCTCGCCTGGCCTCATCGAGGCTGGCCGCAAGCGACTTCGTCGGGCCGTAGCCGGTCACGAAAGTGTTCCAGGCGGCCTCGCCGCTGGGCTCGCGATAATAAGACACGCCTTTTTCGAACTTCAGATCGAAATTGCGTCCGAGCAACTCCTTGATGCGCGCAGTCTGCCCCCACGCGAAGGGCGAGGGTGGGGCTGGGTCTGGCGGCGGCGGCATGTAGGCCCTCATCACCTGAAACATCTTGAACAGGTTGCTGTCCGACAGCCAAGTGGTCAGCGCAATGCGCCCGCCCTTGCGGCATACACGCGCCAGTTCGGCGGCGGCCGCTTCGGGGCGGCTCGCGAACATCACGCCGCATGTCGAGACCACCGCGTCGAACTCGCCATCGGCGAACGGCAGGCTTTCCGCATCGCCGATCCGATACTCGATGGCAAGCCTTTGCATTTTGGCAGTTTTCTGCGCAGCGGCGACCATATCGGCGGCGATGTCGGCACCTATGACGCGAGCCCCTCTCCGCGCCACCACCCTGGACGTCCAGCCGGTGCCTGTGCTCAGGTCCAGGATGTACTCGCCCGGCTGCGGGTCGAGCCGCAGCACGCAATGCTCGATCGAGTCGGCAATACCCCCGCTGATCTTGTCATACGCGCCGCCGCCCGAGCTCCACATGGCTGCCGGCCGCTGGTTATGGGGCTGGATCTCGTTTGCCATGAAATTCCTCCTCATCGTTGATCGAACACGCTCCCGGGCGTTCTAACTAGTGATTTAACGACATGCAAAGCATCGTAGAACCATCTATTAGTGGGTGCAAACATCTATGAATGGATGGCGCTATATGCCGGCATATATCCATGAGTGGATAGTCGGATAAATTTGGCTCAGACGCCTGGTACGCGATCGGCAACGCCGAGGCGCTTGGCATCGAGCCAGGTCAGCTCCCATAGCTTCTGCGCGGGGCGCCAGACGGCGCCGAGGCGCTTGGCGCGCTCGCGCAGGTCGGCTTTGTGAAAGGCGATGCGCACGGCGACGATTTCGTCATCGCGGCGCCGCGGGGTTCGGGCGCGCGGGCGCCAGGGGACGGCTTCGACGATCAGCTCGACGGTCTTGAGGCGCCGGCCGGATGCCTCGTCGTAGAGGTAGCGCACGCGCACCAGACGCTCGCCGTGCGCGCGAGCAGCTTCTTGGTGCCGCTTTGGCCGGGGCGAAGGGTGAGGCGCGTCTCCACAGCCCGTTAACGAAGGCTGCGGCTGCGCGGTTGACCAAGGGCTAAACCCAGTCGCGCGGCTTGAGAAAGTCGGTGTAGAGCTTGTCCTCGGGAGAACCGGGGGAGGGATTCCAGTCGTAGCGCCAGGCGGCGTGAGGGGGGAGCGACATGAGGATGGACTCGGTGCGGCCGCCGGACTGCAGGCCGAACAGGGTGCCGCGGTCGTAGACGAGGTTGAACTCGACGTAGCGGCCGCGCCGGTAGAGCTGGAAGTCGCGCTCGCGCTGGGCGAACGGGGTGTCTTTGCGCTTTTCGAGGATCGGCAGATAGGCGCCGAGGAAGGCGTCGCCTACGGAGCGCACGAGGCCGAAGGAGAAGTCGAGGTCCTGGTCGGCGAGGTCGTCGAAGAAGATGCCGCCGATGCCGCGCGGCTCGTTGCGGTGCTTGAGGTGGAAGTACTCGTCGCACCAGCGCTTGAAGCGCGGGTAGTAGTCCGGGCCGCAGGGCTCGAGCGCCTGCTTGCAGCTCGCGTGGAAGTGGCGCGCGTCTTCTTCGAAGCCGTAGTACGGGGTGAGGTCCATGCCGCCGCCGAACCACCAGGTATCGCCGGACGAGAAGAACCGGACGTTGAGATGAACCGTCGGGCAGTAGGGGTTGCGCGGATGCAGGACGAGCGACACGCCCATCGCTTCGTAAGCGCGGCCTGCGAGCTGGGGACGCGCCGCGGTGGCGGAAGGCGGCAGGCGGTTGCCGTGCACGCGCGACAGGTTGACGCCGCCGCGCTCGAACACGTTGCCCTCTTCGATGACCCGCGTGATGCCGCCGCCGCCTTCCGGCCGCGTCCATGCGTCGCGGCCGAAGGATTTGCCGTCGGCCTTCTCCAGGGAAGAAACAATCTTGTCCTGAAGCTTGGTGAAATACTCGTAGACCATCACTTCTTCAGCGCGCGGTGGCCGATGTCCTTGCGGTATTGCATGCCGTCGAAGCGGATGCGCTCGAGCGCCTCGTAGGCACGCGTGCGCGCCATGCGCACCGAGTCGCCGAGCGCGGTGACGCACAGGACGCGGCCGCCGTTGGTCAGAAGGGTCTTGCCCTCGAGGCGCGTCCCCGCATGGAATACGCGGCAGTCGGCATCGGGCTTGGGCAGACCGGCGATCGCGTCGCCCTTGCGCGGCTCGTCGGGGTAGCCGTGCGAGGCGAGCACCACGCCGAGCGCGGTGCGCCGGTCCCACTCGATTTCCACGTCCTTCAGGTTGCCGGCGATGGCGCGCTCGACGAGCTCCAGCAGGTCGGACTTGAGCCGCAGGATGATCGGCTGTGTCTCGGGGTCGCCGAGGCGGCAGTTGAACTCGAGCGCCTTGGGATTGCCGGCCTTGTCGATCATCAGCCCGGCGTAGAGGAAGCCCACGTACGGCAGGCCGTCCTGCGCCATGCCCTGGATCGCCGGCAGGACGATCTCGCGCATCACGCGCGCATGGAGCTTCGGCGTGACGATCGGGGCGGGCGAGTAGGCGCCCATGCCGCCGGTGTTGGGTCCCTGGTCGCCGTCGCGCAGGCGCTTGTGGTCCTGGCTGGTGGCCAGGGGCACCACGTTCACGCCATCGCTCATCACGATGAAGCTCGCTTCCTCGCCGGCGAGGTGTTCCTCGATCACCACGCGGCTTCCCGCCTCGCCGAGCGCCCGGTCGCTCATCATGCGGTCGATCGCCGCGTGCGCCTCCTCGACGCTTTGCGCCACCACGACGCCTTTGCCCGCGGCGAGGCCGTCGGCCTTGACCACGATCGGCGCGCCGCGCTGCGAGACGAAGGCCTTCGCCGGGTCGGCGCTCGTGAAGGTGCGATGCAGGGCGGTCGGGATGCCGTGCTTCACCATGAACGACTTGGCGAAGTCCTTGGAGGACTCGAGCTGCGCCGCGGCGCGCGTCGGGCCGAAGATCTTCAGGCCGGCCTGGCGAAATGCGTCCACCACGCCGGCGGCGAGCGCCGCTTCGGGGCCCACCACCGTGACGTAGACGCTCTCTTTCTTCGCAAAGGCGACCAGGTCCGCGACCTCGGTAAGGGCGACGTTCTCCAGGTTGTTCTCGGCGGCGGTGCCACCGTTGCCGGGCGCCACGTACACCACCTGGATGCGCGGGCTCTGCGCGAGCTTCCACGCGATTGCATGCTCGCGCCCGCCCGAACCGATGACCAGCAGCTTCATTTCAGTGCCTGAAGTTGCGCATTCAATGTCTAAAGTGGCGCACTCCGGTAAACACCATCGCTACACCCCGCTCGTTGGCGGCGGCGATGACCTCGTCGTCGCGCAGGCTGCCGCCGGGCTGGATCACCGCCGCGGCGCCGGCCTCGGCGAGCGCGTCCAGCGCGTCGCGGAACGGGAAGAAGGCGTCGGAGGCGACGGCCGACCCGGCGAGCGAAAGCCTGGCGGCC
>CAZJJC010000277.1:0-35352 GCA_964546195.1 uncultured Enterobacteriaceae bacterium | reverse complement strand
GTGCTCGGTCGGCATCGCGCAGGCGCTGTTCGGCACCATCCTGCTCTACTTCGCCGCCGAGAAGGTGCTCGGCCCCGGCGGCCACGCGCTGCTCTGGACCCACCTGCACGAAGTGCGCGGCGAGCTCGAGCCCACCGTGCTCTCGCTCGCCTTCGTATTCCTGCTGGTGGGCTACGGCACCAAGGTCGGCCTCGTGCCCCTGCACAACTGGCTGCCCGACGCGCACGCCGAAGGCCCGACGCCGATCTCGGCGGTGCTCTCGGGCCTGCTGCTCAACGTCGCGCTCTACGCCGTGGTGCGCGCCAAGGTACTGGTGGACGGCGCGCTCGAGCGCAGCTTCTCCGGCGGCCTGATGATGGGCTTCGGCCTGGTCTCGGTGGTGGTGGCCGCATTCTTCCTGTCGCGGCAGAAGGACATCAAACGCATGTTCGCCTACTCTTCGGTCGAGCACATGGGGATCATGACCTTCGCCTTCGGCATGGGCGGGCCGCTCGCCGCCTTCGCCGGCCTGCTGCACATGACGGTGCACTCGCTCACCAAGTCGGCCATCTTCTTCACCGTGGGCCACGCCGCGCAGGCCTGCGGCACCCAGGACATGGGCTCGATCCGCGGCCTGATCCAGCAAAGCCCCACCATAGGCTGGGGCCTCGCGCTGGGCACGCTCGCCATCCTCGGCATGCCGCCGTTCGGCGTGTTCACCAGCGAATTCCTGGTGCTCACTACCGCGATGCGCGAGCATCCGTGGGCCACGCCCTTCCTGCTCCTCGCCCTCGGCGTTGCCTTCGCCGCCATCTTCGGCAAGGTCCAGCCGATGGTGTTTGGCGAAATGAGTGGCGAAATGAGTGGCGAAATGAGTGGCGAAATGAGCGGCTCGCCCAGCGCACGCCTGCCGCATCAGCCGGCGCTCGTCCCGGTGTTCGTGCACCTGGCGATCGTGCTGATGCTCGGCCTTTACATTCCGCCGTATCTGGTCGACTGGTATCGCCAGGCGGCCGCGTTCATCGGATGACGGCGCCCTTCCACGAGCTCGGTCTGGAGCCGCGGCGATTGCCCGGCGCGCTGCCCGCGTGGCATGCCGAGACTCGCGCTGGAAACCTGAGGGAAATCACCGAGAAAGCGCGCAAGGCCCGAGCACGCCTGGTGGCGCTGTGGGCGAGCGACGAGACGCCGCGGGGAGCGGGCTATGCGATCCACCTCGCCCTCGCCATCCCCCCCGGGCTGCTGTGGCTGACGGCGGCGCTCGAAGGCGAGCATCCGCGCTATCCCTGCATCGCCGATCTTTACCCGGCCGCGGCACGCATGCAGCGCGCCGCCTACGACCTCGTAGGCGTGCATGCGCAGGACAACTCCGATCGCCGCAAATGGCTGCGGCACGCCGGCTGGCCGGGGGGTGGGTTCCCGCTGCGCAAGGGCTTCGACGCCGCCGCGCGCTGCGCCGTGGGCGAGGACCGCTACCCCTTCGTGCGCGTCGAGGGCGAAGGCGTGCACGAGATCCCGGTCGGACCGGTGCACGCCGGCACCATCGAGCCGGGACATTTCCGCTTTTCGATCGTCGGCGAGAAGGTGCTGCGACTCGAGGAGCGGCTGGGTTACAAGCACAAGGGCATCGAGAAGCGCTTCGAGGCGCTCGGCGCGCAGGAGGGCGCGCGGCTCGCCGGCCGTGTCAGCGGCGACTCCACGGTGGCCTACGCCTGGGCCTATGCCATGGCGCTCGAGGCGGCGGGCGGCGTCGAGCCGCCGGCGCGCGCGGCGGCCTTGCGCGGCATTGCGCTGGAGCTCGAGCGCGTCGCCAACCATCTCGGCGACCTGGGCTACCTCGGTAACGACGTCGCCCTGTCTTTCGGCTTCTTCCAATTCTGGCGGCTCAAGGAAAACCTGCTGCGGGTGCACCGCGAGCTTTTCGGACACCGCTACCTGATGGACTACATCGTCCCCGGCGGCGTGGCCGGGGAGCTCGCCGACCCCGGGCGGCTGCTGCAGGCGCTCGACGCCATCGGTGCGGAGGTCTCGACCCTGCGCGCGATCTACGACGAGCACGCCGGGGCGCAGGACCGGTTCATCATGACCGGGCAGGTGACCCCCGAGCTGGCCCAGCGGCTGGGCCTTACCGGGCTCGCGGGGCGCGCGAGCGGCCAGGCTCACGACCTGCGCGCCGACCTGCCGGTGGCGCCGTATGACCAGGTCGAGGTCCAGAAATGCGGACACACCCGCGGCGACGTGGCCGCGCGGGTGGCGGTGCGCTTCGACGAGCTCGCGGAGTCGCTGCGCCTTCTGCGCGCGCTCGTCGAGCGCCTGCCGGGGGGTGCGCTGCGCGTCGACGTGCCGGCGCCACCGCCGGGGACCCGCGCCTGCGGCTGGGTCGAGGGTTGGCGCGGCGAGGTGTTCATCGCCGTCGACTTCGGCAGCCGCGGCAGCCTGCACCGGGTGCACCCGCACGATCCCTCGTGGCAGAACTGGCCGGTTCTCGAGCGCGCCGTGCTGGGCAACATCGTCCCCGACTTCCCTCTCATCAACAAGTCGTTCAACCTGTCCTACAGCGGCCACGACCTCTAGACATGTACCAGCTCCTAAAGCAGATCGCCAAAACAGGCATCGTCACCGAGCCCGCGCCCCAGCCCGATGCAGCGCTGCGCCTCGCCGCGCAGCGGCTGGAGGAAGCGGTGCTCAAGCACTTCGGGCGCGCGCTCGCCATCCGGCACGTCGACGCCGGCTCCTGCAACGGCTGCGAGCTGGAGATCCATGCCTGCAACGGCCCGCACTACAACCTGGAGCGGCTCGGGATGCGGTTCGTCGCCAGCCCGCGGCATGCCGACCTGCTGCTGGTGACCGGGCCGGTGTCGTGCAACATGGAGATCGCGCTGCGCCGAACCTACGACGCGACGCCCGAGCCCAAGCTTGTGGTCGCCATCGGCGACTGCGGCTGCAGCGGCGGAATCTTCGGCGAGAGCTACGCCAGCCGCGGCAGGGTGTCCAACGTGATTCCGGTGGATGCGGCGGTGCCGGGCTGCCCGCCGGACCCGGCGGCCATCGTGCAGGGAATACTGAGCGCGCTTACGACGAGCCGCCGCCGCAGCTCGCCGGCATCGCGTTGACCGGATAGCCTTTGCAGCGCCAGGTGGCCTTGCCGCCCTGCAGCGTCGGCATCAGGGTCACCTCGAGCGCGTTGGGCTCGTTCCAGCCGCGGATGTCGCCGTTCTCCGAGACGATCCATTTCATCTCGCCGTGCTTCGGATCGCTCCGCGATGCGATCTTGATGCCCTTGCCGGCGCCCGCGAGGTCGCCCGATTTTTCCGCGTACACGCCGACCTGCTGCCTCGCGGGCTCGGCGCCCGCGATGAGCGCCTGCGCGGCGTCCTTCGCCTCCGCTCCCGCCATTTGCGGCAGCACGACGGCGACCACCAGAAAACCGGCGAGAGCGAGCCCGGCTACGACCAGCAGTGCTATGCGCATCTTCTTATACCCCCTTATATCCAACCGCCCGGCGAGCTTACCATGAAGCTTGCATGGTCACCCGGAAGCTGCGCATCCGCGGCCGAGTTCAAGGCGTGGGCTACCGCTATGCCCTCCAGGAGCAGGCCGAGAGGCTCGGCGTGACCGGCTGGGTGCGTAATCGCTTTGACGGCACCGTCGAGGCGCTGCTGCAGGGCGAGGCGCAAGCGCTCGAGGCAGTCATTGCCTGGGCGCGCCGCGGGCCGCCGGCTGCGCGCGTGGCTGACGTGCAGGTCGGTCCCGCTGACGGGGACGAGGCGCCGCAAGCCGGCTTCGCACTACGCCCAACCGCGTAGCGCCTCCGGCGGTATCAGGGAGCGCTACTTTCCCCGCGGCGCTTGCCGCGCAATGCGCGCGGCCTGAACAATGCCCCGCATGAACTCCACGCTTTCTCTGCCGCTCTCGGCGCACGAGCTGCAGCAATCGGTGCGCCAATGCCGCCCGTTGGATGCAGCGCGCCTGGACCGCGTGCTGCGGCTGGACGAGAAGCGGGGCCTGGTGGAAGTCCAGGCCAATGTCAGCTGGAAAGCGCTGGCCGGGCACCTGCGCCCGGGCGATGCCCGGGCGCGCGAGCTGCGCACGACCTGCGCGAGCGTAGGCGAGAGCATCGCCTGCAACGCGGCAGGGCCCGACGGCCGTCCTGCCGTCGCGCACGTGGAATCGCTGACCCTGGTCACCCCCGGCGGCCAGCTGCGCCGCATCGACCGCCTGGCGAGCCCCGCCCTCTTCGCGCTCGTCGTCGGCGGACAGGGCCTCTTCGGCACGCTCTACAGCGCCACGCTGCGCATCGAGTCCCTGGCCCGGGCGGTGAGCGAAGCCCAGCCCGCCGAGGCGCCGGCAACCGGCAGCCTGCAGCTATTCGTGCCGCCGGAGCAGCTCGATGCCTTCCTGGCCGAAGTCGGCTCGCGCTGCCGCGAGTGGCGCGTCGCGCTCGAAGGCGTGGCGTCGCGGCGCATCCGCCCGGAGGACGAGACGGTGCTGCGCTGGGCGCGCCGCGACTACGCCGAGGTGAATGTCAGCCTGGGCGAGCCCACGACCCTGGGCGCCGCGGTGCGCGCCACGCAGCTGCGGCGCGAGCTGATCGACGCCGCCATCGCGCGCGGCGGGAGCTATCCCATCGCGTGCACGCCCGAGGCGACCCGCGCGCAGGCCGAAGCCTGCTACCCGCAGCTCGCCGAATTTCTCGCCGAGCAGCGCAGGATCGATCCCGGCGGCCTCATGGCGAACGCCTGGTTGCGCCACCAGCGCAGCCTGCTCGGCCGCGAAGCCTGCGAGGTGCGCTGGGGCCGCTAGGCGGCGCCGTAGATGAGCTCGACGTTGTCCGGGGTGAGCCAGGTCCCCAGGTCGTCGATCAGCTGCGCATCGGGCCGCACCCGCCACGCCTCGCCCAGCGCCACCTGGCACATCGCCTTGCTGTTTTCGTAGCGCACCAGGACCGGGCAGCTCCCGTCGCCGTTCGAGCGGTAGGGCGCCAGGACCTGCTGCAGGCGATTCGCGTCGGTCCCGCCGTTCATCGAAAGGCGCAGCAGGGAGGCATAGCGCGCGCGCAGCGCGGCCAGGTCGAGCAGATCCTCGGCCAGGACGCGCAGGCCGCCCGAGAACTCGTCGTTCTGCACCTTGCCCGTGAGCACCAGCAAGGAATCTTCCTTCAGCTTGTCGCGGTGCCGCTCGTAGAGCTCGTTGAAGACCGAGATCTCCACCTGCGCGCTGCCGTCGTCGAGCATCACCACCATCATCCGCCCGCGCCGCGTCATCTGCGTGCGCGCCGCGATCACGATGCCCGCCATCCACACGCGCTCGCCGGCGCCCAGCTTCGCCAGCGGCACGCGCGGAAAGCGCGCCAGGGCACGCTCGTACACGCTGAAAAGATGCCCCGAGAGGTAAAAGCCGAGCGCGGCCTTTTCCTCCAGCAGCTTCTGCTTCATGTCCCAGGGGGGCGCGTCGACGTACAGGTGCGCACCGCCGTGCGGCGCCTCGGCCTCGCCGAACAGGCTTTCCTGCGAGGCCTGGCGCTCGGCCTGCTCCGCGGCTTCCAGCGCGCGCCCCACGGAGGCGAGCAGGCGCGCGCGGTTGGGCTCGAGGCAGTCGAAGGCCCCGGCGCGCACCAGCGCCTCGACCACCCGGCGGTTGACGATGCGCTTGTCGACGCGGCTGCAGAAGTCGAAAAGGTCCGTGAACGGCGCCTTGGCGCGCGCCTCGAGGATCGCCTTGATGGCCGATTCCCCCGTGCCGCGCACGGCGCCCAGGCCGTAGCGGATGGTCTTGCGGTCCACCGGCAGGAAGCGGTAGTCGGAGGCGTTGACCTCCGGCGGCAGCATGGCGAGCCCGTTCGCCACCCCGTCCTCGTAGAACTGGCGCACCTTGTCGGTGTCGTCCATGACCGCCGAAAGGTTGGCGGCGATGAAGGCGGCGGCGTGGTGCGCCTTCATGTAGGCCGTCTGGTAGGCGAGCAGCGCGTAGGCGGCGGCGTGCGACTTGTTGAAGCCGTAGCCGGCGAACTTCTCCATCAGGTCAAAGAGCTGCGTGGCCTTGGGCCTGGACAGGCCGTTCTTCTGGGCGCCGGCGACGAAGACCTCGCGCTGCTGCGCCATCTCCTCGGGCTTTTTCTTGCCCATCGCGCGCCGCAAGAGGTCGGCGCCGCCGAGCGAATAGCCGCCGATGACCTGCGCGATCTGCATCACCTGCTCCTGGTAGACCATGATGCCGTAGGTCGGCCCGAGGATGGTCACGAGGCGGGGATCGAGGTATTCGACGCGCTTGCCGTGCTTGCGCTCGATGTACTCCGGGATGAGGTCCATCGGCCCCGGCCGGTACAGCGCCACCAGCGCGATCACGTCCTCGAAGCGGTCGGGGCGCGCGCGCTTGATGAGATCGCGCATGCCGCGCGATTCCAGCTGGAACACCGCGGTGGTGTTTCCCGCGGAAAGCAGCTTGTAGGCCTCGGCGTCGTTCAGGGAGATCTTCTCCAGGGAGAAGCCTTCGTCGCCCAGCCGGCGCACGTAGCGCTCGGCCCAGTCGAGGATGGTGAGCGTGGTCAGGCCGAGGAAGTCGAACTTCACCAGCCCGACCGCCTCGACATCGTCCTTGTCGAGCTGCGAGATGACGTTGGCGGTGCCCTCGGCGGCATAGAGCGGGCAGAAGTCGGTGAGGCGCCCCGGCGCGATCAGCACGCCCCCGGCGTGCATGCCGACGTTGCGCACCAGCCCTTCGAGCTTGCCGCCGAGCTCGAGCAGCTCCTTCACCTCGTCTTCCTTCTGCTCGCGCTCGGCGAGCAGCGGCTCCATGCGCCGCGCATCCTCCAGGGTGATGGTCCTGCCGGGCTGGACGGGAATCAGCTTGGCGATCTGGTCGCAGAAGTTGTAGCCCAGGTCCAGCACGCGGCCGCAGTCGCGCACCACGGCGCGCGCCGCCATCGTGCCGAAGGTGGCGATCTGCGACACGCATTGCTCGCCGTACTTGCGCCGCACGTAGTCGATGACGCGGTCGCGCCCGTCCTGGCAGAAGTCGATGTCGAAGTCCGGCATCGATACGCGCTCGGGGTTGAGGAAGCGCTCGAACAGCAGGTCGTACTTGAGCGGGTCGAGGTCGGTGATGCCCAGCGAGTAGGCCACGAGCGAGCCGGCGCCGGAGCCGCGCCCCGGCCCCACCGGGACGCCATTGCTTTTCGCCCAATTGATGAAGTCCGCGACGATCAGGAAATAGCCCGCGAAGCCCATCTGGATGATGGTGCCGAGCTCGAAGTCCAGCCGCTCGCGATAACGCGGTTGTTCTTCAACCTTCAAGCCCAATTGTTGGATTCGAAGGGCAAGACCCGATTCGGCCTGCTGCCGAAGGTAATCGTCGATCGTCACCCCCGGCGGGGTCGGGAACGCCGGCAGGCGGTTCATGCCCAGCTGGATCTCGAGGTTGCAGCGTCGCGCGATCTCGATCGCGTTCTCCAGGGCCTGCGGAATGTCGGCGAAGCGCTGCGCCATCTCCTGCTGCGTCTTGAAATGCTGCTCCGGCGTGAAGAGCTTCGGCCGGCGCCGGTCGCCGAGCACGTAGCCCTGCGCGATGCACACGCGCGCCTCGTGCGCCTTGAAGTCGCCCGCCTCCAGGAACTGGACCGGATGGGCGGCCACCACCGGCAGCCCGAGCCGCGTGGCGAGCGCCACCGAGCGCGACAGCAGCGCCTCGGTGTTCGGCAACCCGGCGCGGTGCAGCTCCACGTAGTAGCGCCCGGGAAACAGCGCGGACCATTCCCGCGCGAGGCGCTCGGCAGCCTCGGCGCTGTCCGCGAGCAGCGCCTGGCCCACGTCGCCGAACGAGGCGCCGGAAAGCGCGATCAGGCCCTCGGTGCCGCCCTCCTCGAGCCAGCTGCGCGCGATTTCGGCGCGCGCGCGGTGCTGGTTGCGCAGCCAGGCGCGCGACAGGAGCTCGCAAAGGCGCAGGTACCCCGCGCGCGAGGCGCACAGCAGCAGGATGCGCGACGCCCTGTCGCGCTCGGCGCCGTTCTGCACCCAGCAGTCAACCCCGACGATCGGCTTCACCCCGGCGGCGCGCGCCATACCGTAGAACTTCACCAGGCCGAACAGGTTGGCGAGGTCGGTCAGCGCCAGCGCCGGCATGCCGTCGGCCGCGGCGCGCTGAACGGCCTCCTCCAGGCGGACGATGCCGTCGCTCACCAAGTACTCGCTGTGCATCCTGAGGTGAACGAAGCGCGCTGCCGTCATGTCAAAAAAATTTTACCGGAAGCCACCGATGAAAGCCTTAGTGCTTGTTTTTTCGGCGCTCGTCGCCTTCGGCGCGCTCGCGCAGGACCGGCGCAGCGAGCTTGACAAAGCCGTCGAAGAGGCGCGCGCTGCCCAGCAGGCGCTGAAGGAAGCCGAAACGCGCCGCGACGAAGGCATCGAAGCGCAAGCGGGCGACCGCCAGGGCACCTCCTCCGGCGGCACGCGCGCCACCGAGCAGTACCTCGGCCGGCAGCAGCTGCTCGAGCACGAAGTGGAAATGGCGCGGCGGCGCTACGAAGCGGCCCTGCGGCGCTGGGGCGACCTGAAGTAAACGTAAACCCTTGAAGTAAACGTAGACCCTTGAAGTAAACGTAGACCCTATTACCATGCGCGGGCCATGAACCCCGCGCTCGGCGCCCTGCTCCTCGGCGCCACCTGCATCGCCCTCTCGCCGATCTTCGTACGCCTGTCCGAGGCCGGCCCCACCGCGACCGCCTTCTGGCGCGTCGCCCTCGCCGTTCCCGCCTTGTGGGTTTTCTCTTCGATCGGAAACAAGAAGCAGAAGCATGCGGGGCAATGGCCGCTCCTGCTCGCCGCCGGCTTCGCCTTCGCCGGCGACCTGGCCTTCTGGCACACCTCGATCCAGCTGACCTCGGTCGCGAACTCGACGCTGCTCGCCAACCTGGCCGCGCTCTTCGTCACCCTCGCCGCCTGGATCTTCCTGCGCCAGCGGCCCAGCCGGATGTTCCTTGCCGGCCTGGGCGCTGCCCTCTTCGGCGTCACCTTGCTGGTGCACACCAGCCTCGAGTTCTCGCCCACCGGGCTCACCGGCGACGCGCTGGGCGTGGTCACCGCGATGTTCTACGCCGGGTACATCCTCGCCGTGAAAGGCCTGCGCGACCGTGGCGAGACCACGCTGCGCCTCATGGCCGTCACGAGCGCCATCAGCGCAATCATCCTGCTTCCCGTCGCGCTCGCCACCGGCGAGCAGTTCTTCCCCGCAACGACCGGGGGTTGGTCGACCCTTCTCGGATTGGCGCTCGTCTCCCACGCCGCCGGCCAGGGACTGATCGCCTACGCGCTGGCGCACCTTCCCGCTGCGTTCTCTTCCGTGGGCCTGCTCCTCCAGCCCGTGGTCGCGGCGCTCTTCGCCTGGCTGCTCCTCGCCGAACCTGTCGTCGCCCTGCAAGTCGCCGGCGGCCTCATCGTGCTCGCCGGCATCTACCTCGCACACCGGGGATCTACGTAGGCAGGAACACGACCAGTGCAGGCAGCGACGCGATTTCCACCGCTACGGTAAGGCCGTAGTACTGCAGAAACGACAGAGCGAACAGGCCGAGCAACGTCATTCGCCGGCCGGCGCCGCCACGGGCCTTCGCCGGCGCGGGCATGCGCAGCCCGGGATCGCCCTTGCCCCGCTCAGCGCCTGTCTTGTACCTCGCCCGCCGCCCCACCTCGACCAGCCATTGAGCCAGGTCGCGGGCACTGTTGCCGTTCTCGGTCACAGGATGGATACAAGCCAGGCGAAAAGCGACGCGCTGCCGATGACCGCGGCGATGAACAGGCTGTCGTCCGGCCGCATGGACAGCCGCTCGAGCCGCCGATAGGCCGGCGTGGCGATGTCGTACTTGGAATCTCGCCTCCCGGGTCGAAGGTTCGATTTTCCTTTTCTGCCTTTCGGCATGTGCCCCCCGTAATGCTGGAGGCTACTCTACGCGCGCGCTTCGCAGGCCGCCTATGAACTAGGTCACGTGCGTGAAAACCATGAAGATCACGTCGACGTTGTGGAGCTTGCGGATGCCGAACTCCAGCTTGATCCCGTGGCGGCGCGACCAGGCGCCCAGCGCCCCGGCGATGTCGGTCGGCTTCCAGCCGGGGAAGTGCTGCAGCCGGAAAAGCTCCCAGGCGCATTCGACGCGCTCCCCCGCCGATGCCCTGGCGCAGATCTGGGAAAGCCGCTGGTCGACCCATTCGGCTTCCTGGCCTCGCACGACGCCTCGACTCCCGGCGGCTCGCGCGGCCTTGCGCGCGCGCCTTCCGCGGTGAGCAGGCAGCGGCTTTTTGGCCGCTGTCAGACGATGACGCAGGCCGCTTCTCCGGAGGTGGGCTCGATCGCGCCGATCTCGTAGACCGTCTCGCCCTCGGCGCGCAGCGCCTCGGCCGCGCGCCTGGCATCGCCTGCAGCCACGATCAGCGCCATGCCGATGCCGCAGTTGAACACCCGGAACATCTCGTCCTCGGCGACATTGCCCGTGCGCTGCAGCCACTGGAACACCGGCGGGCGCGGCCATGAAGCCTTGTTTACCACCGCTTTCGTCCCGGCCGGCAGGATGCGCGGAATGTTTCCCGTAATGCCGCCGCCGGTGATATGCGCGAGGCCTTTCACCGCAACCGACTCGAGCAGCTTGAGGACCGGCTTCACGTAGATGCGCGTGGGCTCCAGCAGGTCCAGGTCGCGCTCGGGCTGCGCGCGCTCCAGGATCCTGCGGATCAGCGAATAGCCGTTGGAGTGCGGGCCGCTCGAGGCGAGGCCCAGGACGGCGTCGCCCGGCGCGATCGAGCGCCCGTCGAGGATGCGCGCCTTCTCCACCACGCCGACGCAGAAGCCGGCGAGGTCGTATTCGCCTTCGGGATACATGCCGGGCATCTCGGCGGTCTCGCCGCCCAGCAGCGCGCAGCCGGCGAGCTCGCAGCCTCGCGCGACGCCCCGGATCACCTCCGCGGCGACCCGCCTGTCGAGCTTGCCGCAGGCGAAGTAGTCGAGGAAGAACAGCGGCTCGGCCCCCTGCACCAGGACATCGTTGACGCTCATCGCGACAAGGTCGATGCCCACCGTGTCGTGGCGGCCCAGCGCGAACGCGAGCTTCAGCTTCGTGCCGACCCCGTCGGTGCCCGACACGAGCACCGGCTCGCGGTATTTCTTCGGGATTTCGCACAGGGCGCCGAAGCCGCCGATGCCGGCGAGGACCTCCGGGCGCAGCGTGCGCCGGGCGAAGGGCTTGATCGCTTCGACCAGCGCGTCGCCCTCGTCGATATCGACGCCGGCGTCGCGGTAGGACAGTCCTTTCGCCATGCTAGAGTTCCCCGGCTTGCGCCATTCGTTTGCGCCATTCTAATGCCGCGTCAATTACCCCTCGAGATTTCGCCGCCTGCCGAGCCCACGCTGGAGAACTTCATCGCCGGCACCAACGCCGAGGCGCTCGAGCGCGTGCGCGCGCTCGCCGCAGGAACGCTGCAGGAAGCCATCGTCTATCTCTGGGGCGAGGCGGGAAGCGGCCGCAGCCACCTGCTGCGCGCGGCGGCGCGCGCCAATCCGGGACTGGTCGTGGCCGACGACGTGCAGGGGCTCGACGCCGCCGCGCAGCAGGCGCTGTTCCTCGCCATCAATGCGGCACGCGACGGCCAGGCGGCGGTGCTCGCCTCGGGCAGCGCGCCGCCGGCCGGCCTCGCGCTGCGCGAGGACTTGAGGACGCGGCTGGGCTGGGGGCTGGTCTACCAGCTCCAGCCCCTCACCGATCCCCACAAGGCGCTGCACCTGCGCGCCGAAGCCGGGCGCCGCGGGCTGCGGCTGAGCGACGAAGTGGTGTGGTACCTGCTGCACCACCTGCCCCGGGACATCGCCAGCCTCAATACGGTGCTCGACCGGGTCGACCGGCATGCGCTCGCGCGGCAGCGTCCGGTCACGCTGCCGCTGATTCGTGAAGCCTTGTCAAATAAGAACGACGACTAAAAACAACAGTCTAGGATTGTTGCCTCGACAAGCCTCTCGCCCGGCATTAGATTGGAGTCCCATAACCGGAGGTCGCGCAATGCCATCCCGGATCTTTCGCCAACTTCTCGTCGCCGCCGCGCTTGCCGGGGCCTTTTCGGCGTTCGCCCAGTCGGGGCTGCGCCCGCCCGAGCGCGGCGAGCCGGGGCTCGACCCGGCCTTCGCCCGCGGCTGGCTCGCGCCGGATTTCGACCGCTTCGGCTTTGCCAGCCAGAGCTGGAAGGACGCCAACGGCTTCGCGCCCAGCCAGCGCATGAACTGGTCCTATACCTTCGGCAACCGCCACAGCCTGGGCCTGTCGCTGGGCGGGCTGCGCGAATTCGAGTACGAGCGCCAGGTCTCGCTCTTCGGGCGCTACTGGTTCGCAGCCGACTGGGCGGTCAGCGCGGAGACCATCTCGCGCGACACCTCGGGCCTGCTGCGCCTGCAGGACTTCCGCATCGGCGTGCAGCGGCGCTTCTAAGGGCCGTTACCCGTTCCAAGGGCCGTTACACTCGGGCGCTGCGATGCGCCTCGCCCTGTTCGACCTCGACAATACGCTGCTCGCCGGCGACAGCGACTACGAGTGGGGCCAGTTTCTCGTCGACCGCGGGGTGCTGGAGCGCGGCGCCTACGAGGCGCAGAACCGGGCCTATTTCGACCAGTATGCCGCGGGCACGCTCGACATCCACGAGTACCTGGGCTTCGCGCTGCGTCCGCTCGCCGCCCATTCGCCGCAGGACCTGGCGCGCTGGCACGCCGAGTTCATGGAGAGCCGCATCCTGCCGATGGTGAACGCCGCGGCGCGCGCGCTCGTGAACCGGCATCTCGCGCGGGGCGACCTTTGCGCGGTGATCACCGCCACCAACAGCTTCGTGACGGCGCCGATCGCGCGCGAGTTCGGCGTTTCTCACCTCATCGCGACCGAGCCCGAATCGCGCGCGGGACGCTTCACCGGCCGCGTCGCCGGAACGCCGTGCTTTCGCGAAGGGAAGCTGCGCCGCCTGGACGAGTGGCTTGCCGGCCAGGGCCGCCGCCTCGCCGATTTTTCCGAGAGCTGCTTCTACAGCGACTCGCATAACGACCTGCCCCTCCTTGAGCGCGTGACCCGGCCGGTCGCCGTGGACCCGGACGAGGCGCTGCGCAAGCGGGCCGGGGAGCACGGCTGGGAAGTCATCTCGCTCCGCAGGTAGAATCCCGCCCCTTAATGATCAAGAGGTTTATCCGGCGGGTTTTCGGACTGCCTTCCGAAGCCGCGCTGCAGGTGCCGCGCGACAATCATGGCCTGTCGCGCGACGCCACCAGCCCCGCCGCCACCAAGGTATGCGCCACGCTGCGCGAGGCCGGGTTCTCCGCCTACGTGGTGGGGGGCGCGGTGCGCGACCTGCTGCTCGGCATCGTGCCGAAGGACTTCGATATCGCGACCGACGCACGCCCGGAGCAGATCAAGCCGCTGTTTCGCCGTGCGCTGATCATCGGGCGGCGCTTTCGCCTGGTGCACGTGCTGATGGGCCCCGAGACGGTGGAGGTGTCGACGTTCCGCGGCGCCGACGCCGAAACGGCGCAAAAGGACGCGCACGGGCGCGTGCTGCGCGACAACGTGTTCGGCACCATGGAGGAGGACGCGCGGCGGCGCGACTTCACCGTCAATGCCCTGTATTTCGACCCGGCGACGGAACAGGTGGTGGACCTCCACGGCGGCCTGGCCGATCTCAAGAAGCGCACCCTGCGGGTGATCGGCGACCCGCAAACGCGCTACCGCGAGGACCCCGTGAGGATGCTGCGCGGCGTGCGCCTGGCGGCCAAGCTCGGCCTGACGCTGGACCCGGCCACGCGCGCGCCGATCCGCGACATGGCGCCGCTCATGGAGACCGTGCCGCCGGCGCGCCTGTTCGACGAGATGCTGAAGCTGCTGCTTTCCGGCCATGCCAGCGCCTGCCTGCGCCAGCTGCGCGACGTCGGGCTGCACAAGGGCGTGCTGCCGCTGCTCGACGTGATCCTCGAGCAGCCGCTGGGCGAGCGCTTCGTCACCCTGGCGCTGGCGCAAACCGACGAGCGGGTGCTCGCCGAGCGCCCGGTGTCGCCCGCGTTCCTGTTCGCGGCGCTGCTGTGGCACGAGGTGCTCGCGGCTTCGAAAGCGCGCCAGGCGCGCGGCGAGCGCCCGGTGGCGGCGCTCGAGCATGCGATGGACGAGGTGCTCGACACCCAGTGCGCCACGCTGGCGATCACGCGCAGGCTCACCGCCACCATGCGCGAAATCTGGGCGATGCAGCCGCGCTTCGAGCAGCGCTCGGGGACGCGCGCCTACCGGCTGCTGGAGGCGCCGCGCTTTCGCATGGCCTACGACTTTCTCGCCTTGCGCGCGGCGAGCGGCGAGGTCTCGGCCGACCTCGAGGAGTGGTGGCGCGCGTTCCAGGGCGCCGATGCCGACTCGCGCAAGGCCATGCTGCTGCCCGACACCGGCCCGCGCAAGCGCCGCCGGCGCCGGCGCAAGAAGCCGCCGGGGGCGGCGGCAGCGCCCGAGGCGCCGTGACGCTGGCTTATGTCGGGGTCGGCGCGAACCTCCGCGACCCGGGCCGCCAGGTCGAGTTGGCGCTGCACGAGCTGGACGGGATTGCGCACACCCGCGTCGTGAAAGCCTCCTCCCTGTACAGCTCGGCCCCCGTGGGATACGCCAGCCAGCCGCAATTCGTGAACGCCGTGGCCGAGCTCGAAACCGGCCTGGACGCCGCGCAGCTGCTGCAGGAGCTGCAGGCGATCGAGGCGCGGCACGGGCGCAGCCGCAGCTTCGCCAATGCGCCGCGCACGCTGGACCTGGACCTGCTTTTATTCGGGCAATCCATCATCGAAACGGCGCAGCTGGCTGTCCCGCACCCCCGCATGCATGAGCGCGCGTTCGTGCTCAAGCCCCTGCTGGAGATTGCGCCCGGCGCGATCGTCCCGGGCCGCGGGCCGGCGCAAGGGCTGCTCGAGGGCTGCGCCGGCCAGGCGGTGGAAAGGATGGCGTGATCCAGAACCCTGCCGTCGTCGCTTGTGGCGCTTCTGGCACCCTGGTCGTGTTCGTGCCCTTCGCGTACTTCATCTTCCGTGGATAGGTTCCGCTACCTGGTGATCGAGGGGCCGATCGGGGCCGGCAAGACCAGCCTGGCCAAGCGCCTCGCGGCGCGGCTCTCCGCCGACCTGGTGCTGGAGCAGCCCGCCGAGAATCCGTTCATCGCCCGGTTCTACCAGGACATGGCGCGCTACGCGCTGCCCGCGCAGCTGTTCTTCCTGTTCCAGCGCGCGCGCATGATCGAGCCGCTCAAGCAGCGCGACATGTTCGCGCGCCCGGCGGTGGCCGACTTCCTGCTCGACAAGGACCTGCTGTTCGCGCGCGTCATGCTGTCGGGCGATGAGTTCGCCCTCTACCAGAAGATCTACGACGCGCTGCGCCCCCAGGCGCCTGCGCCCGACCTGGTGATCTACCTGCAGGCGCAGCCGGCGGTGCTGATCGAGCGGGTCAGGCGGCGCGCCGCGGGCTTCGAGCGCGGCATCAGCGAGGAATATCTCGCGCTGCTCGCCGAGAGCTACGCGCGCTTCTTCTACCACTACGCCGCCGCGCCGCTGCTCATCGTGAACTCGGAAAACCTGAACTTCGTGGAGCGCGACGCGGACTTCGAGCTGCTGGTGTCGCGCGTGCGCGGCATGAAAAGCCGGCGCGAGTTCTTCAACCTCGCATGAAGATCGTGCGCGACCTCGGCTCGCTGCGCGCGGCCGCCGCGGGCCTGGGCCGGTTCGCTTTCGTGCCCACCATGGGCAACCTGCACGAGGGCCATCTTTCGCTCGCGCGCCTGGCGCGGCGCCACGCCGGGGCCCTCGCGGTCAGCCTCTTCGTCAACCGCCTGCAGTTCCAGCCGAGCGAGGATTTCGAGCGCTACCCGCGCAGCTTCGAGCGCGACTGCGGCCTGCTCGAGGCGCTGGGCGTCGAGCTCGTGTTCGCGCCCGAGGAGGGCGTGCTCTATCCCGAGCCGCAGAGCGTCATCGTTCGCCCCGGGCCGCTCGGCGAGGACCTCGAGGGCAGGTTCCGGCCCGGGTTCTTCGACGGGGTCGCGACCATCGTGCTGAAGCTCTTCAACGCGCTGCAGCCCTCGGTGGCCGTGTTCGGCAAGAAGGATTACCAGCAGCTCGCCGTGGTGCGCCACGTGGTGCGCCAGCTCAACCTGCCGATCGAGATCGTCGCCGGCGAGACCGTGCGCGAGGCCGACGGCCTCGCGCTGAGCTCGCGCAACGCCTACCTGTCCGCCGCCGAGCGCGCCGAAGCGCCGCGGCTGCACCGCGTGCTGCGCGGCGTCGCCGAGGGCAGATCGACCCCCGCGCAGGCCATGGCGGAGCTCTCCCGCACCGGGTGGCGGCCCGACTACGTCGAGGTGCGCCGGCGCGCCGACCTGGCTCTCTCGCAATCCGCGGACGAGGAGCGCGTGGTGCTGGCGGCGGCGCGCCTCGGCCCTACGCGGCTTATCGACAACCTGGAGTTCTAGGCGATAGCATGCGGTCATGCTGATCATCGGCGATGAGCAGATCGACGCGCTGAAGCTGATAGCGAGGAAGGACTTCGAGCGGCGAATGATGCGCCACCTGAAGGACTTCTTTCCCGAGAAGACCGGCAGGGCGAGCGAGGAACAGGCGCGCGCCTTCATCGCCCACGCCATCTCTCGCGCCAAAGAATACGGAATCGTGAAGGAGCGCGACGTCGCGAGGTACGTGATCCTGGCGACCCTGTTCGGCGCCCGTTTCGATTCGGAAAAGCGCTATCGATGGGCCAAGCAGATCCTCAAGCGCATCGACCTGGACGCCGAAGCCAAGCTGCAGGGGCTATTCGAAGCGACGTTGCAAGCCCAAGGGCAGGAAGTCGAGCCCGGGGAACACTGGCATGAGCGTTCCAACCCTTTTCAGCCTGGATAGGGCTCGAACGTCATCGATTGGAGCGGGAAGCCCATCGCCTGGGCGAGCCTGTCCATCGCCTCGTCGGTGAGCTGCACCGGCTGGAAGTCGGCGTCAGCGCCCCGGGAGGAGATGAAGGCCTTGGCCGCGTCCTCCGTATTCCAGGTGACCACCGGGTCGGGCGTGACGCCGGGCACCTGCCGGCAGACCGGAAATCCATCGGACTTATAGATAATCGCGTACATCGAGTTCCCTGCCGGGGAATTTACCCGATGTGGCGCTGCGGCAACAAGGCGCGCGCTCCCAAGAGCGGCCTCCCCTCAGGGACTCCCCGATTGCCACATCGGTCACGGCTCGTTCTAATTCCCACGGGAGGTACCAGGGGCGCCGCTCCCAACGCACGTCCTGGACCGAGGACTTGCCCCCGACCCGGGGGGCGATCTTTCTGGGGAAGGAGAAGCAACCATGAGCAATCTCAGCGATGCGATCGGACTTTGCATCCCGTATGGCAATGAGAAATCGCAATATCAGACCGAGTTCGAGCCGGCCACGGCCACTGCGTGGGCCTATTTCAACCCAAAAGGCGTCGCCTGCTACAGTCTAGGTCTGCTGAAGGACATGCGCGCGCACGACGAGCGTCTCGCCGCGAACCGCTGGAAGGTCGAGGTCGAAGGTGAAATGCGCGAGGTCAATTACTACGTCACGACCTCGCGCACCCCGCGGGTGTTCAACCTGGGTGGTGACCTTGCGCTGTTCGTGCTCCTCATCAAGTCGCGGGACCGCGAGGCGCTCGCGCACTATGCCAGGCTGTGCATCGACGTGCAGTATCCGCGCAGCCAGAGCTTCTTCAGCCCGACGCTGACTAATATCGCGCTGGTACAGGGCGACGCCCTGGGTGGGGGCTTCGAGTGCGCGCTCGCGTCCGACCTCATCATTGCCGAGGAAAGCGCTCAGCTCGGATTCCCCGAAATCCTCTTTAACCTTTTCCCGGGAATGGGCGCCTACAGCCTGCTTTCGCGCCGCATCGGGATGCGCGCGGCCGAAGACCTGATCCTCTCGGGCCGCATCCTGTCCGCGGCGAAGCTGCACGAAATGGGCGTCGTCGACGCGCTGGCGAAGGACGGCGAAGGCCAGACTGCGGTGCGCGAATTAATCGCCCGCAATGCAAAGCAGCGCAACGGCATGCAGGCAGCGCTGTGCGCGCGCCGGCGCGTCAACCACTTGGCGCGCGAGGAGCTCGACGCGATCGCCGACGTCTGGGTGGACGCGGCTTTCAGGCTCGGGGACCGCGACCTGAAAATGATGAGCCGGATCGTGCGCGCGCAGATGCGTCGCATGGAGCAGGGCCAGATCACCGACGTGGGCGCCGAGGCGGTCGCCGAAGAGCGTGCGCTGGCGGCGGGCTGAGCCGCCGCCGTCTCAGGCGGGAATCAGCGAGGTAAAGCCGCCCTCGTAGAACACGCGGCCGAACTGATAGAAGTTCACGCTCGTCGCGTTCACGATGGCTTGCTGCGCCGTCGGATCGTCGATCGTCTTGACGAGAGCGTTGAGCTTTGCCACGTGGTGCTGGTCCATCGCCGAGTGGGAAAGCAGAAACTTGAAACCCGGACCCTCCATGTCGCGGCCGATGGCCTTCGCGATCGATTGAGACAGCGTGGCGGCATAGGCGGAGGCGATCACCTCGAGTGAATAGAGCATTCCCAGAACGGAGCACGGATGAGCCCGCTCCGCGCAGAAATAATTGAACGCGAGCATGCACTGCACGGGAGCGCTCGGCGGATGGCCGAGCACGAGGGCCCTGTCACCGCCCACGGCGTCAATGTCCTCGAGTACCCATGTTTCGTGGTTCTTCTCCTCCTCGATACGCTCGTACAGCTCATAGCGCACGTTGCGGAACCGGTCGTCGCAGCGCGAAGCGGCGGCCGCCATGGTGGGGCAGAAATGCCACACGACGTAGTAAAGGTCATGCAGGAACGCCCTGTACTCCGGGAGCGTGAGGCCGCGGTTGAGCATGGCGGTCATTCTGGGGATGGCCTCGAACTCCCGGCGGCTGCTGTCGGTCGTTTCGAGCAGCGTGATGAAGAACGAGGGCCTGACTGTCGATTCGCGGATCAGAACGCTGGGCAAGGTAATCTCCTTTTCGCCGATTGTAGCCCAGCGGCACGGCCGGTCAGCCGGCGGAGCGCTTGCGTTCGGCCAGATAGCGCTCGAGCTCGCGCTGCGCCATCTCGAGCTCAACGTTTAGCGAGCGCATTAGCCCTTGGGTCTGCAGGCGCAACTCGGCGTCGGAGAGCTTGCCGAGGCCGCGGCACATGTGCGTCAGCCGGTCGGTCCCTATACTGGCCGACGAGCCCTTCACCGCGTGCAGTAGCGACCTGAACTCTCCGTAGTTGCGTCCCGCAAGCGTTTGCTCCATGCGCCCGAGCAGCGCGCTGCTGTCATTGACGAAAACGCCGATGAGCTTCTCGATGAACGCGGCCGACGAGCCGAGCTCTTCGAGATGTCCGAGCGTTTCGAGGTTGATCACCGGCCGCTCGCCTGGCCCGGTGGGCGGGCTCGCAACGGGCAGCGGGAGCTTCGCCGGTTGCTCGCGTGCCGCGGCCAGAGCGGCCACCTGTTCCAGAAGGCGCGCCGCCTCCGTCGGCTTACCGAGGTAAGCGTCGGCGCCGGCCTCCAGCGCTTCTTGCTTCGCTTCCGCCGTGACGTCCGCTGATAGCATGATCACCGGCAGCCTGGCCCGACCGCGCGTGATGAGCCGCAGCGCCCGCAGGGCTTGAACGCCCCCCATGCCGGGCATGTTGCGATCCAGGAGAACGACGTCGAAATCCTCGCGCTCGATCGCGTCCAGCGCCTGCTCGCCGTCGCTCACCAGCACGACCTCATGGCCGCCGCGCTCAAGGATCTTGCCGATCACCTCGCGATTGGTGGGGTTGTCGTCGGCGGCTAGCAGATGCAGCTTGGCGGGCTCGGCACCGCGGCGCGCGTAATCCTTCAGCCTGACGACGCCTTCCTGCAGCTCCTCGCCCGCCGACACCGAGTGCAGCACGTTGAACAACTGGCGCTTCTCGAAGGGCAGCTCGAGCACCGCGGCGAAGCCCGCCTGCAGTGCTTCGAAGCGCGCGATATGCGCCTCGGCCGGCACCGCCAGCACCGCCGGCGGAGCCGGATGCGGCGCCGCGCGGCGGAAGCGTAGTGCGAGTTTCCCGTCGCCGCTGCCGGCGTAGATCAGCGCGCTGTGATAGGGCTTGGCCAGGCTGATCTCGGCCACCAGCCGCGCCACCCCTTCTTCGACGCTTGCCACGGAAACCGGCGTCGCGCCCCAGCCCGACAGCGCGCTTTCCAGCGGATCGCGCTGCGCGGCGGGAAAGCCGATAAGGAGCATGCGGGCGCCGGCCAGCTCGCCGGTACCCGCGCCCTGGCGCTCGGCCTGCTTGTCGAGCGTAATCTCGAACCAGAACGTGCTGCCCAGGCCGACCGCGCTCTCCAGGCCGATCTGTCCGCCCATCAGGACCGCTAGCTGCTTGGCAATGGTCGTTCCGAGGCCGGTGCCCCCGAAGCGCCGCGTGGTCGACTGATCGGCCTGCGTGAAGCTCTCGAAGATGCGGCTCTGGGCCTCGGGCGCTATGCCGATGCCGGTGTCCCGAACGGAAAACTTCAGGCGCACGCTGGATTCAGTTTCAGCTTGCGCTGAAACATGCACGGTGACGCTGCCGCGCTCGGTGAACTTGACGGCGTTGCCGGCCAGGTTGATGAGGATCTGGCGCAGATAGTGCGGGTCGCCGCGCAGGGCAGGAGACACCTCGGGCATGATGGAGACCACGAACTCGACGCCCTTGGCCGCAGCCTGTGCCGCCACGATGCGGCAAGTACTGTTGACCAGCGAGTGCAGGTCGAAGTCGGTTTTCCGCAGGATGACCTTGCCCGCCTCGATCTTGGAGAAATCGAGCACGTCGTCCACCAGGCCCAGCATGACGCGCGACGAGCTGCGCAGCGTCTGCAGCATGTCGGCCTGCTCCCGGCTGAGCGAAGTGTCGCGCAGCAGATCCGCCATGCCGATGATCGCATTGAGGGGCGTGCGCATCTCATGACTCACGACGGAGATGAAACGCCGCTTCGCCTGGTTTGCGGCCTCAGCACGCGCGACTGCGTCGAAGAGCTTCTTCACCAGCGACTGCACGTAAACGCTCAATACGATGAAGGCGAACAGCAAGCCGTATCCGAGCGAGAGGTGGCTGCGCCAGAAGGCGCTTTGCCACAGCACCGTAGCGAACCCCGCGATCCCCAGGCCGAGCGAGATAAGCAGATATTGCCTGCCGAAGCGGAAGCCGTTCGCCAGGGTCATCCACACGTAAACCAGGAACAGCGGCGCCGCGTGCTCCCCGAAAAGCGACATGTAGCAGGTCACGGTGGCGAAATCGCCCAGCATCGCAACCACGCGGCGCATCGGCGAACTCGCCGGCGAATACAGGATGTTTGCGAAGATGAGGACGCTGAGCGTAAAGTGGGCGGCGCCCACGTAGAGCACCACCGCCCGCCCGGGTCCCTCGGTATTGGGCAGCAGATACAGCACAAGCAGCACAGTGATGAGAAGCCGCACGATCGCCTGCTCGTGCTCGCTGTCGGGGCGCGCCGCGAGACGCGCCCGCAAGCGGCGAGCGCCCTTCGAGGCGGCGGCCTGCTCGGTCATAAGCTACCCGCCGGCCCGGTGTGGGGGTCGCGCCATTCGGTCTGGATTTCCTCGATCTCCTTGCGCAGGGCGGCGAAGGCCTCGACCAGGCGCGGATCGAAATGCCGGCCGCGCTGCGACACCAGGTACTCGAAGGCCTGGTCGCTCGACCAGGCCGGCTTGTAGGGCCGGATCGACGTCAGCGCGTCGTACACGTCGGCCACCGCGACGATGCGCGCGCACAGCGGTATATGGTCGCCGACCAGGCCGTTGGGATAGCCCGAGCCGTCGTACTTCTCGTGGTGGCCGAGCGCGATGAGCGCCCCCATGCGCACGTACTTCGAGGCGCTGCCCTTGAGGATCTCGTGGCCGATCACCGGGTGGCGGCGCATCACCTGCCATTCGGTATCATCGAGCTTGGAGGGCTTGAGCAGGATCTGGTCGGGAATGCCGATCTTGCCGATGTCGTGCAGCGGCGCGGCGAGCTCGACGGTCTCGATCTCCTCGCGCTCCAGGCCGATGGCGCCCGCGATGAGGCGCGAATAGCGCGACATGCGGATCAGGTGGTAGCCGGTCTCCTCGTCGCGGAATTCCCCCGCGCGGGCGAGCCTCAGCAGGGTCTCTTTCTCGCGCTCCCGCACCTCGCGCGTCGCGTCCTCGACCATGTGCTCGAGCAGGCGCCGCCGGTCCTCGAGCGCGAGCTGCTGGCGGCGCAGGGTGAGCAGGTTGCGGCAGCGCGCCAGGCACTCGCGCGCATCGACCGGCTTGGTGAGGAAATCGGTGATGCCGGCGTCGAGCGCGGCGTAGCGCACCTTGCGGTCGTCGTGCACCGTGACCATGACGATCGGCACGTGCTCGTAGCCGGGCAGCCCGCGCAGGCGCTTCACGAACTCGATGCCGTCCATGTCCGGCATCATGTAGTCGACCAGCACCAGGTCGGAGACGTGGCGCGTGGCCCACACGACCGCGTCGACCGGGCGGGCGAAGCCCTCGACCGCCACGCGCTCGTCCAGGCTGCGCACCACCTGCTCCAGGATGGCGCGGCCGGTCGACTGGTCGTCGACCACCATCACGGTGTTGCGTGCCGAAGGCAGGACCCTCACCTGCGCCTTGGCCATCGTACCCCCGGAAGTTGTGGTGGCTGGTTGACGGGGAAAGCCTACCCCCCTCCCCCCCGGGTGTCTAGCAAAAGGCCCGGCGGCATGACCCATTTTTTCACGCCCTGTGACTTGGTGCCGGAAGAGAGACTCGAACTCTCATGGTGTTGCCACCGGCGGATTTTGAGTCCGCTGCGTCTACCGGTTCCGCCATTCCGGCCGCAGGCATCGTGCGGCGCGAAATTATAATTCGCGCCGATGCTCGTTTCCGAATTCGACTATGCGCTGCCGCCCGGGCTCATCGCCCAGCACCCCGCCCCGCAGCGCAGCGCGAGCCGCCTGCTGCACCTGCGCGCGGACGGGGCCCTCGAGGACCTTGCCTTCGCCGGGCTGCCCGCGCGGGTGGATGCGCGCGACTGCCTGGTGCTGAACGACACGCGCGTCATCCGGGCGCGGCTCGCCGGCCGCAAGCGCAGCGGCGGCAGGATCGAGCTTTTCGTGGAGCGCATCCTCGCGCCGCGCGAGGCCCTCGCGCTGATCCGCGCCAGCCACGCGCCCGCGCCCGGGTCGGAGCTGCTGGTCGGCGACGAGGTGATGGTGCGGGTGGAGGGCCGCGAAGGGGACCTGTACAGGGTGCGTTTTGCCGAAGAGATCGAACCGCTCCTGGAAAAGCACGGCTCGGTGCCGCTGCCGCCGTACATCGCGCACCGCCCCGGCGAAGCCGACGCCGAGCGCTACCAGACGGTCTACGCCGCGGTGCCGGGCGCGGTCGCGGCGCCCACCGCCGGGCTGCATTTCGACGCATCGATCCTGCGGGAAATCGAGGCGCGCGGCGCCGGCATCGCGCGCCTGACGCTGCATGTCGGCGCCGGCACCTTCCAGCCGGTGCGCGTCGAGGAGGTCGAGGCGCACCGCATGCATGCCGAACGCTACTGCATCCCTCCTTCCACCCTGGATTCCTTGAAAGACAGACAAGCGTTGGCCGTCGGCACGACCTCGCTGCGCGCGCTCGAAAGCTACGCGCTTACGGGCGAGCGCGAAGGTGCTACGGGTCTTTTCATCTATCCGGGGTTCGAATTCAGGGTGGTAAAGCGGCTGCTCACCAATTTCCACCTGCCGAAGTCGACCCTGCTGATGCTGGTGTGCGCCTTCGGCGGCAGGCAGCGCGTGCTCGAGGCCTACCGCCACGCGATCCGCGAGCGCTACCGGTTCTTCTCGTACGGCGATGCCATGCTGATCGAGCGATGAGGTTCAGCGTCACGCACCGCGACGGCGAAGCGCGCCGCGGCGCGCTCGAGCTCGCCCACGGACGCGTCGACACCCCGGCGTTCATGCCGGTGGGTACCTACGGCTCGGTCAAGGCGATGTCGCCCGAGGAGCTCGCCGCCCTGGGCGCGCAGATCGTCCTGGGCAACACCTTCCACCTGTGGCTGCGGCCCGGGCTCGAGGTCATCGGCAAGCACCGCGGGCTGCACCGCTTCATGGGCTGGAACGGGCCGATCCTGACCGATTCGGGCGGCTTCCAGGTGTTCAGCCTGGGGGCGATCAGAAAAATTTCCGAGGAGGGGGTGCGCTTTGCCTCGCCCATCAACGGCGACTGGCTGCACCTCACCCCCGAGGAATCGATGCGCATCCAGGGGACGCTCGACTCCGACATCGCCATGGTGTTCGACGAGTGCACCGCTTTCCCGGCGACCGAAGCCCAGGCGGCGGCCTCGATGCGCCTGTCGATGCGCTGGGCTGAGCGTTCGAAAAAATCCTGGAACAGCCAGAACGCGTTGTTCGGTATCGTCCAGGGCGGCATGTACGAGCCCTTGAGGGAGGAATCCCTCGAAAAGCTGAAAGACATCGGATTCGACGGCTATGCCGTAGGGGGGCTGTCGGTGGGCGAGCCGAAGGATGAGCGCGAGCGCATCGTCGCGCATATCGTGCCGCGCATGCCGGCGGACCGCCCGCGCTACCTCATGGGCATGGGCACGCCGGAGGACATCATCGGCGCGGTGGCCCGCGGCATCGACATGTTCGACTGCGTGCTGCCCACGCGCAACGCGCGCAACGGGTGGCTGTTCACGCGCTCCGGCGACATCAAGATCCGCAACGCCCGCTACCGCGACGACACCGCGCCGCTCGACGAAGGCTGCGCCTGCACCACCTGCCGGAATTTCACGAGAGCCTACCTCCACCACCTGCAGAAGGCGCACGAGATCCTCGGCGCGCGGCTCAACACGCTGCACAACCTGCACTACTATGCGGACCTGATGCGCGAGCTGCGCGGCGCCATCGAGCGCGGCGCGCTGGCCGAGGCTGCGCGCCGGCTGCTCGCCGAGCGCCAGCGGTTATAATTTTCCCGTTCACCTCCCCGGAGCACGCTGTGATCATCTCACCCGCATACGCACAGGCCGTTGGCGGCGACGCCGGCATCATCGGCTTCCTGCCGATCATCCTGATGTTCGTGCTGCTGTACTTCCTCATGATCCGGCCGCAGATGAAGCGCGCGAAGGAGACCAAGGCCATGATCGAGGCCCTGCAGAAGGGCGACGAGATCATCACGGCGGGCGGCGTCATCGGGCGCATCACGCGCATGAGCGACACCTACATCGGCCTCGAGATCGCGCCGAACACCGAGATCAACGTGCAGAGGAGCGCCGTGCAGATGCTGCTGCCCAAGGGCACGCTGAAAAGCCTGCAGTAGGATGATTCGCTAGGGTCAATCGCTCGGTGAACCGCTTTCCCGCCTGGAAGTACATCCTGATCGGCGTCGTGATCCTCGCGGCGGCGCTGTACACCGTGCCGAACTTCTTCGGCGAATCGCCGGCGGTGCAGGTGTCGAGCGCCAAGACCACGGTGCGGGTCGACGCCGCGCTCATGAGCCGCGTCGAGGCGGTGCTCGGCAAGGACGGCGCGCCCTATACCGGCGCGCAGCTCGACGCCACCGGGGTGCGCGTGCGCTTCGCCGACACCGATACCCAGCTCAAGGCGCGCGACCTCATCGAGCGCGCGCTCAACCCCGACCCGAACGACCGCTCGTACACGGTGGCGCTCAACCTGCTGCCCGCCTCGCCCAACTGGCTCACCGCCATCCGCGCCCTGCCGATGTATCTCGGCCTGGACCTGCGCGGCGGCGTGCACTTCCTGCTGCAGATCGACATGCAGGCGGCGGTGTCCAAGCGCATGGAGAACCTCGCCGCCGACGTGCGCAGCCAGCTGCGCGAGAAAAACGTGCGCCACGGCGGGGTGGCGCGCGAGGGGCAGACGATCCGCGTGCGCTTCCGCGATGCCGCCACGCGCGAGGCGGCGCGCGCCGTGCTGCTCGAGAACCTGCCCGACCTGGCGCTCGCCGAGCGCGACGACGGGCAGAACCTGCTGCTGGTGGCGACGCTCAGGCCCGAGGTGCAGAAGTCGGTGCAGGAGCAGGCGGTGCAGCAGAACATCGGCACGCTGCACAAGCGCGTGAACGAGCTCGGCGTGGCCGAGCCGATCATCCAACAGCAGGGCGCCGACCGAATCGTGGTGCAGCTGCCCGGGGTGCAGGACATCGCGCGCGCCAAGGACATCCTGGGGCGCACCGCCACGCTCGAAGTGCGCCTGGTCGACGAGCCCGCCATGCAAAGCGGCAACCTGGCCGGCGCCGAGGTGTTCCCGGAGCAGCGCCGCGACGGCAGCGTCGGCCAGGTGCCGACCCGGAGGCAGGTCATCGTCACCGGCGACCAGTTCATCGGCGCGCAGGCCACCTTCGACCAGGACAACCGCCCGGCGGTGGCGGTCGAGCTCGACCAGGCCGGCGGGCGTGCGATGCGCCAGACCACGCGCGAGAACCTGAAGCGCCTGATGGCCATCATCCTGTTCGAGAAGGGCAAGGGCGAGGCGATCTCGGTCGCCACCATCCAGGGCGAGTTCGGCAGCCGCTTCCAGATCACCGGCTCGTTCACGCCCACCGAGACCAACAACCTCGCGCTGCTCATCCGCGCCGGGGCGCTCGCCGCGCCGATGGAGATCATCGAGGAGCGCACCATCGGCCCGAGCCTCGGCCGCGACAACATCGAGAAGGGCTTCAACGCCACCATGTGGGGCTTCATCGCCATCGTGGTTTTCATGTCGCTTTACTACTCGGTGTTCGGCGTCATCTCCTCGATCTCGCTGGGCGCCAACCTGCTGCTGCTGATCGCGCTGCTGTCGCTGCTGCAGGCGACGCTCACCTTGCCGGGCATCGCAGCCATCGCCCTCACGCTGGGCATGGCGATCGACGCCAACGTGCTGATCAACGAGCGCATACGGGAGGAGCTGCGCGGCGGCGCCACGCCCCAGGCCGCGATCGCCGCCGGGTATGAGCGCGCCTGGGGCACCATCCTGGATTCGAACATCACCACGCTGATCGCGGGCCTGTCGCTGCTCATCTTCGGCCAGGGGCCGGTGCGCGGCTTCGCCGTGGTCCACTGCCTGGGCATCCTCACCTCGATGTTCTCCGCCGTGTTCGTGTCGCGCGCGATGGTGAACCTCTGCTACGGCCATCGCCGCCGGGTGCACAAGATCGCCATCGGCGACACCGCATGGAAATGAGATAAATGGAATTCTTCAAGATCCGGCGAACCATCCCGTTCATGCGGCATGCGTTCGCCTTCAACGTCGTGTCGCTCGTCACCTTCCTGCTCGCGGTGTTCTTTCTCGCCACCAAGGGCCTGAACTTCTCGATCGAGTTCACCGGCGGCACGCTGATCGAGGTGAGCTACCCGCAGAGCGCCGACGTCGAGGGCATCCGCCAGACGCTGGAAAAGGCGGGCTGGAAGGCCGAGGTGCAGAACTTCGGCTCCTCGCGCGACGTGCTCATCCGCATGCACATCGAGAAGGGCCAGTCGAGCGCGGAGCTCTCGCAGAAGGTGCTCGCCGTGCTGAACGAGGGCGGCAGCAAGGCCGAGCTGCGGCGCGTCGAGTTCGTCGGGCCGCAGGTGGGCCGCGAGCTCGCCGAGTACGGCGCGCTCGCGCTGCTGGTCACGGCGCTGGGCATCGTCGCCTACCTCGCGCTGCGCTTCGAGTGGAAGTTCGGCCTGGCCGCCATCCTCGCCAACCTGCATGACGTGGTCATCATCCTGGGCTTCTTCGCCTTCTTCCAGTGGGAGTTCTCGCTTCCGGTGCTCGCGGCGGTGCTCGCCATCCTCGGCTACTCGGTGAACGAGTCGGTGGTGGTGTTCGACCGGATACGCGAGAACTTCCGCAAGATGCGCAAGGCCGACACCGTCGAGGTGATCAACGCCTCCATCACCGGCATCATCTCGCGCACCATCATCACCCACGGCAGCACGCAGATCATGGCCACCACCATGCTGGTGTTCGGCGGCCCGGCGCTGCACTACTTCGCGCTCGCGCTCACCATCGGCATCCTGTTCGGCATCTACTCGTCGGTGTTCGTGGCGGCGGCGCTGCTCATGTGGATGAAGGTCACGCGCGGGCATTTCATCAAGCCGCCGAAGAAGCGCGACGAGCACGAGGGCGCCGTCGTTTGAAAAAAAATGGTGACAGTCACCATTTTCCGCAGCGGGTCGCGTTTGGGAAAATGGTGACTGTCACCATTTTTTTTACTTGAGGATCTGGATCAGGTTGCTGTAGTCGTCGGTCCAGGTGCGCCAGCCGGGACGGTCCTCGGCGGGCCTCGCGCCCGCCTCCACGATCGCCTCGCGCGCGAGCACCGCCGGGTCGCGCGACACGAGCACCCAGTCGCTCCTGGAGCGCAGGCTCTCGTCCCCCTCGTCCGGGTCGTCGCTCACCAGCGCCGCGTGCGCGCCGTGCTCCTTCGCCAGGCGCGCCACCACCGGGATGAGGTCGAGGAAGCGGTTCGAGACGTGGAAGGCGACGATGCCGTCGGCGCGCACATGCTTCAGGTACACGCCGAGCGCCTCCTTGGTGATGAGGTGCACCGGGATGGCGTCGCTCGAGAAGGCGTCGACCGCCAGCACGTCGAAGTTCTGCGGCGGCTCGCGCTCGAGCGTGAGGCGGGCATCGCCCAGGGCGAGCTCGATCTGCGCCTTGCTGTCGGCGAGGAAAGTGAACTCGTTGCGCGCGATGTCCATCACGCGCGGGTCGATGTCGTAGAAGCGGTAGACGTCGCCCCTCCTGCCGTAGGCGGCGATGGTGCCGGTGCCCAGCCCGATCACGCCCACGCGCCGCGGCGCGCTCGCGCGCGACTGGATGGCGGCGGCGATGCCCGAGGTTTCCGTGTAGTAGGTCGTGACCCTGTCGCGCCGGGCGTCGTCCATGTACTGCTCGCCGTGCATGATCGCGCCGTGCACCAGGCGCCGCAGGTGCCCCGGCTCGCCGGGGGCGCCGTACTCCTTCACGCGCAGCACGCCGTAGAAGCCGCGCTCCGACAGCCGCACGTCCTCGTAGTGGCGCAGGCCGTCGTAGGCGGCGGCGGCGCTCGCGCCGAGCAGCACCGCGAGGCTCGCCACGGCCTGCACCCGGCCGAGCGCCGCGAAGCGCAGCGCGACCAGCAGGCCGAGGACCACCAGGCCGACGCCCAGCTCGTAGTAGGCGTCGAACGTGAGCGGCGCCACCACCGCCACGAGCAGCCCGCCCAGCGCCCCGCCGGCCGACACGATGAGATAGAAGGCGGTGAGGTGGCGCGGCGCGGGCCGCAGCCGGTAGAGCTCGCCGTGGCAGAACAGGCAGCCGAGGAACAGCCCCGGCAGGAACACCCCCAGCTGCAGCGGCAGGTCGAAGTGGTAATCGGTGTCGGCCAGCAGCCAGGCCATGCCGGCGAGCCACGCCAGCACCAGCGGCCAGAGCCTCTCCGGCCGGTACCAGTTGCGTCCCTCGAAGGCGACGATGAAGCTCGCGAGATACAGCGTCAGCGGCGCGAGCCACAGCAGCGGCACCGCGGCCACGTTCTGCGTGAGATGGTTGGTCACGGCGAGCAGCAGCACCGAGCCGGTGGCCGAAAGCGCGAGCCACAGGACTACGGTTGATCTTTCGATTCTCGAAGAGTCGGCTTCCGGCAAAACGGCGGAAGCCCCGCGCGGCGTACGCCAGGCCACCAGCGCGCATAGCAGCGCGAAGGTGGCGAACAGCCACGACCAGACGCTCACCTGCTGCCCCGCGGCCAGGAAGGGCTCCACCACGAAGGGATAGCCCACCAGCGCGACCAGCGAAGCCAGGTTCGAGACGGCGAACAGGCGGTAGGGGTTTTCGCCCGGGCGGGCGCGCACGAACCAGGCCTGCAGCAGCGGGCTGGTCGAGGCGACCAGGAGATACGGCAGGCCCACGGTCGCGCCGAGCAAGAGCAGAATCCGGCTGATCGGCTCGTCCTCGCCCGCCGGCTTCCACGCCTCGGCAGGCGCGATCGGCAGCATCGCCACCGCCGCCGCGAGCAGCAGCGTATGGATGAGCGCCTGGGCCCTTCCTGAAGCGAATCTGGCGAGCAAATGCGAGTAGGCGTATCCCGCGAGCAGCAGCACCTGGAAAAACAGCATGCAGGTGGTCCAGACCGCGGCGCTGCCGCCGAACCACGGCAGGATGAGGCGGGCGATGAGCGGCTGGACCAGAAAAAGCAAAAAGGAGGACAGGAAGATCGTCGCCGCGTAGACCACTTTTCTCCCGTTGGTTCTTAGACGCGGCGCGCGAGCTCGGCCGCGAGGCCGGTGTAAGTCGCCGGCGTGAGCGAGAGCAGGCGCTTCTTCGCCTCGGCCGGTATCGGCAGCGCCTTGATGAAAGCCGCGAGCTCGCGGCGCTCGAGGCGCTGGCCGTGGCTGAGCGCCTTGAGCTTCTCGTAGGCTTCGGGCACCCCGTGGCGCCGCATCACCTGCTGCACCGCCTCGGAAAGCACTTCCCAGCTCGCCTCGAGATCGGCGGCGAGGCGCACGCGGTCGGCTTCGAGCTTGGCGAGGCCGCGCAGGCAGGAGGCGTAGCCGAGCAGGCTGTGGCCCAGCGCGCCGCCCAGGTTGCGCAGCGCGGTCGAGTCCGAGAGATCGCGCTGCCAGCGCGACACCGGCAGCTTCTCGGCGAGGTGGCGCAGCAGCGCGTTGGCCACGCCCAGGTTGCCCTCGGAGTTCTCGAAGTCGATCGGGTTCACCTTGTGCGGCATGGTGGAGGAGCCGACCTCGCCCTTCTTCGGCTTCTGCCGCAGGTAGCCGAGCGAGACATAGCCCCACAGGTCGCGGTCGAGGCCGAGCAGCACGCTGTTGGCGCGCGCGTAGGCGTCGAGCAGCTCGGCGAGCCAGTCGTGCGGCTCGATCTGCGTGGTGTACGCATTGAACTCGAGGCCGAGGCGCTCGACGAAGCGCCGGCAGAAGCGCTCCCAGGCGAAGCCCGGGTAAGCGGCGGCGTGCGCGTTGTAGTTGCCCACCGCGCCGTTCATCTTGCCCAGCACCGGCGCCGCGGCGATGCGCTCGCCGGCGCGCGCCAGGCGGTGCGCGAAATTCGCCATCTCCTTGCCCAGGGTGGTCGGCGTCGCCGCCTGGCCGTGGGTGCGCGAGAGCATCGGCAGCGCGGCGTGGCGGTGCGCGAGCGCCTTGAGCGCGTCGGCCACCTGCGCGAGCCGCGGCAGCATGAGCGCCTCGCGCGACTCGCGCAGCATGAGGGCGTAGGCGAGGTTGTTGATGTCCTCGGAAGTGCAGGCGAAATGGATGAACTCGAGCGAGCGCTGCGCCTCGGCGTTCTTCGCGAGCTTGGCCTTCAGCCAGTACTCGATCGCCTTGACGTCGTGGTTGGTCTCGGCCTCGATGTTCTTGATGTGCTCGGCATCGCGCTCGGAGAAGTCCTGCAACAGCTTTTCGAAGGAGGCAAGCGTCTTGCGGGAGAACGGCTTGACTTCCTTGATGGCGCGCTCGGCGGCCAGCGCCTGCAGCCAGGCGAGCTCGATGCGCACGCGGTAGCGGATGAGGGCCTGCTCGCTGAAATAGGCGCGCAGCGGATCTGCGGTCCTTGCGTATCGCCCGTCGAGCGGCGAAAGCGCGGCGAGCGGCGAGGCCATGGGGCCCTATTATAAAGGGATGCCGATTTCGCTCTCCCGGGTGAGCAGGGAGGCGCGCGCCTGCCGCCTCTGCGAGAAAGCGCTTCCTCAGGAGCCCAAGCCCGTGTTCCTCGTCGGAAGATCGGCCCGCCTGCTCATCGTCGGCCAGGCGCCCGGCCGCCGCGTGCACGAGACCGGCATCCCGTGGAACGACCCTTCCGGCGAGGTGCTGCGCGAGTGGCTGGCGCTGGAGCGCGAGCAGTTCTACGACGCTTCGCGCATTGCCATCGTGCCCATCGGCCTGTGCTATCCCGGCACGGTCGAGGGCGCCGACCTGCCGCCGTGCCGCGGGTGCGCTGCCGCCTGGCAGCCGCGCTTTCGCGCCGCGCTGCCCGGGATACGCCTTACCCTGCTCGTCGGTGGCTACGCCCAGGCCTACTACCTGGGGGACAAAAGAAAACCATCGCTGGCGCAAACCGTGCGGGCCTACCGGGCCTATCTGCCCGAGTGCTTCGCGCTGCCGCACCCGAGCTGGCGCAACAAGCTGTGGCTGAGGAAGAACCCCTGGTTCGCAGAAGACGTCATCCCGGCGCTACGGCGGCGCGTCAAGGCCTGCATTGCAACGCTATAATCCGGCGCCCTCATGAAGCTACTCGCCTCGCCGCTCAGCCCGTACACGCGCAAGGTGCGCATTGTCCTGGCCGAGAAGCGCATCGATTGCGAGCTCGAGGTGCTCGACGTGGCGCCGGCCGAGAACCCGGTCAACCGGTACAATCCGCTCGGCAAGATTCCCACGCTGGTGCTGGACGACGGCACTGCGCTCTACGACTCGCGCGTGATCGTCGAATTCCTCGACAACGTCTCGCCGTTCAGCCGCCTGATCCCCGACGACAGGCGCGACCGCGTGCAGGTGCGGCGCTGGGAAGCGCTCGCCGACGGCGTGCTCGACGCGGGCCTCCTGGTGCGCTACGAATCGCTGCGCGACAAGAGCGAGCAGAGCAAGGCCTGGAGCGACAAGCAGCTCGCGCGCATGCAGCGCGGCATGGCGCAGATGGCGAGCGACCTGAACGGCCGCAACTGGTGCCACGGCGATCGCTACTCGCTCGCCGACATCGCGCTCGGCTGCTGCCTCGGCTGGCTGGGCTTCAGGAAGCCCGGCGGCCTCGACTGGCACGGCGAGCACCCGAGCCTCGCGAAGCATTACGCCAAGCTGATGGAGCGCACGCCCTTCGCCGAAACCGTGCCACAAATGCCGGGCTAGCGGGGAACCAAGGGCCCGGCGCTGCTGTCACCAGCCTTCTAGCCTAGGCAAGGAGGCCCCATGTTCGTGATGACCGAATCTGCAGGCGAGTTTCTATGCGCGGTGCTCGACCGTGCGCAAGCCCCGCAGGAAGCGGCGATTCGCTTCGAGCTCGAAGGCGATGCCCTCATCTCCAAGCTGGACAAGCCGCGCCCCGGCGATGCCGCATTTGACCATGACGGCAGAAAGGTCCTGGTCATGGACGAGCGCGTCTCCCAGCTGCTCTCGGACAGCAAGCTGGAGCTGGAGCCGACCGCCGAGGGCGCGAAGCTGGTGATCTTGCACTAGGCGATCACCGCACCGCCCAGGCAGCGCTCGCCGTCGTAGAGCACCACCGACTGCCCGGGGGTCACGGCCCACTGCGGCGTGGCGAAGTCCACGCGCAGCTCGCTGCCAAGCACGCGGACCAGGGTGCACGGCGCGTCGGCCTGGCGGTAGCGGGTTTTGGCGGTGAAGCCGCTTGTCCCGGGGGGGCTGCCGGAGGTCCAGCTCGCGCCTTGCGCCACCAGGCTCGCTTTCAGGAGCAGGGGATGGTCGTGCCCCTGCACGACCACCAGCTCGTTCGTTTCCAGCCGCTTGTCGGCCACGTACCAGGGCTCGGCGCTCGCTTGACTGCGACCGCCGATGCCGATGCCCTTGCGCTGCCCGATGGTGTAGAAGGCGAGCCCGATGTGCTCGCCGAGCGGCCTGCCGTTTTCATCGACGATGACTCCAGGTGTCTTCGGAACGTACCGGTTGAGGAACTCGCGGAACGGCCGCTCGCCGATGAAGCAGATGCCGGTCGAGTCCTTCTTCGCGTGGTTCGGCAGGCCGGCCTCCTGCGCGAGGCGGCGCACCGCGGTCTTGTTCATGCCCCCGATCGGGAACAGCACGCGCGAGAGCTGCTCCGGGGTGAGGCGGTGCAGGAAGTAGCTTTGATCTTTCGAAGCATCGGAACCCCGAAGCAGGCGGTATTGTTCATCCTTCATTTCGACCCGGGCGTAGTGCCCGGTCGCGATCTGCGAAGCGCCCAGCCGCAGGGCGTGGTCGAGGAAAGCCTTGAACTTGATCTCGGCATTGCACAGCACGTCCGGGTTGGGCGTGCGCCCGGCCGAGTACTCGCGCAGGAACTCGGCGAACACGCGGTCCTTGTACTGCGCCGAGAAGTTCACCGCCTCGAGCTCCATGCCGATGACCTCGGCGGCCGCGGCCGCGTCGATGAGATCCTCGCGCGTCGAGCAGTACTCGTCGTCGTCGTCGTCCTCCCAGTTCTTCATGAAAAGGCCCACCACGTCGTGGCCCGCGCGCTTCAGGAGCAGCGCGGCGACGGAGGAATCCACGCCGCCCGACATGCCGACGACGATTTTCATGGAAATGCTCTGGAAAGCACGTCGAGCGGAAAATTGCGCCCGGCCTGGAAATCCTCTACGCACTGCTGCACCAGCGGCGAGCGGTGCTGCGCTCTGCTCGCGCGCAGCTCATCCGCAGACAACCAGTGCAGGCGCAGGATCTCCTTATCCAGCTTTCGAGAAGGATCGGCGGAAAGTACCTCTCCGCTAAAGCAGAACCTCAAGAACGTGACATCCTTCGCCGCGTAGTGCCAGCGATAGATGCCCACCAGCGCGGTCGGCTCGAAGCGGTGCGCGGTCTCCTCCAGCACCTCGCGCCGGCAGGCCGCGACCAGCGACTCGCCGGGATCGAGGTGCCCGGCGGGCTGGTTCAGCACGGCCAGCCCGTCGATGCGCTCCTCCACGAGGAGAAAGCGGCCGTCGCGCTCGATGACCGCCGCGACGGTCGCCGAGGGCTTCCACGGGGTCATGCGGCTTTCTGGGTGTTCCGGCGGATGAAGTCGGCCATGCGCGCCACGCCCTGCTCGATCGCCTGCTTCGACGCGGCGTACGAGAAGCGCACGTGCTGGCCCTCGCCCGGCACCCGCGTGCCGAAGTGGATGTCGGCGAGCAGCGCCACGCCCGCCTCGTTCAGCAGGCGCTTCCTGAACTCCTCCGAGGCCGCGGCGCCGATCCGGCGGCAGGCCTCGGTGACGTTCGGCCAGACGTAGAAGGCCCCGCCGGGCACCTGGCACTTCACCCCGGGGACTTCGTTGAGCAGGCGCACGATAAGGTCGCGCCTTTCCTCGAAGCTTTTCTTCATTGCTTCGGCGGCATGCTGCGGGCCGTTGATCGCCTCTACCGCCGCCCACTGGCTGATCTGCGAGGCGCACGAGTCGGTGTTCGTGATCCAGCGCGTGAACACCGGCGCGAGCGCCGCGTTCGAGGTGAAGCCGATGCGCCAGCCCGTCATCGCCCAGGTCTTCGAGGCGCCGTCCGAGATGATGGTGCGCTCGTACATCCCCGGCACCTGGGCGATGGAGAAGAACGAGCCGGCCGCCTCTTCCCCATAGGCAAGGCGCGAGTAGATCTCGTCGGAATACACCCACACCTGGGGGTGCTTTTTCAGCACTTGCGAAATCGACTCGAGCTCTTCGCGCGTCAAAAGCCCGCCG
>CAZJJC010000276.1:0-7731 GCA_964546195.1 uncultured Enterobacteriaceae bacterium | reverse complement strand
CCGCCGCCTTTGGTCGAAACGGCTTCCTGGGGCTACGTGCGGCTTCGCCTCGAAACCTACTCCGATGAGGATCTCCAGCAATGGGCGCGCCGGCTCGCGGCCACGGCATGGCGCGAGATCTTCGTGTACTTCATGCACGAGCCCACCGCGCCCGCCTACGCGCAGACCCTGATGAAAATGAGCCCCTGAATAGCCGGGCGCCGGCTAGCGCGGCTGCGCAAGGATTTTCGCGGCGCGCTCGGAGAGCTGCCTGGCGTCATCCGGCCTGCCCATCAACGCGTAGACCTTCGCCATGTTTTCGAGCGAGCGCGCGACGAGCGGATGGTCGGGACCGAGGTGCTTCTCGCGGATCGCGAGCGAGCGCCTGTAGAAGCTCTGCGCCTCGCCGTAGCGCCCCTGCGCCCCGTGGAGATCGGCGAGGTAGTTGAGCGACTCGTCCAGGTCGGGGTGCTCGGGGCCGAAAGCAGCCTCCGAGATCGCCAGCGCCCGCCGGTGCAGGCGCTCCGCCTCGCCGTACTGGCCTTGCGCCCCGTGCAGCTCGGCGAGGTTGTTGAGCGCGAGCGCCACGGACGGATGATGCTCGCCGAGGCGCTTTACCACGATGTCGAGGGCGCGCTCGTACAGGGGCTCCGCGGCTGCGTACTCGCCGCGCGCCCGGTGCAGGGCCGCCAGGTTGTTCAGCGAGGCGGCAACGGCGGGATTGTGGGGGCCGAGGGCTTTTTCCCGAATGGAAAGCGCCCGCCCGTACAACGGCTCCGCCTCCGCGAAATGGCCTTGCGCGTAGTGCACGCCCGCCAGATTGTTGAGCGAGGCGGCGACATTCGGATGGTGGGGACCGAGCGCGTTCTCCGCGATCTGCAGGGCGCGCCGGCACAGGGCTTCGGCTGCGCCGTAGCGGCCCAGCGTCTTGTACAGCTCCGCGAGATTGCCGACCGCTATGGCGACCGAATGGTGCTCCGCGCCGAGCGCCTTTTCCATGACCCCGAGCGCGCGCTTGTACAGGTCCTCGGCCACCCGGTACTCGCCCTGGGTCTCGCGCAGCAGCGCAAGGAAGTTGAGCGAGGTGGCCACGTCCGGGTGCTCGGGCCCGAGGTCGCGCTCGGCGATCGCGAGCGCCTGGGTCACCGCCGCGACGGCTTCCACGTAATGGCCCTGCTGATGAAGGACCTCGGCTTGCCGGATCAGCGAGCGCCACGGATCGCCCTGGGCGCCCGCGAGCTCGGCGACGCCCAGCGCCATCGCGAAACTCGCCAGCAGAAGAACGAGCCGCTTTTTCAATCAGCCTCCCAGCGCAAGAATACCGCCCTTTCGAAGACCGGGTTACTTCACCATGGAATTGGCGAGCAGCGCGCGTAACTTTTTCCTCGGGCTCATGCAGGCACCTTGCGAGTAAGGCGGTGGCGCACCACATGGTGCAGCAATCCGCCGTGGCGGAAATACGCGACGTCGCGCGTCGTGTCCAGGCGCGACAGCAGCGCGAGCTTATCCTGCGTGCCGTCGGCGCGGGTAATGGTGCACGCGAGCTCGCTTCGCGGCGTGGCATCGCCGCGGATGCCGGCAATGTCGATCACCTCCGCGCCGGTCAGGCCCAGCGTCTCGCGCGTGACGCCACTTGGGAACTGCAGCGGCAGCACGCCCATGCCGACGAGATTGGAGCGATGGATGCGCTCGAAGCTCTCGGCGATCACGGCTCGCACGCCCAGGAGGCGCGTGCCTTTCGCCGCCCAGTCGCGCGACGATCCCGCACCGTACTCGGCGCCCGCGATCACGACGAGCGGCACGCCTTCGGTCCGATACCGCTCCGCCGCCACATGGATCGGCATGCGCGCGCCATCGGGGTGATGCACGGTGCTGCTGCCTTCGACATCCGGGGTCATCTCGTTGCGCACCCGAACGCTGGCGAAGGTGCCGCGGATCATCACGTCGTGGTTCAGGCGGCGCGCCGCGTAATTGACGAAATCGCGCGGCGCGATGCCGAGCGACGCCAGGTACTGGGCGGCTGGCGTGCCCGCCGAGATGGCGCCGATGGGCGAAATGTGGTCGGTGGTGAACATGTCGCCGAACATGCCAAGCACGCGCGCACCGCGTATGTCGGCAGGCTCGCTCGGTGTTGCGGCCATGTCGTCGAAAAACGGCGGCCGCCGGATGAAGCTGCTGCCTGTGGCCCAGGCGAAAGTGGCCCCCGTACCGGCGCCCAGTGCGCGCCACTGCGGCGTGCCCTCGAAAATCGTCGCATAGCGCTGGCGGAAAAGCGCCGGCGTGACGACCTCGCCGATGATGCCGCGGATTTCCCCGGCGTCGGGCCAGATGTCGCGCAGGTAGACTGGCCTGCCTTCGCGGTCCTCGCCCAGCGGCTCGTTAACGAGGTCGACGAGCACGCTGCCCGCGAGCGCATAGGCCACGACCAGCGGGGGCGAAGCGAGGAAGTTCGCGCGTACCGCCGGATGGATGCGGCCTTCGAAGTTGCGGTTGCCCGAAAGAACGGCGACGGCGGCAAGGCCCTCGGCCTCGATCGCCTCAGCCACCGGCGCCGGCAAGGCGCCGGAATTTCCCATGCAGGTCATGCAGCCGAAGCCCGCCGGCTGGAAGCCGAGCGCGTCGAGCGATGCCTGCAGGCCGCTTTTCTCGAGATAGTCGGCGACGACCCGCGACCCCGGCGAGAGCGACGTTTTCACCCAGGAGCGCGCCTTCAGCCCCCGCGCAAGCGCATTGCGCGCGAGCAGGCCGGCGCCGATCATCACGGAAGGATTTGAAGTGTTGGTGCAGCTGGTGATGGCCGCGATCACGACGTCCCCCTCCTTCAGCGATGAGGCTGCAGAGCTGTTCCGCCGCTTCGAAACGGAGAGAAAATTCCTGAATGCCTCGGGCGCCTTCGCCAAGGCGACACGGTCCTGCGGCCGGCTGGGCCCCGATACGCTCGGCTCCACGGTCGACAGGTCGATCTCGATGATCCCGGTGAATTGCGCCGGCTGCGTGTCCGGGTCACGCCATAATCCCTGCGCCCTCGCATACGCCTCGACCAGGGCGACCTGTGCTTCGTCCCGGCCTGTCAGCCGCAAATAGCGCAGCGTTTCCGCATCCACGGGGAAGAAACCCATGGTCGCCCCATTCTCGGGGCTCATGTTGGCGATCGTCGCGCGGTCCGGCAACGACAACTCGGCCACGCCCGGACCGAAGTACTCGATGAATTTGTCCACGACCTTGTGGCGCCGCAGCACCTGCGTCACGGTAAGGACGAGGTCGGTCGAGGTGACGCCGGGGCGCGGCTTGCCGGTAAGCCGGCAGCCGATGACTTCGGGCACCAGCATCGCGACCGACTCCCCCAATGCGGCGGCGCCGCCCTCCAGGCCGCCGACGCCCCAGCCGAGAATGCCTAGGCTGTTGATCATGGCCGTGTGGCTGTCCATGCCGAGGACCGAATCGGGGTAGGCGAGCGGCCGCGTGCCTTCAGGACCTTCCGGGTCGCTCGTCCACACCACCCGGGCGAGATATTCGAGGTTGACCTGGTGGCAGATGCCGTTGCCCGGCGGCACGATGCGCAAATTGGCGAAGGCCTGGGCGCCCCAGCGCAGGAAGGCATAGCGCTCGGCGTTGCGCCGCATCTCGAGCGCCTGGTTGCGGCTTGCCGCGTCGGCGGTGCCATGGGCATCCACCATGACCGAATGGTCCACGACCAGGTCCACGGGCACCGACGGATTGAGCCGCTGCGCATCGCCACCGAGCCGAATCAGCGCGTCGCGCGTCGCGGCGAGGTCGCCGAGCAGCGGCACGCCGGAGGAATCGGGCATCAGCACCCGCGTGAAGCGAAAGGCAATCTCGCGCTCGGCGCGGCGCCTCGCGAGCCATCCCGCCACGGCGGCGATGTCGGCGCCATCGCCGCGACGCTCGGCGTGCTGGCGCAGCACGTTTTCGAGCACCACCTTGAGCGAGCACGGCAGGCGCGCTACGCCGGCGAGGCCGAGCTCCTCGGCCGCCGCGAGACTGTAGTAATCGAACACCCGGCCAGCGGCGCGCAGCTCGCGCCGCGTCGCGCTGCCGTCGATGCTCATTTCATCAGTTCGTCGGAAAGCACGATGCGCGACTTGGCCATCGCCGCGATGAATTCGAGGGACCATTTCTGGGTCTCCTCGACCGCGTGGCCGCCCCAGGCGCGCGCCTCGGGCGCGATCGAATCCCTGGTCACGTCGAGGACCAGAACCGCCTCCTTCACCGCTGCACGGTCCTCGGCGGCGCCTGCTCGCCGCGTGCGGCGGCGAGCGGCCGCAGCTTCTCGAGGATTTCCTCCACGCTGCCGACGTCCGCATATTTCGCCGCCATGTCGAAGAGATTCACGGCATGCGAAGTGGGGCTGCGGTCGTAGACGCAATCCCAAGGAACCAGGGCGCGGAAGTTATAGGCGAAGGCGTCGACCACGCTGCCGCGCACGCAGCCGCTCGTGGTGCAGCCGGTCACCACCAGCGTGTCGGCGCCGAGGTCGATGAGATGGCTCGCGAGCGGCGTGGCGAAGAACGCGCTCGGATGCTTCTTCGGCAGCAGCACATCGCCCTCGCGCGGCGCGATCTCGAGCGGGAACTCATAGCCCTTTTCCGGGATATTCATGATCGCGGGCACCTTCTGGGCGAGACGCCCGCCGTCGGTGGCCTGGTTCTTCGGCGCGACGTGCGGATAGAGCACCGGCCAGCCGTTGCGGCGGAACTCGACCAGCAGTCTTGCGATGTTCGCCATCGCCTTCCAGCCGGCCTCGCCGCAGGAAGTCGGAAACTCCTTGATCGCCTCGGCAAAAGGCCTGGGCGTCGTGCCGACGGTGCGGTACTGGACATCGATGATGAGAAGCGCGGGACGGGTTCCGACGCCGGAGGAGCGCCCGAAGCCGGCCGCGTACGTGGCCTGCTGCTCCTCCTCGCTGATGACTTGATCCCAGGGCTTTTTCATGCGGGCGATCCTCCTCGTGGCAAGCGTAGGCAGCCCTATAATATTAGTCAAATCGATTTCATCGAATTCGGTTATCTACACCGTAAATATCGCGTGAGCGCGCTTCCGGACCTGAACCTCTTGCCGGTGTTCGAGGCGCTTTTCCGGTTCGGCAGCGTGACGCGCGCCGCGGCCGAGATCGGGCTCACGCAGTCCGCGATGAGCAGCGCGCTCGGCCGCCTGCGACGCCAGCTTGACGATCCGCTCTTCGTCAATACGCGCGCCGGCATGCTGCCCACGCCGCGCGCGCTGGAGCTCGCGCCGTCACTCACCGAAGCGCTGGCGACGGTGCGCGGCGCGCTCGGCGCGCGCGACGCGTTCGACCCGCGCCGCACCCGGCGCACCCTGCGCATCTATATGACCGACGTCGGGGAGCTCGTCCTGCTGCCGAGGCTGATGCGATACCTGCACGAGCACGGCCCGGTGATGCGCCTTGAGACGGCGCAGCTGCCCGCAGCCGAGCTCGCGGTCAGGCTCGAGACCGGGGACATCGACCTCGCGGTGGGCTACGTGCCGCAGCTGCGGGACAACCTCCGGCGTGCGCGCCTGTTCGAGGAGCGCTATGTCTGCATGACGCGGCCGGATCATCCGCTCGGCCGCAGCGCGCCGCTGACGCTGAAGGAGTACCTGGCGGCGCGTCACGTCGTCATCGCATCGATGGGCTCAGGCCACCAGATCCTTGAGCGCACGCTGGCCGAGCGCGGCATGGAGGACAACGTGGCTCTGCGGGTGCCGCACTTCGTGGTGGTGCCGCTCATCGTCGCAAGCACCAATCTCATCGTCAGCCTGCCGAGCCGCGTCGCGGACGCTTCGGCGCGCCTGGTGAAGGTCAAGGTGCATCCGCTGCCCATCCCGCTGCCGAGCTTCGACGTCTCGCTTTACTGGCATGCCCGCGTCGAGAACGACGCGGCGAACCGCTGGCTGCGCAACGCGATGCTCGAGCTCTTCGGCGACCGCCCCGTGGCGCGCGCGCGCCGCAACGCCGCGTGACCGCGGCGCACACGCCGGTCTATCTCCTGACCGGCTTTCTCGGCGCCGGCAAAACCACGCTCCTCAACCGGGCGCTGAAGGAGCCCGCGCTCGCCAATACCGCGGTGGTCGTGAACGAGCTGGGCGAGATCGGCCTCGACAATGTGCTGATCGCGCAGGCGACGGACAACGTGGTGCTGCTCGACGCCGGGTGCCTGTGCTGCGCGAACACCGGCGCGCTGCACGAAACGCTGGCGGACCTGAACGGCCGCCGCGCCCGCCGCGAGATCCCGCCCTTCGAGCGCGTGATCATCGAGACGAGCGGCGCGGCCGATCCGGCGCCCCTTCTCAACGTGCTCCTCGGCCACCCGCTGGTGACCGCCGCGTACGCGTTCGAGGCCACCGTCTGCGCCGTCGACGCGCAGCACTTCCTCGCCTCGCGCGGCGAGTATCCCGAGCTCGACAAGCAGGCGGCCATCGCCGAGCGCCTCTACGTCACCAAGCGCGACCTCGCCGACCCGGCGCCGGTCCTGAATTTCCTGGCTGACCTAAACGGCGAAGCTGAAGTGCTTGATTCGCCTGCCGAGCTTTTCTCCTCGCACGAGAAGGCGAAGAAATACAGGGTATCGCTCGCCACCCAGGGGCGCATCCGCCCGCGCGGGCATTTCTCCGGCATCAAGGCCCATGCCTTCCGGCCCGCCCCGCCCGTGACCTGGGCCGGCTGGTCGGCGTGGTCGCGTCTCGCAGCCGCCGAGTTCGGCGCGCGCCTGATCCGCGTGAAGGGGCTGCTGCGCATGGCGGACAGCGGCGAGATCGCGTTCGTGCAGGGCGTGCAGGGCGTGTTCCACGCGCCGCAGCGCTTGCGCGAGTGGCCGGATGACGACCCCGGCAACAGGCTGGTATGCATCTCGCGCGACATCGCCGAGAGCGACCTCGCGGCGACGCTTCTCGCGCTCGATACACCGGCCGGCACGCAGGCCAGCTATTCAATGAAGGAACTACGGGAAAGGCAGGCAAAGGGATGAGCGATTTCGTATTGCGCGGCGGCGAAGTGGTATTTCCGGACCGCCAGCCGGCGAAGCACGATGTCCTGGTCTCCGGCGGCAAGATCGAGGCGCTGCTCGATCCGGGTGCGGCAGTGCCGCCCGGGACGCGCGAGCAGTCGGCCGCCGGCCTGCACGTGTTTCCGGGATTGATCGACGCTCATGTGCACTTCGGCTTCGGCGAGAAGATCACCGAGTACACGCACGAGACGGTGTACGCCGCGCAGGGCGGCATCGCCACGGTGCTCGGCTATTTCCTCAACAACGAGGCCTATGCCGACGTGTACAAGCGCGAGCAGGAATACGCGCGCACGCGCTGCCATGTCGATTACGGCTTTCACTTCAGCACCGCCAACGAGCTCCATATCAAGGAGCTGGGCTCGTACGTGTCCGACTACGGCGTCACCTCGTTCAAGTACTTCATGAACTTCAAGGGCGAGGAAGGCCGCTACCTGGGCCTGGACGGCACCGACGACGGCTTCTTCTGGGATCTGCTCGCCAAGAGCGCGCAGGTGGGCAAGCCGATCATCGTCTGCCACACCGAGAACATCGAGATCGTGAACCGCACGCGGCAGACGGTGCTGGCGGCGGGCGGCCCCACGCTCACGGACTGGGCGGCGTGCAAGCCGCCCGAGACCGAGTCCGAGCCCGCGATCCGCGCGATGTACCTCGCCGAGCGCACCGGCGCGCGGGTCTACTTCCCCCACATCTCGTCGCGCCTCGCGCTCGACGAGGTGCGCAGGTGGCG
>CAZJJC010000275.1:0-6159 GCA_964546195.1 uncultured Enterobacteriaceae bacterium | reverse complement strand
CCTCGCGCTGCGCACCAACCGCCGCAACGACGAGTGGGGCGGCGCGCTGGAGACCCGCATGCGCTTCGCCGGCGAGATCGTGAAGCGCACGCGCGCGGCCGCGGGAAACGACTTTATCCTCGTGTACCGTATTTCGGCGCTCGACCTCGTCGAAGACGGTCTTGAGCTCCAAGAAATAGCCCAGGTGGGAAAGGCGGTAGAGGCTGCAGGCGCCACGCTTCTCACTACCGGCATCGGCTGGCACGAAGCGCGCGTGCCGACCATCGCGCAGGCGGTGCCGCGCGGCGGCTTCGCCTGGGCGACGCGCCGGCTGAAGGACGCAGTGGGCATTCCGGTGGCCGCCTCCAACCGCATCAACGCCCCCGAGACCGCCGAGGACATCCTCGCGCGCGGCGACGCCGACCTGGTATCCATGGCGCGCGCGCTGCTGGCCGATCCGGAGTTCGCGAACAAGGCGCGGGAGGGCGACCGCGCCGCGATCAACATCTGCATCGCGTGCAACCAGGCCTGCCTCGACCACTACTTCACCGGTGAGCCGGCGAGCTGCGTGGTCAACCCGCGCGCCGGCCGCGAGACGAAGTTGAATTTCGTCAAAACCAAAGCGCGCAAAACCGTGGCGATCGTCGGCGGCGGCCCGGCCGGGCTGTCCTGCGCGGCAGCCGCCGCGGAGCGCGGGCACGCGGTAACGCTGTTCGAGAAGGCCGACGAGCTCGGCGGGCAGTTCAACCTCGCCAAGCGCATCCCCGGCAAGCAGGAGTTCGCCGAGTCGGTGGCCTATTACGCGGAGAAGCTGCGGCGCTTGAAGGTAAGCATCCAATTGAACCGGCCGCCGATGGAGCAGGACCTCCAGAGCTTCGACGAGATCGTCATCGCCACCGGCATCGAGCCGCGCCGGCCGCAGATCCCGGGGATCGAGCACCCGAAGGTCGCTACCTATGTCGACGTGCTGGCGGGCCGCGTGCAGCCGGGTCGCGAGGTGGCGATCATCGGCATGGGCGGGATCGGCTTCGACGTGGCGCTGTACCTGCTCGAGCGCGGCAGCCGCGCGCCGCTTGAGCCGCAGGCGTTTTGCGCGCACTGGGGCATCACGCGTGAGGGAAAACTGGAACAAGCCCCATCGCAAGCCGCGCGGCACCGTATCACCATGCTGAAGCGCTCCACCAGCCCGTTCGGCCACACGCTGGGCCGCACCACCGGCTGGGTGCACCGCGCGGAGCTCGCGCGCAGCGGCGTGCGCATGCTGAAGGGCGTCGAGTACCGCAGGATCGACGATGCCGGCCTGCATATTCTTCTGGAAGGCAACGAGATCGTCGTGCCGGCGGACACCATCGTGATCTGCGCAGGCCAGGTGCCGAACCGGATCAATGGCATCAACGGGGAGCGTCCCCATTGGCACTTCATAGGCGGGGCCAGGGAAGCGGGCGAGCTGGATGCGGAGCGCGCGATGCTCGAGGGCGCCGAGCTGGCTGCCGCACTCTGATTTGCCTAAAAGGGGTCAGAGCAATTTTCCCGCCGGTGACGGCGGCAAGACGGAAAATTGCTCTGACCCCTTTTAGGTCTTGGGCTTGTTGGTAAGGTAAAGGCCCATCACGACGAGAGCCGCGCCGACGTAGAGCGCGGGGGTCATCGGCTCGCCGAGGATGAGCACCGCTTCGGCGACCGCGAGCGGCGGCACGAGGTGGATGAACTGCGAGGCGCGCGCGGCGCCGAGCACCTTCACGCCTTCGTAAAACCACAGGAACGGCATCACCGTGCCGAACAGCACCAGGTAGCCGAACGCGGCCCAGCCCTCCCAGGTGACGCGGGCGAGCGGCGCGCCCTCCAGCCAGGCCGGCAGCGCGAGCGGCAGCGAGCCCGCCGCCATGACGTAGGCCGTCAGCGCGAGCGGCGACAGGGTCGAAAGCGCGACGCGCCCGAGCAGCGTGTACGCGCTCCACATGAAGATGCACAGCACGAGGATCAGCTCGCCGACGCCGAACTCCAGGCGGGTGAAGGAACGCGGGTCGCCGCGGCTGAGCACCCACAGCGCGCCCAGGACGCACAGGCCCACGCCCACGGCGCGCGTGCGGCCGAGCCGCTCCTTGAGGAGCAGCGCGGCAAAAAGCGCGGTGAACGCCGGGTTGGTCGGCACGATGAGCGCCGCGCGGCTCGCCTCGACCAGGGCAAGGCCCGCGGTGAACAGCGTGTTGTAGAAGGTGATGCCGAGCAGCCCGAGGCCGACGACGAGCACCAGCTCGCGCGGCGAGAGCCGCGGCAGCCGGCGCCCGCGCAGCCACAGGAGCACGAACAGCACCAGCGTCGCGCAGGCAAAGCGCAGGAACACCGAGCTGAACAGTCCCATGCTCTTGAGCAGGATGCTGATCGCGGGGAACACGCCGCTCCAGAACACGCCCATGAGGGTGAGCTTCAGATAAATCACGCGCGCGAGCGTACACTAGGGCCATGGTCAGGCTCCTCGCCGCGGTACTGCTCTTTCCGCTCGGCTGCCTGGCGCAGCATCCGCACGAGCGTGAAATTCAGCGCGCGCTCATCGAGCTCGATCGGCGTGCCGCGCAGTTTTCTTCGAACCGACCCCCGTTGGAACCGCAGGTCGGCCAGCCGCTCGATGCCGACCCCGAGGTGGCGCGGCAGCTGCGGCCCTACGAGCGCATGCGCGCCGCAGCCGAGCAGCCTGTGCTGCAGCTGCCCCCGCCGGTCATTCAGGAGAAAGCGGAAAAGCCGTTACCGCTGCCAGGGCGGCCGGAGCGCGGCGTCGATCCCGTAACGCTTCCGGGCGTGCGCGACTGAGGGGTGGTCCATCGCGGCGAGCGCCGCGAGCGCGATGCTGCGGGCATCCACCTCGAAGAACGCGCGCAGCGCCGCTCGCGTGTCGCTGCGGCCGAAGCCGTCGGTGCCCAGCGCGACATATTTCCCGGGTACGTACGGCCGGATGAGATCGGCCACGGCGGCGACGTAGTCGCTCGCGGCGACCACCGGTCCGCTCATTTTTTTGAGAGATTTTCCAACCCAGGATTCCCCATCACCGCCCAGACGGCGGGCCCGCTCGACTTCCATGCCCTCGCGCCGCAGCTCGGTGAACGAGGTCACGCTCCACACGTTCGCTTCTACCCCCCAGTCTTTCTGAAGGATGTCCGCGGCAGCAACCGCCTCGCGCAGTATTGGCCCGCTTCCCATCAACTGCACCGTCGCCTCGTCCGATTTTCTGAATAGATACATTCCCTTCAAGATGCCCGCTTGGGCGCCTTCCGGCATCGGCGGATGCGGGTAGTTCTCGTTCGCGACCGTGACGTAATAAAAGACGTCCTCCTGCGCCTGCAGCATGCGGCGCGCGCCGTCCTCGACGATTGCGGCGAGCTCGTAGCCGAAGCACGGGTCGTAGGCGCGGCAGTTCGGGATGGTCGAGGCGACGAGATGCGACGAGCCGTCCTGGTGCTGCAGGCCCTCGCCGGCGAGCGTAGTGCGCCCGGCGGTGCCGCCGATGAGGAAGCCGCGCGCGCGAGAATCGGCCGCGGCCCACACCAGGTCGCCGACGCGCTGGAAGCCGAAGATGGAGTAGTAGATGTAGAACGGCAGCATCGGCAGGCCGTGCGTCGAGTATGAAGTCGCCGCGGCGAGCCACGACGACAGCGCGCCCGCCTCGGTGATGCCTTCCTCCAGGATCTGGCCGTCCTTGGCCTCGCGGTAGTACAGCAGCTCTTCATGGTCCTCGGGCTCGTAGAGCTGGCCCACGGCGGAATAGATGCCCGCCTGCCGGAAGAGGGTCTGCATGCCGAAGGTACGTGCCTCGTCGGCGACGATCGGCACGAGGCGCGGGCCGAGCTGCGGGTCCTTCAGCAGCTGGCTGAGCAGCTGCACGAACACCATGGTGGTGGACTGGGTTCTTTCGGAGGAAGAAAGCCGGGGGACCGGGACTTGCGGGCAATCCTTCTTTCGAGACGGAACATAGCCGCCCAGCGCTTTGCGCTGCGCCTCCAGATACTTCATCTCCGGGCTGTCGGGCCCGGGCTTGAAGAAGCGCAGCTGCGCCACATCCTCGTCCGACAGCGGCAGGGCGAAGCGGTCGCGGAACTCGCGCAACGCGGCGTCGTCGAGCTTTTTCTGCTGGTGCGTGCCCATCTTGCCCTGGCCGCCCAGGCCCATGCCGTAGCCTTTCTTCGTCTGCGCGAGGATCACCGTCGGCTGGCCCTTGTGGTGCGCGGCCGCGTGGTACGCGGCGAAGATCTTGACCGGGTCGTGCCCGCCGCGCTTCAGGCGGTCGATGTCGGCGTCGCTCATGCCACTGATGAGCTGCTGCAGCTCGGGGTACTTGTTGAAGAAATGCTCGCGGTTGAAGCGGCCGTCGGTGGCGGCGTAGGTCTGGAACTCGCCGTCGACCGTCTCGTGAAGGCGCTTGAGCAGCACGCCGTCCTCGTCGCGCGCAAACAGCGCGTCCCAATCCGAGCCCCACAGGAGCTTGAGCACGTTCCAGCCGGCTCCGGCGAACAGGCCTTCCAGCTCCTGCACGATCGAGCCGTTGCCGCGCACCGGGCCGTCCAGCCGCTGCAGGTTGCAGTTGACCACGAAGATCAGGTTGTCGAGGCCTTCGCGCGCGGCAAGCGACAGGCCGGCGAGCGCTTCGGGCTCGTCCATCTCGCCGTCGCCGACGAACGTCCAGACCTTTGCCTTCTTTTCCTGAAGGAGTTTCCTGTGCTCCAGGTAGCGGATGAAGCGCGCCTGGTAGATGGCGCTGAGCGGCCCGAGGCCCATGGAGCCGGTGGGGAACTGCCAGAACTCGGGCATCAGGTACGGGTGGCAGTAGGACGACAGGCCTTTGCCCTGGGTTTCTCTTCTATAGTGATCGAGCTGCTCTTCGGTTAAACGGTTCTCCAGAAAAGCGCGCGCATAGACCCCCGGCGCCGAATGCGGCTGGAAATACACCAGGTCATCGGCTCTGAAGAAATGGTTGAAGCCCACTTCGAACAGGTCCGCCGCCGAGGCATAGCTCGCGATGTGGCCGCCGAGCTCGGCATGCGCGCGGTTGGCGCGCACCACCATGGCGAGCGCGTTCCAGCGCACGATCGACGACAGGCGCTGCTCCAGCTCCAGGTTTCCCGGGAATTGCGGCTGGTGGGCAAGGGCGATCGAGTTCTTGTACGGCGTGTTCAGTACCGGCGGGAGCGGCACGCGCCGTGCGCGGGCATGGTCCAGGAGCTTGCGCAGCAGGAAGGTGGCGCGCTCGCGCCCCACGGCGTCGACCACGGCGGCGAAGGCCGCCACCCACACGCGCGTCTCGGCGGGATCGGCGTCGGGCGCATTCACGCGCCAGAAGGCCGAGGAAGAAACGATGGCGGAAAGGTCGGTCATCGTGGCATGGTAGCCCGCACGCCCCGGAATTTGCTGTTGTTTCTTACTGCAAGAAGACCCAACCACGGCATATTATGCTGCCATGGACGCCATCGACCTGAGAATCCTCGAGCGCCTGCAGCACGACGCCCGCGTCTCGAATGTCGAGCTCGCCAAGGCGGCCAACCTGTCGCCTTCGCCCTGCCTCGCCCGCGTCCGGGCGCTGGAAGAGCAAGGCCTCATCGCCCGCTACGTGACGCTGCTCGACCCGAAGAAGCTCGGCCTCACGGTCAGCGTGCTGGTGCAGGTGACGCTGGAGAAGCAGATCGAGGCCGCGCTCGAGACCTTCGAAAAGGCGGTGCGCGAGCGGCCCGAGGTCATGGAGTGCTACCTGATGACCGGCGATGCCGACTACCTGCTGCGCGTGCTGGTGGCCGACGTGCCGGCGTTCGAGCGCTTCATCCTGGAGTTCCTGTCGCGCGTGCCGGGAGTGGGCAACATCAAGTCGAGCTTCGCGCTGAAGCAAGTCAAATACCAGACCGCGCTGCCCTTGCCGCCGCACAAAAGCCCCCCCTTGAAATCGCGCAAAAGATGATAAGATCGCCCCGCAACGATTCATCAGGCAGCGAATTTGCACCAGCACAACCGCCGCAGCAGCAAACGCTCGCACGCCGTGCGCGGCGTCCTTAGTGGCAGTCAAATCACTTCCTTGATCGTCATGCCCGGCTTCGTCGCGCCCGGAATCGTCGCGGCACATCACAGGAAGTAGATCCATGGCTACTGGCACTGTTAAGTGGTTCAACGACTCCAAAGGCTTCGGCTTCATTACCCCGACCG
>CAZJJC010000274.1:0-4032 GCA_964546195.1 uncultured Enterobacteriaceae bacterium | reverse complement strand
GAAGGCAACGAGCTGGGCCCCACGCTTTCGTTCAAGGGCATCGACAACGCTTCCTATTACCGGCTGATGCCGGACAAGAAGCGCTCCTACATCAACGACACCGGCACCGGCAACACGCTGAATCTCTCGCACCCGGTGGTCATCCAGATGGTGTGCGACAGCCTGCGCTACTGGGCGCAGGAGATGCACGTCGACGGCTTCCGCTTCGACCTCGGCACCATCCTCGCGCGCGACCCCGGCGGCTTCGACACCCACAACGGCTTCATGAAGGCGCTGATGCAGGACCCGGTGCTGCACAAAGTAAAGCTCGTCGCCGAGCCCTGGGACTGCGGGCCGGGCGGCTACCAGGTGGGCGGCTTCCCGCCGGGCTGGGCGGAGTGGAACGACCAGTTCCGCGACACCGTGCGCGACTACTGGCGCTGCGAGGCGCTGCCCAAGGCGCTGGCGCCGCGCCTATGCGGCTCGCCCGACATCTTCAAGCGCCGCGGCCGCCAGCCGTGGGCGAGCGTCAACTTCATCACCGCGCACGACGGCTTCACGCTGAACGACCTGGTCAGCTACAACGACAAGCACAACGAGGCCAACGGCGAGGGCAACCGCGACGGCCATTCGCACAACCGCTCGTGGAACCACGGCGCCGAGGGCCCCGACGTGGACGAGCCGGTCCGCGCCCTGCGCAAGCGCCAGATGAAGAACCTGCTCGCCACGCTGCTGCTTTCCCAGGGAACGCCGATGCTGCTCGCGGGCGACGAGTTCGGCCACTCGCAGGGCGGCAACAACAACGCCTACTGCCAGGACAATGAGATCAGCTGGGTGGACTGGAGCCACGACGACCGCGCGCAGCGCCTCATCCGCTTCGTGCAGAAGCTCATCGGCCTGCGCCATCGGTATCCCGTTCTTCGCAGGGCCAGGTACCTGACGGGCGAGTACAACGAGGCGCTCGAGGTGAAGGACGTCACCTGGATCAACGCCACCGGCGAGGAGATGCGCCAGGAGCAGTGGGACGACGCCAACAACCGCTGCTTCGGGATGCTGCTCGACGGCCGCGCGCAGCCGACCGGCATCCGCAAGCGCGGCGAGGAAGCCACGCTGTTCATCACCTTCAACCCGTGGCAGGACATGGTGAGGTTCACGCTGCCCCCGGTCAACGGCGGCAGCGGCTGGACGCTGCGCGCCGACACCAACTTCCCCGACAGCACCGAAGACCCGCAGTTTCCGGCCGGCCACGTCTACGAAGTCACGGCGCGCTCGCTGCTCTTGTTCCAGCTCACCTAGCCATGCGCGCCTCGTCGCTCGTCGCCCTGCTGGTCGTGGCGGCGGTGCTGTACTTCGCGCGCGAGGTGCTGATTCCCTTCGCGCTCGCCATCCTGCTTTCCTTCCTGCTCGCGCCGGCGGTGCGGCGCCTGGAGCGCTGGAAGCTCGGCCGCGTGCTCTCCACGCTCGTCGTGGTGGTGCTGGGGTTCTCGGTGATCGGCGCCGTGGGCTGGGTGGCCGGGGACCAGGCGGTGTCGCTCGCCGCGAGACTGCCGGAATACCGCGCCAACATCGTCGAAAAGATCCGCTACCTGAAATCCCCCAGCCAGGGGCGGCTCAGCCGCGCGGCCGAGGCGATCCGCGACCTCGAGCAGCAGGCCGACCCGACGCCGCAGAAGCCGCTGCCGGTGGTCGAGTCGCCCGATTCGCCCTATGCGCAGCTCATCGAGTACGTCGCGCCCTTCGCCCAGCCGGCGGGCACCGCGCTCGCGGTGATCGTGTTCACCATCCTCATGTTGCTGCACCGGGAGAACATGCGCGAGCGCCTCATAGGCTTGATCGGCGCGCGGCGCATCAACGTCACCACGCAGGCGCTGGGCGAAGCGTCCTTCCGGGTGAGCCGTTATCTGTTCATGCAGCTCGTGATCAACGCCTGCTTCGGCATCCCGTTCGGCGTCGCGCTGTATTTCATCGGCATCCCGAACGCCATGCTGTGGGGCCTGCTCGCCGTGCTGCTGCGTTTCATCCCCTACGCGGGAGTATGGATCGCCGTCGCCATGCCCACCGTCCTCGCCTTCGCCATCTCCGATGGCTGGTCAGAGATCGCGTGGGTGCTCGGCGTGTTCGTCGCGCTGGAGCTCGTCCTGGTGTACGTGGCCGAGCCCTGGCTCTACGGCCGCAGCACCGGGCTCTCGCCGATCGCGGTGATCGCCGCGGTGCTCTTCTGGACCTGGCTGTGGGGCCCGGTCGGCCTGCTGCTCGCCATGCCGCTCACCGTGTGCGTGGCGGTCATGGGGCGCTACCTCCCCGAGTTCGGGTTTCTCAACGTGCTGCTCGGCGTCGAGCCGGTGCTTGCCCCCGAGGAGCGCTTCTACCAGCGCCTGGTCGCCATGGACCAGGACGAAGCCGAGGACCTCGCCGAGGACTTCGCCAACGAGCACGGCCTCGCCGCGCTGCACGAGCGCGTCGTGATTCCCGCGCTGGGCCTCGCCGAGCAGGACCGGCACGCCGGAGCGCTCGACGAGCGGCACCAGCGCTTCATTTTCGACACCACGCGCCACATCGTCGAGTACGTCGAAGACAGGAAGAACCCGCGCGAGCCCGCTGCCGCAACGCGCCGCGCGCTCGCGCCCCTGTGCGTCCTGCCGGCGCACGACGAAGCCGACCACGTCGCGGCGCTGGTCCTCGCCCGCGTGCTGCCCGCCGCCGAGTTCAACCCGCGCGTGAGCCCGTTCCCGCTGCTCGCCGGCGAGATGCTCGACTTCATCGGCAAGGAGGGCTGCAGGCTCGCGTGCATCTCCGCCATGCCGCCGCGCGCCGCGAGCCATGCGGCCTACCTGTGCAAGCGGCTCAAGCAGCGCTTCCCCGAGCTCAAGGTCCTGGTCGCGCTGTGGACCAGCGAGAACACCGAAAAGGCCCAGGCGCGCCTGCGCGAGGCCGGCGTCGACCAGATCGTCACCGGCCTCGCCGACGCCATCGACCAGTTGCGCCAGCTCTCCGTCCCCGCCACCCTCGAGCGCCAGCAGCAGAAAAAGCACGGCCACGCCTAGGCGTCGCGCAATCGGCCTCAAAATCGGGGTCAGAGCCCCAATCCGAACCGGGCGCACGCCCGGTCCGCGCCACTGACTCCTTTTCCCGCCTATGACTCCCGGCGTAATCTATCGATGCAAAAGGGGGCGAGGTGCGCAGGTGATTTTCTGCGCCGATCAACGTACGAAGGAGGCCCATGGAAAACGCGCATGAGCATGTCGAAAGCCACTATGCTCGCGGAGAGATCCTCAACTCCATCCTGAGTGCTCTTCGGAAGATGGGAAAAGATACTGCAAAGCTTGTCCCTGCTGATCTCGCCCCGGTTGATGAGTTTCACATACGAGGCCGGGAGGCAACACTTGAACTCGCGAGTCGCGCCCCATTTAAGCCTGGACTACGCGTACTGGATGTCGGGTGTGGTCTCGGGGGTTCAGTGCGCTATCTTGCGTCCGAACACCAGTGCCAAGCGACTGGAATCGACCTGACAAAGGAGTATGTGGACGTCGCCAATACCCTCGCGGATTTGGTAGGGCTCAAGCAGAGGGTCGAGTGTCGCCAGTGCAGCGCGCTGGACATGCCGTTCGACGATGGCACTTTCGACGTCGTCTGGACGGAGCACGTGCAAATGAACATTGCGGACAAGCGGGCGTTCTATGCCGAGATCGCCCGCGTCCTTGCGCCCCGCGGTCGTTTGCTCTTCCACGATATTTTTCAGGGTGACGGCGGCTCATTGCACTATCCTGTGCCATGGGCAGAGGACAGCTCGATCAGTTTTCTTGCCGTGCCCGAGGCAGTGCGAGGAATCCTTGAAGAATTAGGCTTCTCGATTCGCGACTGGGAGGACAAGAGCCAGGCCTCGTTGGACTGGTTCGTTGCGGTCATCGAGAAGCTGAAGCTGTCAGGTCCGCCGCCGCTCGGGCTTCACTTGCTGATGGGCAGTACCGCGAAGGCCAAGTTCGAGAACAACATTCGGAATCTGCAAGAACGGCGCTTCGTCGTGTACCAAGCAGTCGCCGAGAAAAGCTAGCC
>CAZJJC010000273.1:0-5105 GCA_964546195.1 uncultured Enterobacteriaceae bacterium | reverse complement strand
CCAGTTCTCGCTGAAAGTGGCCTGCACCGCGTGCACGATCGGCCCGCGCAGGCGCACCGACAGGTCGCGCACATGCTCGCTGTCCTGCGCCTCGCCCAGCCATTCGTCCACGATGCAGTGGCCGCCGATGAAGGCGACGCGACCGTCGACCACCGTGATCTTGCGATGGTCGCGCTCGTTGATCACGCCGATGTTCTTGAGGACGCGGCGGTGATAAAGGGCCAGCCTGCAACCCGCCTCGGTCATCTGCCGCCGCACGGCCTTGCCCATTTTCTTGCCGCCCTGCGCGTCCACCAGCACGCGCACCTGCACGCCCGCGCTCGCGCGCTCGGCGAGCGCATGCGCGATGCGCCGGCCGAGCTCGCCGTCCTTCCACAGGAAAGTCTCGAAGTGCACCGACCGGCGGGCGGCAGCGACTTCCTCCAGCAGCGCGTCGAAGAAGGCGCCATTCTCCAGGACTTCGACCGAGTTGCCCTCGATGGGCATGCCGAGCGACAGGCCGGACAGCGACCCGATCAGCGCCTCGAGCGGCAGGTCGGTGCGGATGTCGAGGCTGGGATCCTTGTGGCGCTTGATCGACCAGATGGCGAGGCCGAGCAGCGCGACCACCAGCAGCAGCAGCGCCACCAGCACATACGGCGTGGCGGACGATTCAGCAGCCAAGCTTAGCCGCTGCTACTTGCCGCCCGCCCGGTATGCCTTGCCGCGCTTCTTGCCGCGCGAGATCGCCCCTTTCCGGGACAAGGAGCCGTAATTGTTGCTGTTGTCGCTCATTTCCTTCGCGCGCAGGCGCTGGCCTTTCTCCGCCTCGGTCTCGCGGGACAGCGCGGCTCCGTACTTGCGTTTCATTCTGGCTCCGGAAAAAGGCGTGACGATAGCAGATTGCGGCGGTCAACCCCAGAGGAGCCACCAGGCGAGGGCGAAACCCGGCGGCAGCAGGATCGCGAAGGTCGCGATCGAGCGCATGCGGCTCGTCTCGCTCGGGTCGATTTCCACCTTGCGGTGCAAGCGCGCCGCCCGGTCCCTCGCGCCTTTCCTGACCGCCACGTACTCCCCCAGCACCAGGAACGCTGCCAGGGCGAGTCCGATCAGGGCGCCTTCGACGTAGACGGGCATGCTTGTCAGCCTAACGCATCCAGCAATAGCTGCAAGGCGGCGCCGGCGAAGCGGTGCATGTTGGCCAGCCGGTCGCTGCTGCCGGTTCTCAGCGTGATGGCGCGCTCGCTGGGGCCCGAAACGGCGAGGCAGGCATGGCCGGCGGGGTCGCCGTAGCGGTTGCCGGTCGGTCCGGCGGCGCCGGTCTCGCCGATGCCCCAGCTTGCCGACATGCGCTCGCGGATAAAGCGCGCCCTGATGCGCGCGTTCGCCTCGGTGGCGGAGCGAAAACCGCCCAGCAGCTTCTCGTCGAAGCCGCGCAGCGCTTCCCAGCCCTGCCGGGTGTAGATGACCGTGCCGCCCAGGCAGTAAGCCGATGCGCCCGGCACCGCCAGCAACGCAGCCGTGATCAGGCCGCCGGCGGAGGATTCGGCAACGGCAACCGTCTCTTTTCGGGCTTGCAGGAGCGCCGCGACGCGCTCGGCCTGCTCTATAAGCTCGCGCATGCGCCATGATCGGCGCGGGCGCAGCCGGCGTCTAGACGCCCAGGCCCTTCTCGGTCTGCACGATGATCTCGGTCGCGGTGGCGCCGTCGTAGAAGAAGCCGCCGTTGCGCGCCACGACCCGCATGCGGGTGGCCTGCGGGGTGATGGACTCGAGCTGGACCTCGATCTCGCGGCCGCCGGCGCTGGCGCGGATGACTTCCCGGTTGTCGAGCTGCTTCAGGCCCTCGTCGGCCTTGATCTCGATGCCCATGCGCCTGAGCGCGCTGATCGAAGCCGTGCGCACCATGTAAAGCGGCAGGGTGAAGGTGCGCGACGGAGTGCCGTTCATCTTCTGGGTCACCACGGCCGAGCCGCCGATGCCCAGCGCGGTCAGGGACAGCGTCTCGCAGCCCGCCAGCAGCGGCATGGCCGCGATAACCGCGCAAGTGATCAAGCGCCTCGGAATCCCCCGTGTCCCCATGCGGCAACCTTAACGGCGGGACCCCGCCGTGGCGACGTACTAGTTGGCAGTTTTTGCCGTCTTTCACGCCGTCTGCGGCGAATTTTTCCGTGACGATCATCCGAATCCGCTTCAAGAAACGTACACGCGACGCTTGCTTTTCCTTCGGAGCGATAGCATGATGATCAGCGAATTGAAGAAGAAGGGATGGTCACCCTCTGACAAGAATGAACACAACGCTGGTGCTGAATCCCAAGGGCGGGTCGGGCAAGACGACCGTCACGCTCAATCTGGCAAGCTACTTCGCCGCCTGTAACGTCCCCACCACGGTGATGGACTACGACCCGCAGGGGTCGAGCCTGAACTGGCTGCGCCTGCGCCCGCCGCACGCCAACAGGATCCACGGCGCCAACGCGGCCCGCCCGAAGGGCAACCGCCTGCGCAGCATGGCGATGTACGTGCCCGCCGAAACCCGCCAGCTCATCATCGACGCCCCCGCCGGCGCCTCCGGCACCCTGCTCCAGGAGATGCTCGAGCGCGCCGACTGCATCATCGTGCCGGTCCCGCCCTCGGCGATCGACCTGCATGCGACCGCGAACTTCATCCGCGAAGTGCTGCACACCGGAAAAATGGCGGTGCGCAACCTGCCGGTGGCGATCGTGGCGAACAAGGTGCGCAGGTCGATGCCGCGCTACCAGCCGCTCGACTGGTTCCTCGAGTCGCTCGAGCTGACGCTCACCGCGCGGCTGATCGATTCGGACGTGTACCTGAAAGCCGTGGAAGCCGGCTTCGGCATCTTCGAGATGGCGCCTTCGGCCTCCATGGCCGAATGCCAGCAGTTCATGCCGATCGTCGAATGGGTGGAAGGCCAGCGCGCCGCCCATGCCCCGCGGCCCGACGACAACGTCTACGCGCTGGCGCGCACCGCTCAGCGCTGAACCAGCTCGCGCCGGATCTGGCGCAGCTTGGACTTCACGCGCGCAGCGTTCTCGCTGCCCATGCGCATCATGATCTTCTGTCCGGCCGAGCGCCCCTCGAGATCCGGGTCGGCGAACTCGTACAGGACTTTGGGCTGAGCGAGCTCCGGGGGGCCGGCGAGCTCGGGAGCGGCCAGCAGGTCGTCGATGGCTTCCACCAGGCGGTCGTTGAAGTTGCGCTGCGGGAAGCCGAGCTCGGCGTAGGCGCGCTGGAACAGCGGATAGGACTCGATATAGCGCTGCACCAGCGCGCGCGAGTCGAGCGAATCGAACACGCGCACATAGGGCGCGTAACGCGCTGAGTTGCCGGCGCCGGGGCTGAATTGGCCCGGAACCGGCGCGAGCGGCATCACGCGCGCCGGAGCGGTCTCGCGCGGCAGGTTGTCGACCGTAGCGACGATGCGGCGGATGAGCTGCGTGGGATGCACCAGCGCCTCGAAGGCCTTGCGGCCCACCAGCCCGGTCACCGACTCGCGCATCATCGCGTCGCTGTTCTCCAGCGTGGGCAGCGGCTTGGCCGGTTCTTCTTCGGCTGCAGGCACCGGAAAGCGCACCGCGGGCTCCGCGCTTGCCTGCGGCGCCGCTTCGGCGGGCGGCTCGGGGGTCACGAGCGGCGCCGGCGGCTGTGCCTCGCGCTGCGTCCAGAAGTAGTAGCCGGCGCCGGCGCCCAGGAGGACGACCATCAGCAGCAACAGCCACCAGGGCGTGGACGACGGCTCGGCGCGCCTCACGTACGGATTGTCGTTACGGTCTGACCAGTGTTCCATCGGCCTCCCAGCATGCAAGGCGCAGCCTTAAGGGCCGCTTAAGAAAACCGCTTCAGCGCGCGAGCGGATCGGGCCTGAGCTGAAAGTGCACGGCGAGCGGCAGGCTGCCTTTGCCGCCCTCCCTCAGCCAGGGCGTGCGGTCGCCGCTGGTCGTCCACAGTCCGCGGCCCTTCCAGCCGGCATTCGCGTCGTCGATGCGGCCATCGAACCCCTTGGCATAAAAGCCCATCGGGTAGGGCACGCGCAGCACGATCATCCGGCCGTCCTTGAAGGCGATCAGCCCGTCGTTGAGGTTGCCGGTCGACATCGGCACGTTTTCGCCCAGGCCGAAGGTGTTGTGCTGGTCGACCCAGGTGTAATAGCTCGACTCGGCGCTGTTTTCCCCGAGGCCCTGGAAGCCCGGGCCCGGGTACTGGTGGAACGCCCAGCCTTCGGGGCAATGATCGCCCGTCGCCTTGGCGCCGTTGAGCGGCGCCTTGCACTTGCGCCGGTCGAAGCTGCCGAGGTGCCCGCTGCCCAGCGACACCCATACGACGCCGTTCCTGTCGATGTCCCCGCCGCGCGGCCCGAAGCCCGGCTTGGGCACGTAGAAGATCTCGGAGAGCTGCGTCCTGGGATCGAACCGCAGCACCCCGCCGCGGCCGGCGAACACGCCCACGGTGTACCAGATGGAGCCGTCGGCCGGATTCGGCATGACCGCGTAGGTGCCCGAGCCGCCGGTGACGCGCATGTCCTTCGCGCCGTCCATCGGCTGGTCGGGCTCGGTGTGCTGGTCGCGCCGGCCGTTGCCGTTGGTATCGAGCACCATGGGCGACCAGCCCTGCGAGGCCGCCGCATTGCCGGTCTGCAGGAATTGCCTCGTGTTGACCCAGCCCACCACCGGGCCGGCGCCGCTCGTCCACACCGTGTCGTCCGCGTCGTAGCCGAACTGGAGGTGGTGCGAGCCGAAGCAGGTGTCGACCGGGGTGTACTTCATCGTCTTCGGGTCGAGCACGGCGAGCTGGCGCACGTTGCGCTCGAGCGGGTGCGCCTTCGCCGACGGATGATCCGAGCCCTTGCCGCAGAACGACGGATTGTTCGGGCCGCGCACCGCCGCCGCGAGCCACAGCCGGCCCTCGCGGTCGAACATCGAGTTGTGGTTGTTGGCCTTGGAATCCCACAGCTTCTCCTCGCCCCAGTAGGGCGAGGGCTGCAGCGGCTTTTCGATCGCCGCATGGCCCGGCCCGAGCGCCTCCGGCGTCTCCGGACCCACCGGCGCCTTGAAGGTGCTCACCTTGTGCGTTTTCGGATCCAGAATCGGCAGCAGGTCGGTGGCGTATTC
>CAZJJC010000272.1:0-20860 GCA_964546195.1 uncultured Enterobacteriaceae bacterium | reverse complement strand
GTCGTCCCAGCGCTGGATGCGCGCCACGCCCTCGTTGAGGCGCTTCGCCAGCACGATGACGCGCCCGGCGTCGAGATCGGTGATGTGCGAGGCGTCGATCGCCGCACCGTCGGCGATGCCGACCAGGTCGGCCCCGAGCTCCTTCGCCTTGCTCTTTATCGCTTCGGCCGCGAGGGGTTTCTTATGAAATTTCATTCTGGCGTTTTTTGAACTCCTGCAGCTGGCGGGCAACGATCCCCTTGTAGCCTTCCTCCCCGACCCAGCGCACGTTCCATTCGGACAGTCCGGCGATCGGCTCTCCGGCGGCGCGCGCCTCTTTGAACCGTTTGGCGATCGCCACGGTCTGCGGCGTCTTCTCGGGGATGTGCTTCTGCACATCGGCGAGATGGGCGTGATAATCATTGCCCACCGGGCAGACGGCGAGGCAGCGCGGGCAGTCGCCGAACGAGCCCACCACGCGCAGCAGGCCCTGCCAGAAACCGAAAAGATCGCGGGTCTTCAGCATCCGCGCGCGCTCGTCGGGCGCAGCCTCGATCACCCGCTCCATGAACTGGAGCATGGTCATGAAGCCGAATTCCTGCGCCTCGGTGGCGCACGCGCGCTTGTCGATGCCCCAGTGCAGCACCGCGTTCGGCGGGCACGAATGCAGGCAACGGCTGCACGATTCGCCGATGCAGACCTGCTCGGTGATGCGCGGGTCGGGCTCGAGCTCGAGCTCGGTCAGGACGCCGGTGAGATAGATGCGCGGCCCGAACTCGGGCGTCAGGATGTTGACCTCCAGGCCGAGCGTGCCGAGCCCCGCCTCGACGCCGAGGTGGCGCGTGGAAAGCCTGCCGTAGGAAGCGCGCTTGTAGCTCCAGTCGGTCTCCTGCGCCGCGGTGACGAAGCTCGGGTGGCCGAGGCGCTCCAGCTCGCTCGCCAGGCGATAGGCGACCTTGTCCATCTTGCGCAGCACCAGCATGTCCATGTACTGCACCGGCACATTGGTCTTGGCGCGGAAGGCGCCCGCCGGGATGCGCTGCACCAGCACAATCACGCTCCTCACGTAGCGCGAGATGCGCTCGGGCGTCTGCGGCCAGCGCGGGTCTGGCGGAAAAGCGTTGAGCGTGTCCGCGGACGCGATGCCGGCGAGGTCCGCGCCGAGCTCCAGCGCGCGGCGCTTCACCGCGGCGGCATCGACGACGCCGCCAAGCGCAGCCGCTGCCGGATTGCGCGCTCGGAAAGGCACGGTGCTATTCTAATCATTTGGAGGAGGGGAAGCCCATGCGAATCAGAACCGTCGCTGCCACCGCGGCCATCGCAGCCGCCGCGGCCGCGTTCAGCGCTCAGGCCGCAAACGAACTCAAGATCGGTTTTCTGTCGACGCTGTCCGGCCCCGCCGCGAGCATCGGCATCGAGATCCGCGACGGCTTCAATCTCGCGCTGAAGCTGGCGGGCGGCAGGCTGGGCGGGCTGCCGACCGAGGTGGTGTTCGCCGACGACCAGCTCAACCCTGAAGTCGGCAAGCAGCTCACCGAGCGCCTGATACGCCGCGACCGGGTGAACCTGATGACCGGCGTCGTGTTCTCCAACGTGATGATCGCGGTATGGCCCACCATCGAGCAGGCGAAGCTGTTCTACGTGGCGCCGAACTCGACGCCGACGTCCATCTCCGGCAAGGGCTGCAGCCCCTACTTCTTCTCGGCATCGTGGCCGAACGAGGGGCACCACGAGGCGGCCGGGCATTTCGCCACGTCCAAAGGCTACAAGAACGCCTATCTCATGGCGCCGAACTACCCGGCGGGCAAGGACGCGCTCACCGGGTTCAAGCGCGGCTACAAGGGCAAGATCGTGGCCGAGGTCTACACCAAGCTGAACCAGCTCGACTACGCGGCGGAGCTGGCGCAGCTGCGCGCCGCGAATCCCGACACGCTGTACGCGTTCCTGCCCGGAGGCATGGGCATCAACTTCATCAAGCAGTTCGTCGCCGCCGGCCTGTCGAAGGACATCCAGCTCGTGGTACCGGGCTTCGTGTCGGACCAGGACGTGGTGCGCGCCGTCGGCGAGCCGATGCTCGGGCTGTTCGATACCTCGCACTGGGCCTACGATCTCGACAACGAGGCGAACAAAGTATTCGTCGCCGCCTTCGAGAAGGAGCACAAGCGCATCCCGTCGCTGTTCGCCGAGCAGGGCTACACCGCGGCGCTGGTGATCGATGCGGCGGTGCGCGCCGCGAAAGGCAAGGTCGAGGACGTCAAGGCGTTCCGCAGCGCGCTGATGAACGCACCGGCGCGGCTGAAGACACCGCGCGGCGAATGGAAGGTGGCGAACAACGGCACGCCGATCCAGGACTACTACGTGCGCGTGGTGGCGAAGGACGCGCAAGGCCGCATCGTCAACAAGAAGATCGGCACGGTGCTGAACGATCATGTCGATTTCTGGGCGAAAGAATGCGCGATGAAGTAGGCGCGGGCGCGTGAGCTGCGGGGGTGAGGCGAGCGGCCTCACCCCCTTTTTCTTGCCATGTCCTGGATCCTGTTTCTCGAGCAGCTGCTGAACGGCCTGCAGTTCGGGCTGATGCTGTTCCTGCTCGCCGCCGGGCTGACGCTGGTGTTCGGCATCATGGACATGATCAACCTTGCGCACGGCTCGCTCTACATGATCGGCGCCTACCTCATGGCGAGCTTCGCGCAGGCCACGGGCTCGTTCTGGGCGGCCCTGCCCCTGGCGCTCGCCGCCACCGCGCTGGTGGGCGCGGCGCTCGAAGTCTCGGTGCTGCGCCGGCTCTACGAGCGCGACCACCTCGCGCAGGTGCTCGCCACCTTTGCCATCATCCTCATCGCCAACGAGCTGGTGCGGCTCATCTGGGGCTCGCAGCCCATCATGCTCAACGCCCCGGCTGGGCTGACCGGCCCGGTCGAGCTGCCCGGCGGCGTGCAATACGCCTCCTACCGGCTCGTGATCATCGGCGTCGGCAGCGCGGTCGCCTTGCTGCTGTATGTACTGGTCACGAGAACGAGAGTCGGAATGCTGGTGCGCGCCGGCGCCTCCAACCGCGAGATGGCCGTCGCCATGGGCGTGGACATCCGGCGCCTGTTCACCGGGGTGTTCGCGCTGGGCGCGGCCCTGTGCGCGCTCGCCGGGGCGATGCTCGGGCCGATTCTCGCCGTGCAGGTGGGCATGGGGGAAAACATTCTAATCCTGGCCTTCGTCGTCATCGTGATCGGCGGCATCGGCTCGATCCGCGGCGCGCTGGTCGGAGCGCTGCTGGTGGGGCTGGTGGACACCATGGGGCGCTCGCTGCTGCCGATCGCCTTCGCCCTGATCTTCCGGCCGCAGGTGGCTTCCAACCTCGGGCCCTCGGTCAGCTCCATCCTCATCTATGTGCTCATGGCGGCGGTGCTGTTCCTGCGCCCCCAGGGCCTGTTTCCCGCCCGCGGATGAAGCCGGCGATCGTCCTCGCGCTGCTCGCCTGCCTGTTTCCGCTCGCCATGCAGGCGATGGACCAGGAGTTCTACATCAGCTTCGCCGCGCGGGTGCTGATCTACGCCATGGCAGCGGCGAGCCTGAACCTGGTGCTGGGCTACGGCGGCATGGTGAGCTTCGGCCACGCCGCGTTCTTCGGCGCCGGCGCCTACATCGTCGGCATCCTGGCCGTGGAGGGCGTGTCGAGCGCGTGGCTCGCCTGGCCGGCGGCCGTCGGCGTCGCCGCGCTCGCAGCGCTCGCCATCGGCGCCGTGTCGCTGCGCACGCGCGGGGTGTACTTCATCATGATCACGCTGGCCTTCGCCCAGATGATGTACTACGTCTTTGTCTCGCTGAAGGCCTACGGGGGCGACGACGGCGTGGCGCTGCCGGGGCGCTCGAGCGGGTTCGGCGTCGACCTGCGCGGCGACCTCGCCTGGTACTACCTGGTGCTCGCGCTGCTCGGCGGCGTGCTCTACCTGCTGCATCGCCTGGTGCACTCGCGCTTCGGGCGCGTGATCGAGGCGATCCGCGAAAACGAGACGCGCGCGGCGGCCATCGGCTACCCGGTCTACCGCTACAAGCTGCTTTGCTTCGTCATTTCCGGAGCGATCGCCGGGCTCGCCGGCGCGCTCATCGCCAACCAGTCGGTCTACGTCAGCCCGAGCCTGCTGCACTGGATCCAGTCGGGCACGCTCATGATCATGGTGATCCTGGGCGGCGTGGGACGCTTCTGGGGCGGCCCGCTGGGCGCCGTACTGCTGCTTACGCTGGAGGAGACGCTGTCCGGCAGCCAGATGCTGGGTGCGTATTCGATGCACTGGCAATTGGCCGTCGGCGCCATCCTGCTCGCGGTGGTCCTGTTCGCGCCGCAGGGCATCGCCGGGCTCATCGCCAGGAGGCGCGGTGCTTGAGCTGAAGGGCGTGTCGAAGCGCTTCGGCGGCGTAGTGGCGACCGATCGCGTCACGCTGGACGTGGCGCAAGGTGAAGTCCACGCACTGATCGGACCGAACGGCGCAGGCAAAACCACGCTGATCGGGCAGATCTCCGGCGCCCTCGCGGCCGACGCAGGGGAAATCGGCTTCCTGGGAAGTGACATCACCAAGGCGAAGCAGCACGAGCGCGTCAAGGCGGGCCTCGCCCGCAGCTACCAGATCACCAGCATCTTCAAGCGCTTCAGCGTGCTCGACAACCTCGCGCTCGCGGTGCAGGCGCGCAGCGGCTCCAGCTTCTCCTTCTGGCGCCCGGTGGCGGCGGAGGCCGCCCTGTTCGAAGAGGCGCGCGCAATCGCCGCCGGAGTCGGTCTTTCGGAAAAGGCCTCCTCCTTGGCAGGGACACTGGCGCACGGCGAGCAGCGCGCGCTGGAAGTCGGGCTTGCGCTCGCGACCCATCCGAAGCTGGTGCTGCTGGACGAGCCGATGGCCGGCATGGGCCCCGAGGAATCGGCGCGCATGATCTCGCTCATCGGCCGGGTGCGCGCCAAGGTGACCGTGCTGCTGGTCGAGCATGACATGGACGCGGTGTTCCGCCTCGCAGACCGCATCACCGTGATGGTCAACGGCCGCGTGATCGCCACGGGCAGCCCCGAGGAGATCCGTGCCGATACCGAAGTGCGCCGCGCCTACCTGGGAGACGAGCTTGCTGCTTGAGGTCGACAACCTGGAGACCGCCTATGGCGCCAGCCAGGTTCTCTTCAAGATAAATCTTGAAATCAAAGAGGGCGAGGCCGTAACGCTGCTGGGCCGCAACGGCATGGGCAAGACCACCACAGTGCGCTCGATCATGGGCCTCACCCGCGCCCGCGGCGGTGCGATCAGCTTCCGCGGCCGGCGCATCGAGCGCGAGGCGCCCGACCGCATCGCGCGCCTGGGAATCGCGCTGGTGCCCGAGGGCCGGCAGATCTTTCCCAATCTCAGCGTGCGCGAGCATCTCGTGGCCTTCGCCGAAAACCGCAGCGGCCGCGCCGACCCCTGGATACCCCAGAAGGTGCTGGAATTCTTCCCGCGCCTCGCCGAGCGCGTGGACAACATGGGCAACCAGCTCTCCGGGGGCGAGCAGCAGATGCTCGCCATCGGCCGTGCGCTGGTGACCAATCCGTACCTCCTGATCCTCGACGAGGCGACCGAGGGCCTCGCGCCGCTGGTGCGCGAGGAGATCTGGAAATGCCTCGAGCGGCTGCGCGCCGCCGGCCAGACCATCCTGGTGATCGACAAGTACATCGAGCGGCTGGTGAAGCTCGCCGGCCGGCACACCATCATCGAGCGCGGCCGCGTCGCCTGGCAGGGCAGCTCGGCCGAGCTCGACGCCGACCGCGGCCTCTGGCACCGCTATCTGGGGGTGTGATGCAATTCGGGCTATTCGACTGGATCGAGGCTTCGCAGCGCACGCCGGCCGAGGTCTATGAGCACAAGCTGGCGCTGGCCGCGGCTGCCGACCAGGCGGGCTTCCATGCCTTCTTCATGGCCGAGCACCAGGGGACGCCGCTCTCCATAGACGGCTCACCCAGCGTGCTGCTGGCGGCGCTGTTCCAGCGCACGCGGCACCTGCGCGCCGGGGCGCTGACCTTCTGCCTGCCCTGGCACAACCCCTACCGCTTCTACCACGAGGTCTGCATGCTCGATCAGCTCTCGCGCGGGCGCCTGGAGCTCGGCGTGGGCCGCGGCGTGTCGCCGATCGAGTCGCAGATCTTCGGCTTGAAGAGCATCGACGAGTCGCGAGAAAAGTACCGCGAAACGCTGGAGGTGTTTTTTGCCGCTTGTCGCGGTGAAACATTGAATTTTCAAGGCAAACACTACGCCTACCGCGACGCGGAGCTGCACGTGAAGCCGTTCCAGCGCCCGTACCCGCCGCTGTGGTTTCCGAGCTCCAACCGCGACTCGATCGACTTCACCGCGCGCCACGGCTATCACACCGCGTTCCTGGGCAAGCTGGCCGACTGCAGGCCGCTCTTCGAGCGCTACCGCGAGCTGTGGGAGCGCCACCGGAACGATCCCGGCCGCCACAACGCGCATGTCGCCGCGCCGTTCCTCGCCAAGACCCAGCATCTGGTGGTGGCCCAAGACGAATCGGAGGCGGTGCGCATCGGCGAGCAGGCGCACGCCACGTGGAACGCGCACCTGCACCATCTCACGCGCAAGCTCGGCCGGCCGCCGGTGCACAACACCGAGGCCTACTCCGAGGATTCGGCCCACCCCCTGATCACCGGCACGCCGGGCAGCGTGGCCGGGAAGCTCGCGGCGCTGATACGCGCCACCGGGATAAATTACCTGCTTTGCATTTTCTCCTTCGGCGACATCGCGCCGCAGCACGCGATGCGCTCGCTGGAGCTGTTCAGTACCGAGGTGATGCCCGAGCTCAGAGCTTGAAGAGGCGCAGGGCGTTGCCGCCGCGCACCGCGTCTCGCTGCTCGGGCGGCAGGGCGTCCACGCGCGCGAGGCAGCCCTTCATGTCGCCGATGTTGTGCGGATAGTCCGAGCCGTACAGCACTTTGTCCGCGCCGCCGGCCTTGATCGCCAGCTCCAGCGACTCCTGCTGGAACACCACGCTGTCGTAGTAGATCCGTTTCAAGTACGTCGAAGGGCTCTGGGAGATTCTCTCCCGGCACGCCGGCATGTTGTCGAAGCAGATGTCCAGGCGCCCGGCGAGGTAGGGCAGCGTGCCGCCGCCGTGCGCGGCGATGATCTTCAGGTTCGGGTAGCGGTCGAGGAAGCCGTCGAAGATCATGCGGCTCACCGCGAGCGAGGTGTCGAACATGAAGCCGACCGAGGCGATGAGGTTGTACTTCATCACGTCGAGCTGCTTGGTGCCGGGCGGCGCGCTCGGGTGGATCAGCACCGGCAGGCCGCGCCGGTCGATCTCCTTCCAGACCGGCGCGAAGCGTCGGTCGGTGAGCGAGACGCCGTCGACGTTCGCCAGCTGCATCACCCCCACCGCGCCGAGCTCGTCGCAGGCGCGCTTGAGCTCGGCCACCGCGAGCTTGGCATGCTGCCAGGGAAGCGAGCACATGAAGCGGATGCGCTCGGGGAACCTGCGCTGCTGCGCCGCCATATCGTTGTTCATCATTTTAGAAACTTCCAAGCTGGCTCGTGCCGAGCCCCAGAAGACATTCGGGCTGGTCAGCGTGACGATGGCGATGTCGACCCCCGCCTGGTCCATCGCCTGGATGCGCAGCTCGTAGTCGAACATCCCCGGCATCAGCGTCATGAAGGGCGCCCCGTCCTTGACGATGCCGGTCTGGCCGCCCACGACCTTTTTCACCTTGTAGCCCCCGCCGTGCTTCTTCAGCAGGCCGAGATAGGCCTGGTTCAGCATGTGAGTGTGCACGTCGATGACTTTCACGGCCGCTTCTCCTCTGGTTAGAATCGTCCGGTCAGAGTTCTCCACGACCGGACCCGCCATGCTCCAGGAACACATAACCGATCTGTCCAAGTACGTCGAGCCCGACCGCGTGCGGCGCGAGGTGTATACCGACCCGGCCATCTTCGAGCTCGAGATGCAGCGCATTCACGAGCGCGTGTGGATCTACTGCGGCCACGAGAGCCAGGTGCCCAAGGCCGGCGATTACTACCAGGTGCAGCTCGGCCGCCAGCCGATGATCATGGTGCGCGGCGCCGATGGAAAGGTCGGAGTGCTGTACAACCGCTGCCCGCACCGCGGCAACATGATCGCCGGCGACCGCAGCGGCAACACGGGCGAATTCTTCCGCTGCTCCTACCATGCCTGGACTTTCCAGCACGACGGCAGGCTGCGCTCGATCCCGATGATGGAATCCGGCTACGCCGGCACCCGCTGGGGCAAGGGCAACCCCGACTGCAGCATGAAGCAAGCGGCGCGCGTCGAGAACTACCGCGGCTTCGTCTTCGCCAGCCTCGCGGGAGAAGGTCCTTCATTAAGAGACTTTTTGGGCAAAGCCATAGTAGCCTTCGACGACATGTGCGACCGCGCGCCCGAGGGCGAGGTCGAGGTGGTGCCGAACTGCTTCCGCGTCGTCCAGCATTCCAACTGGAAGATCTTCCTCGAGAACCAGCTCGACGCGCTGCACCCCTCGGTGGTGCACCAGTCCACCGGCCGTGCCGCGCACGAGGTGGAGAAGGACATCGAGAAGAAGACCGGGCACGCGCCGCTCTCCTACCACATGCTGTCGGCGTTCGCGACCGTCACCATCGACAAATGGGACAACTTCCAGACGCTCAACTATCCGTACGGCCACTGCATCCTCACCGGCTACATGGGCCTCAGGCCGAAGGATCCCGACACGCTTGCCTACGAAGAAACCCTGACCAAGGCCTACGGCAAGCAGCGCATGGAGGAGATCCTCGCCGTCAACATCCACCACGTGCTCATCTATCCCGGCCTCTCGGTGCAGTCGCCGCTGCAGCAGCTGCGCGCGGTGCGCCCGCTCGGCGTCGACCGCACCCTCACCGAGATCTGGCACTTTCGCCTCAAGGGCGCGCCCGAGGCGATCTACCGGCGCTCGCTCGCCTATTACAACCTGGTGAACTCGCCGGCGACGCTGATCAACGCCGACGACCTGGAAAACTTCTGGAAATGCCACCAGGGGCTGGCGAGCGACGGCGGCGACTGGGTCAGCTTCGGGCGCCATCACGGCCGCGACATCGAAAAGGACGGCGTGGTCGAGACGGCGCCCAATTGCGGCACCTCGGAAGCGCCGATGCGCGGCCAGATGAAGGCCTGGGCGCAATACATGGGCAACGGGAAGTGAACAGTCCCGAGTTGCAGCACGCGGTCGAGCAGTTTCTCTACCAGCAGGCCGAGCTGCTCGACACGAAGCAGTGGCAGCCGTGGATCGATCTCTTTACCGACGATGGCGTGTACTGGATGCCCGCCGATCCCGCGCACCAGCACTGGGACGGCGTGCCGGCGATTTTCGCCGAGGACAAGAACCTGATGAATGTGCGGATGAAGCGCGTGCTGCACCCCGACGCCTGGTCGCAGCGCCCGCTGTGGGGCACCAATCATGTCGTGTCCAACGTGGTGATCGAGAAGGTGAGCGCGAACGGCGACGTGCAGGTGCGCTCGCGCTTCCACATGATGGAGCTGCGGCGCGACGACGTGCGCCACTTCGCCGGCGCTTACCGCCATGAGCTGACGAAAGTGCCGCAGGGCTACCGCATCAAGCTGCAGCGCGTCGACATGACCAACGCCCAGGCCGCCTACGACTACGTGCTGCAGGTGTGGGTCTAGCCCGAGCCGGCTTTCTGCTGTCGCTCTTGCTGCTCTGGCAGCTCGCGTGGATGTGGGGCCTGCCGCACTACCTCCTTGGACCGTTCGAGATTCTGGGACACTTCTTCACCGCGCTCGGCTCCGAAGAGCTCTACGCGCACATCGGCGCGAGCCTGCTGCGCTCGGTTCCCGGTTTCCTCATCGGCACTTCCCTGGGCATCGCCTTCGGTCTCGCCGCCGGCGTGTCGCGCGCATTCGATCGGATGCTGAGCCCGGTCATCTTCCTGACCTACCCGGTGCCGAAGATCGTGCTGCTGCCGCTTTTCATGCTCTGGTTCGGCATCGGGGATCTCTCCAAGGTGCTGATCATCGCTCTCGCCTGCTTCTACCCGACCTTCATCAACGCCTACTACGGGGCAAGATCGACGCCGACGATCCTCGTCTGGTCGGCCCTCAACATGGGCGCCGGCCGCCTGGAAATCTTCCGCAAGGTGGTGCTGCCGAGCGCGCTGCCGCTCATCTTCGCCGGGCTGCGCGTGTCGCTCGCGCTGTCGTTCATCGTCATGTTCGCCGCCGAGATGATCAACGCCCGCTCCGGCCTCGGCCATCTGATCCGCGTGGCCGAGAACAGCCTGCGCTTCGACCTCATGTACGTGTCGCTCGTCACCATCGCCATCCTCGGCTACGTCGGCGACAGCCTGCTGCGCCGCACGCGCCATCGCGTCCTCGCCTGGCAGGAGCAGCCGGCGTGAGCCGGCTGCTGCCGTTCGTCCTGATCGCCGCGGCGCTCGCCGCCTGGGAGCTCGTGGCGCGCAGCGGCCTGTGGAGCCCGCTCCTCTTTCCCTCGCTCGCGAAGATCGGCTACGAGCTCGGTCTCTTCGTCGCCGGGAGCGAAGGCCCCGCGCAGGCCTGGATTTCGCTCCACCGCGCACTCTCGGGCTTCGGGCTCGCGGCGGCGGCAGGCGTGCTCGTCGGCATGCTGATGGGGCGCTCGCGCCTGGTCGCCGACCTGCTCGACCCGCTTTTCTCCGGAACCTACGCGGTGCCGAAGCTCGCGCTGTTTCCGATCTTCATCTTCGTCTTCGGCATCGGCAGCCTGTCGAAGGTCGCCCTGATCTTCCTGGAATGCCTTTATCCGATCGTCATTATCACCAGCCAGGGGGCACGCAGCGTCAACCGCGTGCTCCTCTGGTCGGCGCAGAACATGGGCGCCTCGCGCGCCGAGGTGCTGCGCCGCGTCGTCATCCCCGCCACCGCGCCCTATATCTTCGCCGGCTTTCGCGTTGCCCTGCCGGTGGCGCTGATCGTGGTCATCATCACCGAGATGGTGAGCTCGGCCGACGGCCTGGGCTACGTGGTGGTCTATGCGCTTTCCTCGCTGCAGACCGACCGGATGCTCGCCGTGGTGGTGGTGATCGCGCTGCTTGGCTGGCTGCTCGACCGCGCGCTGGTCGCGCTGCGAAACCAGGCGGTATACTGGGAAAAGCTCGAGACCTATTACGTCTGATTGGAGCGTTCCATGAAGATTCTTGTCGCTCTGCTGGTTGCCGTCACCTTTGAAGCCGCGGCGGCCGAGCCGCCCCTGATCCGCTTCGGCCGCGGCTTCGCCGCCGAGGAGCAGGTCTGGCTGATGAGCGCGCGCCCCGACCTGACGCCGAACCAGGGCAAGCGCTACCAGTTGAAGCAGATCCTCTTCCAGGCCAATCCCCAGCGCTTCCAGGCGTTCCTCGCGGGCGAGCTCGATGCCGGCACCGCGCCCGGCCTAGCGGTCATCTTCGCGCGCGCCCAGGGCGTCGACATGAAGATCGTCGCCAGCGTCTGCCTGGAGGCCGCGGGCAAGGAGTACTTCAGCACCACCTACATGGTGAAAGACGACGGCCCGATCAAGAGCGCGAAGGACCTCAAGGGCGCCACCGTCGGCGTGGTCGGCATCAAGACAGCCACCGACCTCTGGGCGCGCGCCGGCCTGCTCAACGCCGGCGTCGTTCCCGACAAGGAGGCCAAGATTTTCCCGATGGGCTTCCCCGCCATGGGCGACGCGGTGCGCACCGGCAAGATCCAGGCAGGCACCTTCGTCGAGCCCTTCTACTCCGCCGAGATGGCCAAGGGCGGCCTGCGCAGAATCTTCACCGCCGTGGAAGCCGTGGGCTACGACCACGAGCTCCTCGACGTCTGGTTCGGCGACAAATTCCTCAAGGCCAATCCGGAGGCGGTGCGCGCCTTCCTCGCCGACTACGTCGCGGTGACGCAGTACTACCTCGCCAATACCGAGCAAGCCAAGCGCGACCTCCACAAGGCCGGCTTCGTGCGCACCCCGCTCGAGATCTACCTCAAGACCGCCGACTGGAAGCGCGATCCCAACGCCCGCGTCGACGTCGCCAGCCTGGAGAAGCTCTCCACCTTCATGCTCGAGAAGCTGAACTGGCTGGACAAGCCGGTGAAGGTCAACGAGATGGTGGACCTTACCTACCTGCCGCGGTGACCGCGCTTAGTACCGGATGTCGCCGCGGCGATTCTTCCACCAGCAGTCCTCGGCATGCTCCGTGCAGAGCGGCTTCTCCTCGCCGAGGCTCACCGACTCGATCTGGTTCTCCCTGGCGCCAAGCACGAGCAGCGTTTTTCTCAGGCTGTCGGAGCGGCGCTGGCCGAGCCCGATGTTGTACTCCCGGCTGCCGCGCTCGTCGGCATTGCCCTCGATCAGTATCTTTACGCCCGGGGTCTCGCGCAGGTATTTCCCGTGCATCTCGACCACGCCGCGATACTCGTCCTTGATTTCGTATTTTCCGTAGTCGTAATAAATCGAGCGCTTCGCTAGGGGGTCGTTCAGCATGCTCTGTTTCTTCCCCGTTGGGTCGACGCTCGCCGTTGGATTGCGCCCGAGCGGTTGCGGCTGCGCCCCGGGCGTCGTCGCGCCCGGCTGCCGGGCGTCAGCACCGGCCCGCGGCTCCTCTGGGGTGGTAGTGCAAGCGGTAAATAGCAGAACAGAGCTCGCTGCGGTGAGTGTGGCGATAATGGTTCGGCGCATGTCATCCTCCCTTTTTTTCATTTGGTAAGTGGTCGTCAAGTCTGCCCGGCAGATAAGCGGTGCGGTCCAACCTGCCGGGTGGCCGTTGGGCATATTTAAAGCACTTCCGGTCCCAAGAGAAGGAAGGATTACCGCCCACCAAGACTCCGGCCCTGGTTCGGCGTCGCGACTATTCATCCCGTGCTCCTCCGACGACCGGCACCTGCTTACGGACAGGCAGATAAGCCTCCTGGGACATTCGGTCGCCGCTGGCGCCACCAGCACTCGGCGCTGGGCCGCGAGCTCGCTGTCGGACGTCATCTCCTTCGGCGTCGCGCCCGCCGCGCTCGCATATGCCGCGGGGCTGAACGGCGGCTGGGACGCCGTGGCGCTCATTTACTTTGTGTGCTGCGGCGTGAGCCGCCTCGCGCGCTTCAACGTTACCGCCGAGACGCTCGCGGCAGGCAGCGGCAGCGGCAAGGTCGCCTACTTCGAAGGCACGCCCATTCCGACCAGCATGGTCTTGACGGCCGTGCTGGCCTTCGCCGCGTGGCAGGAGCGCATCGGAGAACACCTCTACGGCGGCGCCTGGGACCTCGGCCCCTGGGAATTCCACCCGCTTTCGCTGCTGTTCATCGCCTCGGGCAGCATGATGATCAGCAAGACCCTGCGCATTCCGAAGCCGTAGGCAGCTTAGAAGGAACCGGTGATCCCGGGCCCTTAGCGGAGTTTTTCAACAGAATCGGTCGCAAGCGGACACCCAGCGGGCTCACCGCCTTGCAGATATGCGCACTAACCAATGGCTGTACAGCGAGGCTTATTTCCTCGCGCGCTGGGATTCGCCGCGGATGAGGTCCCAGATGTAGTTGCGGTGCTCGAGGCACTGGACCGACTTCTTGACGGTGAGGTCGCGGGGGCGCGGGAGGTCGATGCGCACTTCCTCGAGGATGCGCGCCGGGCGAGCGGTGAGCACTACTACACGGTCGCCGAGGAACACGGCCTCCTCGATGTCGTGGGTGACGAAGACGATGGTCTTGCGGGTGCGCTCCCAGAGCCGGGTGACCTCTTCCTGCATCTGCTCGCGCGTCTGCGCGTCGAGGGCGCCGAAAGGCTCGTCCATGAGCAGCACCTTGGGATCGAAGGCGAGGACGCGAGCAAGGGCCACGCGCTGCTTCATGCCGCCCGAGAGCTCGGCGGGCAGGTGGTTGCGGAAGTCGCTCAAACCCATCATGTCGAGGTACTTCGCCACCACCGCCTCGATTTCGGCCTTGGGCACGCCCTGCGCCTCGAGGCCCCAGGCGACGTTGCCGGCCACCGTGCGCCAGGGAAAGAGGGCGAATTCCTGGAACATCATGCCGCGGTCGGGGCCGGGGCCGTTCACCTGCTCACCGGCGATGCGGATGCTGCCCGCGTCGGCGTCGATGAAGCCGCCCATGATGTGCAGAAAGGTGCTCTTGCCGCAGCCGCTCGGCCCGATGACGGTGATGAACTCGCCTTCGCGGGCGGTGAACCGGCCGATGTCGACGACCTCGAGGGACTGGCCGTTCTTGGTGTAGACCTTCTTGACGTCCGAAGCCTCGAGCGCGGCCGCGCTCACTTCCGCTCCGGAGCGACCGGCCAGCCGTGGCCGGACAGGTCGAACTTCACCCCGGCCAGGGTGTACTTCTTCTCGAAGAAGATGCGCCCGCCGAGCTGCGCCAGGTCCACCGGCGGCGGCGGCTGCGGCGTGGCGCCGGCCTCGCGCGCGCGCGCCTCGGCGCCGTCCAGGTCGTCCACCTGGAGGCCGAAGTGATCCAGCCCGTAGCCCTCGGGGTAAGGGTTGGGCGTCTCCCTGGTGCGCTTCCAGCACACGATCGCGATGTTGAGGTAGCCGTCGGTGAGATACACCTCGCGCGCGAGCTCGCTGTCGCCGCGCCCGATTTCTTCCAGGCCGAAGGCCTGCTTGAAGAGCTCCGCGGTCACGAACGGGTCCTCCGCCGTGATCGCGATATGCCGGATCTTTCCCATGGGCTTTCTCCTTTGCGTCACACCGGGTGGGCGAGCAGGCGCTCGAGGTCGGCGAGCGATTTGCGCTGGTTGCGCCCGGCCCGGCGGATGCGGCGATTGCGCAGCCAGCAGGACAGCGGATTCGATTTCTGGCCGTCGATGCCGACTTCGCGCGAAATGCGCATCACGGCCTCCACGCGCGGCCGGCGCCGCCTTGCGTAGCTCTCGAGCGCGGCTTGCGGCTCGCTCGCCGTGGCAAGCTCCTCGGCCAGGACCGCGGCATCCTCCATCGCCATGCCCGCGCCCTGGCCGATGTTCGGCGTCATCGCGTGCACGGCGTCGCCGAGCAGCACCGCCCTGCCCTGCGCCCAGCGCTCCAGCCACAGCTCCTCGATCGCGGTCAGGATGACGCCCTCCATAGAGCCCAGCTGCGAGAACACGCGCCTCACCCGCTCGTCGGTGAACTCGTCGAACAGCGCGCGGAAATCCTCCACGCGCTCCAGGCGCGGCGGCCGGTCGTGCGGCGAGTTGACGGTCGTCCAGACATAGAGGCGCTTCTCCGAGATGGGAACGAGCCCGATGCGCCGGCCGTGGCCGAGGAACTCGGTGAAATGCGGGATCGCCCCATTATCCACGACCAACCGATGCGAGCGGTACCCCATGTAGGCCGGCGCGACCTCGCCGAACAGGCGGCTGCGCACCTGGGAATGGATGCCGTCGGCTCCGACCAGGACATCCGCCTCAAAGCGCTCGCCGCGCGCGCTCAGGACGCGCACGCGATCGGGCATGACATCGATGCTCGTTACGGCGACGCCGAAGCGCACCGCGTCGGCAGGGAGGCTGTGCAGAAGCACGCCGAGCAGGTGCGCGCGGTGCACCAGCGCCCCGCGCGCAAGCTTCCCCGCATCGTAAAGCGGACGATAGTCGCGTACGGCGAGCCGTCTGCCGCGCTGGTCGCAGGTTTCACGGCTGAGATAGGGCCAGGACTCCGCGCGCAGCGCTTCGGCAAGGCCGTTTCGCTCCAGAACGCGCATCGCGTTGGGATTCATGATGATGCCGGCACCGACGGCGTTGAGCTGCGGCGCCCTCTCCAGCACGGTCGCCGGCAGGCCGCGGAGCGCGAGCTCGCGGGCAAGCGACAGGCCGCCGATACCGCCGCCCACGATCAGCGTGGTGATCATTGCAGCATGCGGCAGAGATAGTCCCAGGAGTGCTCGATATGCGCCGCGGTCATGATCTGCCCATGGCGCCTCGCCCGCACCTCGCGGGCGAGCGCGTTGAGCTTGAGCCCTGCGGCCTTGCCCAGCAGATGCGCCCGGCACGCCTTTTCGAGAAATACGCCCACGCAGGTGGCGTGCTCTACCGAAGTGCCGCAGAAGGTGACGCCGTGGTTCCCCATCAGGACGGCGAAGTGCGGCCCTAGCGAGCGCGCGAGCGCGGCGCCTTCTTCCTCGGTCGTGATGAGCGCCACCTCGTCCTCGTGGCGCGGCAGCTCGGCGAAGTAATCGGCGTCGAGCGTGTAGGGCAGCAGCGCCTCGCTGCCGCCCGAGAACACGCTGGCGTGAAGCGCGTGCGTATGCGCGACCACTTGCACGTCCGCGCGGCGCTTGAGGATCTCGGCGTGGATCGGCCACTCGGAATGGCGCCCGCCTTCGCCGGCCAGCTTCTCGCCGGCGAAGCTCACCAGAACGAAATCCTGCGGCCCGCGGATTTCTCCGAGGCCGGCGCGGTTGCGCTTGAGCCAGAAGCCCCGCCCCCCGGGATCGCGCAGCGACAGATGGCCGAGGGACAGGTCGCCGTGGCCCTCTTTGTCGAGGATGCGGCAGGCCTTCGCCAGCCGCTCGAGTGCGTCATTGAGCATGGCCTAGAATAGTAAAGGAACGAAAGATGGTGGCGAACGAGCAATTGGCGATGCTGGTGCAGCCCGATCGGGTGCACCGCTCGGTGTACGCGGACCCGGCACTCTTCGAGCTGGAGATGGAGCGCCTGTTCGGCCGCGCCTGGCTGGTGCTCGGCCACGCGAGCCAGGTGCCCGACCCCGGCGACTACTTCACCACGCGCATGGCACGCGAGCCGGTCATCGTCGTGAGACGCGACGACGGCGAAATCGGCGTGCTCGTGAACCGCTGCGCGCATCGCGGCGCCACCGTCTGTGCCGAAGGCCGCGGCCACGCCGAGCGCTTCGTGTGCCCGTATCACGGCTGGAGCTACGACCGCGGCGGCACGCTGCGCGCCGTGCCGGTGCCGGGTGGTTACAGGAAGGAGAAGCTTTCCGGTTTGGGATTGAAGACAGTACCCCGCATCTCGGTCTACCGCGGGTTCATCTTCGCCTCGCTTGCCGCGTCCGGACCCGGGCTCGAGGAGTTCCTCGGGCCGGCGAAGAGCTCTTTCGACGATTTCGTCGATCGCGCGCCCGGCGGCGAGCTCGAGGTGGCGGGCGGCGTGTTCAAGCACGCCTATAACGGCAACTGGAAGCTGATGCTCGAAAACCACCTCGACGGCGTGCATCCGGCCTACGTGCACGCCTCGTCGATCGCCGCGGCGCGCGGCGCGCCGGAGCCGGGAGCGCCCGGCGAGCACTATTACGACATCGCGGTGCGCCAGATGCGGCAGAACGGGGCCCCCGAGGCGCTATGGGAATCGATCGGCCTGTGGACCACGTCGCGCGGCCATGGCTGGCTCGGCGACTACCACACCGACAAGCGCCTCACCGGCGGCGCCGACCATCCGCTGTTCAAGGAATACGCGAGACAGCTCGCCTCGCGGTGCGGTGAAGCCGAGGCCGAGCGCATACTCGGCGTGACGCGCTGGAACACCATCATTTACCCGAACTGCTCGTTCATGAGCCAGTTCCGGCAGCTGCGCATCATCCACCCGCTGGCGGTCGACCGCTCGGCGGTCTACACCTATTCGTTTCGCATGAAGGACGCGCCGGCGCAGATGTTCCGCGACACGGTCGCCTTCGCCAATGTGGTGAACGGCACCGCCTCCTGGGTGCTGACCGACGATCTCGAGGTCTACGAGCGCGTCCAGCAAGGCTTTTCCTCCGGCGCCGTGGAGTGGGCCTACATCGGCCGCGGCCACGGCGGCGACGTCGAGGAGCCCGACGGCACCCGCCGCGGCGCAAGCGGCACCAGCGAAGTCTTCATCCGGGCGCAGCTGGGCGCATGGCTCGACTACATGACCCGGCAGTGAACGTCGAGCAATTCCTCTACCACGAAGCGCATCTGCTCGATACGCAGCAATTCGAGGCGTGGCTCGATCTCTTTACCGACGACGCCATCTACTGGGTGCCGCTCGAGCGCGACCAGCAGGACGCCATGCAGACGAGTTCGATCATCCACGACGACCGCACGCTGCTCGGCCTGCGCGTGCAGCAGGCACGCCACCCGCGCGCGCACGCCCGGTTGCCGCTCGCGCGCACGGTGCACCAGGTGGGAAACGTGATGGTCCTGGAAGACGGCATTGAGCTGAAAGTCGCCTCGACGTTGCAGCTTATCGAGTGGCGCCAGGAGAAGCAGCGCGCGTGGGGCGCGTTGGTCGAGCACCGCCTGCGCCGGGCCGAAGCCGGCTTCAAGATCGCGCGCAAGCGCATCGACCTGGTGAATTCCGAGGCCGAGCTCGACGGCCTAGCGATCCTGTTTTGAGCAAGGTCTTTCTCCATTACGACCAGCAGGCGCTCGACGACCAGTACGAGCAGCGTGTCTGGGTGCCGCACGCCGACGAGATCATCCGGCGCTATGCGATCGCGAGCGATGCGGTAAGAAGGCGCCTCGGCGAGCCCAGAACCGAGCGCTACGGCCCCAGCCCGGTCGAAACGCTCGACGTCTACGGCGAGGGCCGCAAGGCCTTCGTCTTCCTGCACGGCGGCGCCTGGAAGCGGCAATCCAAGCGCGAGAACGCCTTCGCGGCCGAGATGGTCGTGCGTGCCGGCGCGGCCTACGTCGCGCCGGACTTCGCCCTGCTGCCCAGCGTGACGCTCGACGAGATGGTCGCGCAGGCATGCCGCGGCATCGAGTGGGTCTACCGGCATCTCGCGAAGGAGATCGTCCTGTGCGGGCATTCGTCGGGGGGCCATTTGGGCGGATGCGCCGTTACAAGGCTGCCCTACATCAAAAGCGCGCTTCTCGTGTCGGGAATCTACGACCTGCTGGCCGTGCGCCTTAGTGCGCGCAACGACTACCTGCGGCTCGACGAGAAGCTCGAGCACGAGTACAGCCCGATCCGCCACGTCGAGCGCATCCGCTGCCCGGTGACGCTCGCCTGGGCCGAGCATGAAGCGGCGGAATTCGCCCGCCAGTCGCGCGTATTCTCAAAGGCATTGGAGAGCCAGGGCAAGCTCGAGGGAGTGATTCTCGGAAAAAATCAGAATCATTTCGAAATCATCGAAACGCTGGCCGACGCGGGCGCGCCGCTGGGTTCGGCGGCCCTGCGGATGCTAGTCTCCGCGCATGAGCGCACGCAATAAGAAGCCGGTGGTGGTCGCCGGCGGCGGCCTGGGCGGCCTTGCCGCCGCGCTCGCGCTTTCGCGCCGCGACTTTCAGGTGCTGGTGCTGGAGCAGGCGCCGGAATTCGGCGAGATCGGCGCCGGCATCCAGCTCGCGCCCAACGCCTGGCACGCGATCGACGCGCTCGGCGTGGGCGAGCTGGTGAAAAAGGAAGCGGTGTTCATCGAGCGGCTGCTGATGATGGACGGCAGGACCGGCGAGACGGTGATCGACATTCCGCTCGACGAGCGCTTCGCCAAGCGCTTCGGCAATCCCTACGCCGTGACGCACCGCGCCGACATCCACGGCGCGCTGCTCGACGGCTGCAGGGCGGCCGGCATCGAGCTGCGATCGAGCACCAGGGTCACCGGGTTTCAAGTGGAGGGCTCGTCTGTCCTGGTCGACACGGACGGGGGCGAGCGCATCGAAGCCGCCGCGCTGATAGGCGCCGACGGCGGGCGCTCGGTGGTGCGCGAGCGCATCGTCGGCGACGGCGAGCCGCCCGTCTCCGGCCACATGTGCTACCGCGCGGTGCTGAAGGTCGACGAGATGCCGAAGGACCTGCGCTGGGCGGCCGCCACGCTGTGGGCGGGGGAGAACACGCATATCGTCCACTACCCGCTGCGCGGCTGGAAGCTCTTCAACCTGGTCGCCACCGTGGTGCGCGAGCACGCGGGAACCGGGCACAACGAGGAAGCGGCCCCCGAAGAGGTGCTGCCGCTGTTCGCGCACAACAGCGACAAGCCGATGAGCATCCTGCGCGTGCCCAGGGTGTTCCGCCGCTGGATGCTGCGCTTCCGCGAGCCGGTGGACAACTGGACGAGCGGGCCGGTCACGCTGCTCGGCGACTCGGCCCACCTCATGCTGCAGTACCTCGCGCAAGGCGCGGCGGTCGCCTTCGAGGACGCGGTGTGCCTCGCCGGCGCCTGCGACGCGGCCGACGGCGACTTTCCGCGCGCCTTCCTCGAATACCAGAAGACGCGGCTGGTGCGCGCCTCGCGCGTGCAGATGTCGGCCAAGCTGATCGGCATGGTGTTCCATGCCGCCGACGGCGTGCCGCGCCAGGTGCGCAACAGCATGTACCAGGGCCGCGCGCCCGAGCGCTACTACGACGCGCTGGAGTGGGTCTTTACCCCGCCGCCTTACGTCAGGAATTTCCGCTAGGCAATTCGGGGGCAGAGCCCGAATTGCCTCCGTTAGAAGCAATCAGGTGCGGCCCGATCTCCGCCATCGAGCGCACGCCGCACAGCTTCATCGCGCGCTCGAGCTCGCCCGACAGGATCTGCAGCGCGCGCTGCGCACCCGCCTCGCCGCCGGCCATCACGCCGAACAGCGTCGCCCTGCCTACCAGCACCGCCTGCGCGCCGAGCGCGCGCGCCTTGAGGATGTCGACGCCGCGGCGCACGCCGCCGTCGAGCAGCACGGTCATCCGGCTTCCCACTGCTCTGACGACCTGCGGTAAGGCTTCAAGGCTCGCGGCGGCGCCATCGAGCTGCCGGCCGCCATGGTTCGATACGACCACGCCGTCGCAGCCCATGGCGAGCGCCCGCTCGGCGTCGTCGGGCCGCTCGACGCCCTTCAGCAGCAGCTTGCGCGGCCACAGGTCGCGCAGGCGCTTCAGCTCCGCCCAGTCGAACGAGGCGTCCATCTCGCGGCCGACCGCAGTGGCGATATCGGTCATGTTCGTGCTGGAGAATTTGTAGCCGGCGAAGTTCTCCATCTCCGGCAGCCCGTGGCGCAGCAGATCGAGCAGCC
>CAZJJC010000271.1:0-2675 GCA_964546195.1 uncultured Enterobacteriaceae bacterium | reverse complement strand
GCCCCCGGCAAGCGCGCCGAGGCGGCGGCTGCGCTCGCCCCGGGCTCCGACTTGCAGAAGCTTTTTCCCGGCCTGGAAACGGCGCCTGCGGACCTGCGCGTAGCCAAGAACCGCTACAGCGCGCTCATCCCGGGTTCTTCTTCCTTGGAAAGCATCCTCAAGGAAAAAGCCATCGATACGGTGCTGCTGGCCGGCACGAAAACCAATGTGTGCTGCGAGTGCACCGCGCGCGATGCGATGATGCTCGACTTCAAGGTGGCGCTGCTCTCCGACTGCACTGCGGCGCTGTCCGACGAGGAGCACCGCGCGACCCTCGAGAACGTGATCCAGCAGTTCGGCGACGTGCTGACCGCCGGCGAAGCCCTCAGCCTCTTCGATCGAGGAAGCGCGCGGCTTTGACGTTCGCTTCGAACTCCCTGGCGAGCGTGCCGCTCTCGAGCACCACGAGCTGCGGCGCCAGCTCGAATTTCTGCCGCATTTCGACGCTCAGAGACCGGCACAGCGCCGCCGCATCGGCGCCGCGGCGTACCTCGATCGAGATGCGCAGCACGTCGTTGCCCCCCTCGTTCAGCGCCTCGGCGCGGAAATCGCCGATCTCCACATGGCGGAATATGAAATCCTCGAGGTCCTGGTGCCCGAGGTTGATGCCGCGCACCTTGAAGAAGCCGGCCGTGCGATGCGCGTGCTTGATGCGCGGAAATACCGAGAACGCCCCCTCGCCGTCGTCGGCTTCGCTGTAGGCCACCAGGTCGCCCGAGCTCCAGCGCAGGAACGGCGTCACGTTGTTGCTCCATAGCGAGGTCACCACCAAGGTGCCGACCTCGCCTTCCTTCACCGGCTCGAGCGTCGTCGGGTCGAGCACCTCGATGAAATACAGGTCGGTCCAGATGCGGAACCCCGCGCCCGGCTTGTCTTCGGCTCCCATCATCCCGGCCTCGGTCATGCCGAAGGTGTCGGTGAGCCTGGCGCCCCAGCTGCGCTCGATCTTGTCGCGCTTCGCCTGAGACACCGGCTCGGCCGAGGTCATGATCGTCTTCACCGAGCTCAGGTCGGAGCCCAGGGCTTCGGCCAGGTTGGCGAGGTGCAGCGCGTAGCTCGACATGCCGAGCCAGACCGTCGGCCTCAGGCGCTGGATCAGCTCGAGCTGCAGCGCCGAGGGCGTCGAGGTGCCGGCGCCCGCCCAGTTGACCGTGATGCCGCGCGACGCGGCGCAGCGCGCGAAGATCTGCCCTACCGGGTGGATGCCCATGGGAAAGGACACGTGCGCGCGCTCGCCCGCCCGCGCGCCCGCGCAGTCGAAGGTGCGCGCGAACGACAGCAGCCCGAACTCGATGTCACGGAAGCTGCGTGGATAGAACAGCGGCCGCCCGGTCACCCCGCCCGAGCGCCAGTACTCGGCGATGCCATCGTGCTGCGCGACGCAGAACTCGCTGTAGAACTGCGCATCGCTCATCGCGCGCAGCGTGTCCTTGTCGAGGATCGGGATGCGGCGCCATTCCTCCGGGTCGTCGAGCCGGTCAAGGCGGATGCTCTCGAGCCTCAACCGCCAGAACGCCGATTTCCTCGCCTGCTCGACCGCGACGCGCTTGCGCTCGCTCTGGATGCGGCGGATCTCGCTTCTCAACCCGGGCAGCGGCAGCGGCAAGGCCTACACCTGCTTCAGGAAGCCAATGAAGCGCTGTTGCGCGCTGTACGCCGGCGCCTCGGTTGTCATCATCTGCGCCAGGCGGCGCTCCTTCTCCGGCGTGTTCTCCGGAATTTCTTCGAGCGCGTCGGCGAGCATCGCCTGGTAATCGGCGCCCACCGGGCAGACGTCGGCGCAGCGGCGGCAGCCGGTAATCACGCCGGCGCCGCGCAGGATGCTCTGCCAGAGATTGAAGCTCGCTTCGGAGCGCAGCAGCTGCTTGCGTGCCGCAGCATCGGTTTGCTCGATGATTTTTTCGAGGTGCTCGGTGAGCTGCGCGAAGCCGTGCGGAGAACGGTGACGGTCGCAGGCTTGCCAGTCGCGCCCCCAGTGCAGCACCGCGTCGCCCGGGCAGGTCTTCAGGCAGCGGCCGCAGGCCGGCCCGAGGCACAGCGCCTGCGTCATCGGCCGGTCGCAGGCCACGTCCACCGAGCACAGCACGGCGGTCAGCACGACGCGCGGTCCGTACTCGGGCGTAAGGAGCTGAAGGTTGAGGCCGAGCGTGCCGAGACCCGCCTCGACCGCCGCGTGCGGCAGCGATAGCAGGGTGTCGATGTGCTCCCGGGGCTCGCCGCGGTAGCGCGCCGGGTCGACGTGAGTCGGCGGCACGATGAGCGCCGGATAGCCGCAGTCCTCGAGCCAGTACACCAGCTCCAGCGAGGTTTCCTCGAGGTGGGTGAGCGCGAGCTCGTCGTTGTAGTACTTGTGGCGGTCGTCCCAGCGCTGGATGCGCGCCACGCCCTCGTTGAGGCGCTTCGCCAGCACGATGACGCGCCCGGCGTCGAGATCGGTGATGTGCGAGGCGTCGATCACCGCACCGTCGGCGATGCCGACCAGGTCGGCCCCGAGCTCCTTCGCCTTGCTCTTTATCGCTTCGGCCGTGAGGGGTTTTTTATGAAATTTCATTCTGGCGTTTCTTGAACTCCTGCAGTTGGCGGGCAACGATCCCCTTGTAGCCTTCCTCGCCGACCCAGCGCACGTTCCATTCGGA
>CAZJJC010000270.1:0-4543 GCA_964546195.1 uncultured Enterobacteriaceae bacterium | reverse complement strand
CCGGCGGTCGACCTCGACGAGCAGCGCCGCCTGGTCGCCGACCTCGGCAGCCACGTCGCCATGGTGCTGCGCAATCACGGCCTGCTCTCGGTGGGGGCCCCCATCCCCGAAGCCTTCATCACCCTGTACTGGCTCGAGCGCGCCTGCCAGGCCCAGGTTTTTGCAACATCGAAGGATCTGGAGCTCATCGTTCCGGACGAGAAAGTCGTAAACCTTACCAACCAGCGATACAAACCCGGGCAACGGCGCAACATCGGCGTTCTCGAATGGGCCGGGCTGCTGCGCCTGGTGGAAAGAAGGTACCCGGGCTTCCGCGATTGAAGCTCCTGGAAGGAAAGGTCGTCCTCGTCACCGGCGCGGGCGGGGGCATCGGACGCGACTTCGCCCTCGCCATGGCGGCCGCCGGCGCCCGGGTGGTGGTGAACGACATCGGCGCCTCGGTCAGGGGCGAGGGGCGCGACGCCGGCCCGGCGCATAAGGTGGCCGGGGAGATCCGCGCCGCGGGCGGCGCCGCGGTCGCCAGCACCGACAGCGTGGCCGGATGGGAATCGGCCAACCGCATCGTGCAGTGCGCGCTGGATTCGTTTCAAGGGCTCGACGTCGTCGTGAACAACGCCGGCATCCTGCGCGACCGCTTCTTCTTCAACATGTCGCCCGAGGAATGGCGCGCGGTGATCGATGTCCACCTCAACGGCTCGTTCTACGTCTCCCGCGCGGCGGCGCCGCATTTCAAGTCCCAGGCAGCGGGCTGCTACGTGCACATGACCTCGACCTCGGGGCTGGTCGGCAACCTCGGCCAGGCCAACTATTCCGCGGCGAAGCTCGGCATCGTCGGGCTGTCGAAATCGATCGCGCTGGACATGGCGAAGTACCAGGTGCGCTCCAACTGCATCTCGCCTTTCGCCTGGAGCCGGATGATCGGCTCGATCCCGACCGACACCGACGAGCAGAAGGCGCGCGTCGAGAAGCTCAAGTCGATGGCGACGGCCAAGATCGCGCCGCTCGCGGTGTTCCTCGCGAGCGAGGCGGCAGGCGAGGTGTCGGGCCAGATCTTCGCGGTGCGCGCCAACGAGCTCTTCCTCATGTCGCAGAGCCGGCCGCTGCGCTCGGTGCACCGCGCCGAAGGCTGGAGCGTTGAAACGATCGCGGCGCATGCCCTGCCCGCGCTGCGGCCGCACTTCTATGCGCTGGAGCGCTCGCAGGACGTGTTCTCCTGGGACCCGCTTTGAAACGGGTGCTGCTGGTCGATCCCATCGCCGCCGCGGGCGAGGAATATCTCGCGCGCCACGCCGAGGTGGTGCGCGCGCCCGACAGCGACCCGGACACGATCCGGCGCCTGGCCGCGGCGGTCGACGGCATCGTCATCCGCAGCAAGCTGCCCGACGACATCTTCGACGCGGCTCCCAGGGTGCGCGCCGTGGCGATCCACGGCACCGGGACCGACCTCGTGCCGCTCGAGTCCGCCAGCGCGCGCGGCGTGATGGTTTCGAACATCCCCGGCGGCAACGCGCAGTCGGTGGCCGAGTACTGCGCCATGGCCATGCTCATGCTGGCCCGCGCCATCTTTCCCATAGTGGAGTCCTTGAAATCAAAGACCTGGGATGTCGCGCGCGCGCTGGGCGCGGACACCCACGAGATCGGCGGCATGACGCTCGGCATCGTGGGCGTGGGCGCGATCGGCACGCGCCTCGCGCGCATCTGCCGCAACGGCTTCGGCATGCGCGTGCTCGGCACGCAAAGGCGGCTGGACCGCCTGCCCCCCGAGGCCGAAGCCCGCCCTTTCGATGATCTGCTGGCGAGGAGCGATTTTGTCGTCGTCACCTGCCCGCTCACGCCGCAAACGCGGCATCTCTTCAATCGCCAGAAGCTCGCGCTCATGCAACCGGCGGCATGGCTGATCAACGTGGGGCGCGGACCGGTGGTCGAGGAGGCGGCGCTGGTCGCCGCGCTGCAGGAAAGGCGCATCGCCGGCGCCATGCTGGATGTGTACGAGCATTACCGCCTGGCGCCCGGCCATCCGCTGCTCGCGCTGGACAACGTGATCCTGACGCCGCACCTGGCCGGCATGACACGCGAGTCGCGAGCGCGCATGAGCGTCGCCGCCGCCGAGGACATGGTGCGCATGCTGGCCGGCGAGCCGCCGAGGAACTTCGTCAACCCGCAGGCGGCGAACGTTGCGCATCACTGACGTAAAGGCCTACCCCACCTCGTTCCCGATCCCGGCTGCGAACCGCGTGGCGCTGGGCATCGGCACCGCGGTGAAGCGCGACGCGGTGCTGGTGAGGGTGAGCACCGACGAGGGCATCACCGGCTGGGGCGAGGCACACCACGGCCGCGCGCACACCGCCGTCGCAAAGTTGATCGACACTACGCTGAAGCAACTGATCGTCGGAATGCGAGCCGAGGAGGTGGTTTCCATCTGGGAGAAGATGTACCGCTTTCAGCTCGCGAGCCACGGCATGGGCGCGGGCGCCTGCCTGGCGATGAGCGGCATCGACATGGCGCTCTGGGACATCCGCGGCAAGGCCGCCGGAATGCCGCTCTACCGGCTGCTGGGGGGCTCGAGGAAAGCGATCCCCGCCTACGCCGGCGGCGTGTCGCTGGGTTACCAGGCACCGCCTTCTCTCGTGGAGGAAGCCGCAAAAAGCCTGGATCAGGGGTACAAGGCGATCAAGCTGCGCGTCGGCGATTCCCCGGCCCGGGACATCGAGCGGCTGCGCGCCGTGCGCAAGGCCTTCCCCCACGCCAGCGTGCTCACCGACGCCAATATCGGCTACAGCCTGGAAGACGTGCGCCGCGTCATGCCGGTGCTGGACGAGCTGGCGATCGGCTGGCTGGAGGAGCCCTTCCCGGCACACGACTACCGCAGCTACCGGGAGGCGAAGTCCTGCGGGCGCACCCCGCTCGCGGCAGGCGAGAACCATTACACTCGGTTCGAGTTCAACCGCGTGATCGAGGACGGCGCCATTACCATCCTGCAGCCCGATCTGTCCAAAAGCGGCGGCATCACCGAGGCGCTGCGCATCGCCGCGCTCGCTTCGGCCTGGAAGCTCCCGGTCCATCCGCACAGCTCGATGACCGGGCTCAACCACGCGGCCACCATCCACTTCCTCGCGGCAATCGACAACGGCGGCTACTTCGAGGGCGACGTGTCGAAGTCGAACCGGTTCCGCGACGAGCTGGTGGACGATCCGGGCCGCATCGACCGCGACGGCAATGTCTGGCCGCTGGACAAGCCCGGCATCGGCCTGGAAGTGAACGAAGCATTTCTCCTGGAGCATCCCGCCATCGAAGGCCCCGGCTACCTATGAGTAAACCCATCCGCTCCGAGCTCGCCTGGTCCACGGCGGACCGCATCGTGGTGCGCGGCAAGGACCTGCCGGGCGAGATCCTCGGCCATCTCAACCTCGGCGACATGGCCTTCCTGGAGCTCACCGGCCGGACCCCCGATGCAAAGGAATCGAAGCTTTTCAATGCCATGGTGGTGACGCTGGTGGAGCACGGCGTCACGCCGAGCGCGCTGGCCGCCCGCCTCACCTACCTCGGCGCTCCCGAAGCGCTGCAAGGCGCGGTGGCAGCAGGCCTGCTCGGCCTGGGGAGCGTTTTTGTCGGGTCGATGGAGGGCGCCGCGCGCCTGCTTACCGAATCGATACAGAACGGGAAAGATGCCAAGGCGGTGCTCGCTGAGAATAAGCGCATCCCCGGCCTCGGACACCCGATCCACAAGCCGATCGACCCGCGCACTACGCGCCTGTTCGAGATCGCGCGCGAGACCGGCCACTACGGCAAGTACTGCAAGCTCATGGAGCAGATCGCAAAAGCCAGGGGCATTACCCTGAACGCCACGGGCGCGATCGGCGCCCTCGCCTGCGAGCTCGGCCTGGACTGGAAAGTGGTCAAGGGCCTGGGCGTGATGGCGCGCGCGGTGGGGCTGGTCGGCCACATCCTCGAGGAGACGCGCACGCCGATGGCCGAGGAGATCTGGCATCGCGTCGAGGAAGAATCGACCCGGCATATCAAGAAATGAATCTCGCGCGCGACAAGAAATGAACCTCGGCCGAGACAACTACCCGGAGCTGCGCGACGCGGTGCGCGCGCTGTGCGAGAAATTCGACTCGGCCTACTGGCAAGGCGTCGACGAGAGGCGCGCCTACCCGGAAGCCTTCGTCGACGCGTTGACCAAGGCGGGCTGGATGTCGGCGCTGATCCCCGAGGAGTACGGCGGCTCGGGCCTGTCGCTCACCGAGGCGACGGCGATCATGGAAGAGGTCTCCCGCTCCGGCGGCAACGCCGGCTGCTGCCACGGCCAGATGTACAACATGAACACGCTGCTGCGCCACGGCTCGCAGGCGCAGAAGCAGAAGTACCTGCCGAAGATCGCGGCCGGCGAGCTGCGGCTGCAGGCGATGGGCGTCACCGAGCCGACCGCGGGCACCGACACCACCAAGATCAAGACCGTGGCGGTGAAGAAGGGCGAGCGCTACGTGGTCAACGGCCAGAAGGTCTGGACCTCGCGCCTGCAGCACTCGGAGCTCATGATCCT
>CAZJJC010000269.1:0-34362 GCA_964546195.1 uncultured Enterobacteriaceae bacterium | reverse complement strand
GTAGGTCGCGTTGCGCGCCGCGAGCAGCTGCGTAGAGAGCTCGGAGAGCCGCGCCGCCTCGATGTCGATGCGCTCATCGGCCGAAACGATGCCTTTCTGCTTCTGGTACGCCGTGAGCCGGTTCTGAGCCTGCGAGACCCGCGTGCGCAGCCCGTTCAGCTGCTGCTCGAACCATTCCGCCGCATCGCGGGTCGGTTCGGTGCGCAGCTGCAGCGACAGGTTGAGGTAGGCCTTGGCGAAGGCATTGGCGGCCTCGGTGGCGAACTTCGGGTCGCTCGCCGAGTACTCGAGGGTAATCAGGTTGCTGGCGGAAGTGACCACCTTGAGGTTTTCCAGCAGCGACTCGCCGATCCAGGCATCGATCGGTCCGACGCCGCCGGTGGCCGCCTCGAACGCCTCGCGCACTGCCGGCTGCTGTGCCAGCTTGAGATCGCGGCCCACCTGCGTCGCGACCCGGCCGCTTTGCATGAGATCGAGCTGGGTGGCGATATACGCCGCGCGCTCGCGCACTCCCAGCGCGCGCGTCGGGCTCATCGCCTGCTCGTCGCGCGCATCCACCAGCAGCGTGGCCTGCGCCACGTATTTCTTGGGCACGATCAGCGCGATCGCTATCGCCGTGACGATCGTGGCCAGCAGCATCATGACGAATGCCTTGCGGCGCGCGCGCAGTGCCAGCAGGAAGTGATTGAGGTCCATGGGTGCCTTCTAGAAAATCGCTTCTTTGACGTAAATGACGTCGTTAGCCTTGATCGCCTGCCGCAGGCTCACGTCGGTCTCCACTATCTTGCCGTCGGCCTGCGGGCGGCGCAGCTTCAGGCGCCGGTCGCTGCCGCGCGGCGTGATGCCGCCGCCGGCCGCGATCGCCTGCATGACGGTCATGTCGGGTTCGAGCCGGTAGGCGCCCGCGCGGGTCACTTCGCCGTAGATGTAGAACACCGGCGCGCGCTCGACGTACACGGTTTCCCCGCCCTTGAGCGGGAAGCTCTTGACCAGCAGATGGACCTTCTGATCCTTGCCGTCGCGCTTCACCGTGACCGTCTCCGATCCGATGGGCATCACTCCCCCCGCCGCAGCGATCACGTCGGCGAGCTGCGAGCTCGTCTCGTCGAGCGCGTAGCGCCCGGGGCGCGCCACCATGCCGAGCACCGACACCTGGCGGCTGCGCAGCGTCGTCAGCGCCACGTTGACCTGGGGATTGTTCAGGAACTTGCCGCGCTTGAGCGCGCCCCCGATCTGCGCGCCCGCCGCCGTGGCCGACAGGCCGGCAATCTTGATTTCGCCGATGAGCGGCATCGAGATCGTCCCCTGCTCGCTGATGCGCGCCTCGAGCGTGAGATCCGGCTGCTGGAACACCGTCACCCGCACCGCGTCGCCCACGCCCAGCTTCTCGCCCGACTGCGCCGGCGCCAGTCCCGCCACCATGCACAGCAACAACCCCAACAGAACATGTCTCATATCACCTCGCTCCAGTTGCCTTTCTCGGTCACCGTTTGACGCCTCCCGGGTACTCGATGCGCGCGCTGTGGCGCAGTCTGCGTACCTCGGCGGAGGCGAGCTCCATGCGCTTGCGTCCGGCCAGGAATTTCTCGATTACCGGCGCCGCCTCCTGCTCGGAAAGCGGCGCCTGCTCCGCATGCACCAGCTGCACGACGGAAGCCCCGTGCGGAGAGGCGAACACCGCGATTTCCCCCTCCTTCATGCGTGAGAGCTGCGGCAGCTGCGAAAGCGGCAGCTGCTCGGCAGGCTGCGTCAGGCTGATCGCGCTGAAGCGCGCCCCGCGCCGGCGCAGCCAGGCGGCGACCTTTTCCAGATCCTTGGCGCGCGCCGCTTCGGCGCGCAGCACATCGAGCATCTCGTCGGGCGCCGACACGGCGAGCTCGCGCAGGCGGTAGATGCGCCGCTCGCCGAACAGCGCCGGGTTGTCGGCATAGAAGCCGCGGATCTCTTCCGGCGTGCTCTTGGGCGCCGCGGTCGCGCTGCGCTCGAGATAGGCCTGCGCGAGAAGTTGGCGCCGCGCGTCGTCGATCGACTGCAGCACGAGCGGGTCGCGGTCCAGGCCGGCCGCGAGCGCCTTCTGCACCAGCAGCTCGCGGTCGATGATCTTCTCCAGCGCCTGGCTGCCCGAGGCTTCGCGCGCCGAGATCTCGATGCCGTTCACCGTGGCGACGACGACCTCGGCACCGGACCTGGAGGCGGTGGCGCGCTCGCAGCCGGCAGGCAGCGCCGCAAGCAGCAGCAGGCCCGGCAGCGCCCAAGCACGGATCATTGCCTTTTCTCCCTTGAGCGCCATTCAGAAGGAGTAGTTGAGCCTTCGGCGCGCGACCCACGCGGCAGCCGCGAGCCCGGAGAGCACCAGCAGCCACAGTTGCGGCTCGGGCACGGGGCCGATGGAGAACTGCGCGGCCGGCGCGGCCTGCGTCACGGCGACGCGCATGGGGCTGTCGTGCGCCGGACCTAGCGGAAAGCCCGCCGGGGCGGGCCCGGACACCGTGAGCCGGTAGATGTCGGCGAAGGAATACTGCGACGGGTGCGGGGCTGCGCCGCGGTGCAGCGCGCCCTGGAACGACTCCTCGGCGGTGGCGGCCGCGGCGGGCTGAGCGCCGCAAGCGAGGAACCAGACGACCGTCAATAGCTGTAGGATTTTCATGGCAAGCGAGTTATGGAATGCTAGGGGCCGCCTGTTACGGCACTGAGCCTTTGGGGGAGTGCCGCTATCCGCCGTGCGGACTATGGAAAATTTTCCGTCGCAAAAAAAAACGGGGCCGCCGGCCCCGTCCGAGTGTGCATCGAAGTCCCGGTTACGGATTCAGGATGCGCAGCTCGAGCGACTTGCCGATGGCCTGCGTGCGGTTCACCACGTTCAGCTTGCGCAGGATCTTCTGCACGTGGTTCTTCACGGTGAGCGGGCTGATCTTGAGGATGGCGCCGATTTCGAAGTTGCTCTTGCCGAGATAGATCCACTTGAGGATGTCCAGCTCGCGCACGGTGAGCACGCTCGGGCCGCCGCTCGGGTGGGCCGCGGTGCTCGCGGTGGCCTGCAGCTGCGTGCGCACCCATGCCGCGTGGAGCGCCGGCGCGAGCAGCTGCGCGAGGTAGGTCTGGCGCGCGCCGACGCTGCCCGGGCGGCAGGCGAAGGTGAACAGGCTGAGCGCGCGGCCGTCGCAATCGTGCACGCCGTGCACCAGGAGCTGGGTCGCGCCCAGGCGCTCCAGCTCGCGGACGAACATTCCGCCCGACAGCGGGCCGCCCGCGCCGTTCTGTCCGGCGTCCAGCACCACCGGCTGGTAGCGGCGCTCTTCCCAGAGCTTGAGCAGCGCCGAGGCCACGGCGGTGTCGCGCATGAACATGTCGCTGATCAGCGCGGGATCGGGCGTGGTCATCGAGAAACCGTCGGCGCGCAAGGCGGGCGGCTTGCCCTGGCACAGCGTGCAGATGAGCAGCTCGTGCCGGATGAGGCTCTGCAGCAGCCCCTGCGTCCAGCTGAAGAAATGCGCGCGCGCATGCACGCGCAGCGACGCATCGAGGTTGAGCACGATCGATTCGATCTGCAGGAAATCGGCTGCCGCGGAGCGCGTATCGCCGTTGCCGCCGTCGTGCGGCATAGGCAGCGGTTGGGAAGGCGTGGCGACGGAGCTGTCAGCGGTAGGAAGTGGCATGGTGAGCCCAATATAGTCGAGTGAGATTACGCATCCGTTAGGCGGGCGCGCGGCCGAAAAGCTAGTCCGGTGAGCCTATTACGCGGGGTCCGGGGCCACGCAATGGCTGAACCTGCATGGCCTAACCTGCCTTGGCCTTGCATCCGAGCAAAGAAAGCCAGTCCGCGCTGCTGCGCACCCCGCCCGGGCCGGGCGTGCTGGTGCAGGCGGCCATCGATCCGCTGGTGGCCACCGCCAGCCTCGCCGCGGTGGTCTCGTTCTTCGGCGGCAGCTTCGACGGCGCCTGCCTGATCCTCGCCCTGCTGGTGTTCACCATGACCTTCCCCGGCAGCCTCGCGCGCGGCGAGAGCGGCAGCGCCGCGGCGCTGGCGCTCGACATCGCCACCGGCTGGCTCGCCATCGTGGGGCTGCTGCTGTTCCTCGGCTGGGCCTCGCACACGCTCGGCGCGTTCGACCCACGCGTGATCCTCGCCTGGTCGCTCGCCACCCCCGCGGCGCTGTTCGCCGCGCATCGCCTCCTGCCGGTGGTGTGGCCGCGCCTGCTCGCCGCCGAAGGCCTGCAGAAGACCGCGGTCGTCGCGGGCGGGAACGAGCTGGGCCGCAAGCTCGCCGCAAGGCTGCGCGAGAACCCGATGCTCGGGCAGCGCTTCGTGGGCTACTTCGACGACCGCAACGCCGGCCGGCTGCCGGCGCTCTTGCCGCGCGAAAACCTCGGAGCGCTGTCGGCGCTCGCCGATTACGCGCGCAGCCATACCATCGACGTGATCTACATTGCCCTGCCGATGGCTTCGCAGCCGCGCATCCTCAAGCTGCTCGAGGACCTGCGCGACACCACCGCCTCGATCTATTTCGTGCCCGACATTTTCGTGTCCGACCTCATCCAGGCGCGCGTCGACTCGATCGGCGGGCTGCCGGTGGTGGCCGTGTGCGAGTCGCCGTTCTGCGGCTTCAACGGGGTGGTGAAGCGCGCGAGCGATTTCGTGCTCGCGGCGCTGATCCTGCTGCTCGTATCGCCGCTCATGCTCGCCATCGCCGTGGGCGTAAAGCTCTCGGCGCCCGGCCCGGTGCTGTTCAAGCAGCGGCGCTACGGCCTCGACGGCAAGCGCATCGTGGTCTACAAGTTCCGCACCATGACGGTGGCCGAGGACGGCGAGCTGGTGCGCCAGGCCACGAGAAACGACGCCCGCGTGACGCGCTTCGGCGCCTTCCTGCGCCGCACCTCGCTCGACGAGCTGCCCCAGTTCATCAACGTGCTGCAGGGCCGCATGAGCGTGGTCGGGCCGCGGCCGCACGCCGTCGCCCACAACGAGATGTACCGCAAGCTGATCCGCGGCTACATGATCCGCCACAAGGTGAAGCCGGGCGTCACCGGCTTCGCCCAGGTGAACGGCTGGCGCGGAGAGACCGACACCGTCGACAAGATGAAGCGGCGCATCGAATACGACCTGCAGTACCTGCGCAACTGGTCGCTGCTGCTCGACCTGCAGATCATCGTCAAGACCGTGTTCGTGGTGCTGCGTAAAGACAATGCCTATTGAGCGCCTGGCGTCGCTGGTGTGCGCGGTCGCGCTTATCGTTGCGCTGCTGATCGGCGGCGGCATCGGCTTGCCGCAGCTCTGGGACGAGGCGGCGCATTTCGCCGCCTTTTCGCTGATCACGTGCTTGCTGTGGCACGCCCCCGCGGGGGCGATGGCCGCGGTTGCGCTCGCCGGCATGCTGGGCGTCCTGGACGCTTGGCGCAATCCCGTCGCGGACGCGGCGGCGTTTCTCGCCAACCTGTGCGGCGTGCTGGCCGCCGCCGGCCTGCTCTTCATGCAAAGAAAGCCCATATGTGCGGAATCGTCGCCGCGGTAGCGCGGCGCAACGTGGTGCCGATCCTGATCGAGGGCCTGAAGCGCCTCGAGTACCGGGGTTACGACTCGGCGGGCGTCGCCGTGATCAACGGCTCGCTCAGGCGGCTTCGCTCCTGCGGCCGGGTGGCGCAGCTGGAGAAGCTCGCCGGCGAGCAGCGGCTCGAGGGGACCATCGGCATCGGCCATACGCGCTGGGCGACGCACGGCGCTCCCTCGGAGCGCAACGCCCATCCGCACGTTTCGGGCGGCGTCTCGGTGGTGCACAACGGCATCATCGAGAACCACGAGGCGGTGCGCGCGCTGCTGCGCGGGCGCGGCTACGAGTTCTCGTCGGACACGGACACCGAGGTGATCGCCCACCTGGTGCGCTCGAAGCTCGCCACCGGCCTTTCGCTCTTCGAAGCCGTCCAATCCGCCGTCAAGGACCTGCAGGGCGCCTACGCGATCGCGGTCATAGCCGCCGACGACCCGTCGCGCCTGGTGGTCGCCCGCATGGGCGCGCCGCTGCTGCTGGGCATCGGCATCGGCGAGAACTTCGCCGCCTCCGACACCTCGGCGCTGCTGCAGGTGACGCGCCACATGATCTACCTCGAGGAGGGCGACTGCGCCGAGGTGACGCTGCAAACGGTGCGCATCGCCGACGCGCGCGGCCACCGGGTGGAGCGCCCGCTGCAGGTGAGCCAGCTCGCCGCCGAGGCGATCGAGCTCGGCGCCTACCGGCACTACATGCAGAAGGAGATCTTCGAGCAGCCCGCGGCGGTCGCCGCCACCCTCGAGAGCGCGGCCAACGGCCACCTGCTGGCGCCCCAGTTCTTCGGCAGCGAGGCGCAATCCGTCCTGTCGCAGGTGGACTCCTGCCTGATCCTCGCCTGCGGCACCAGCTACCACGCCGGCATGGTGGCGCGCTACTGGCTGGAAAGCCTGGCCGGCCTGCCGTGCAATGTCGAGATCGCCAGCGAATACCGCTACCGCGACTCGGTGCCGAATCCGCGCACGCTGGTGGTAGTGATCTCGCAGTCGGGCGAGACCGCCGACACCCTGGCCGCGCTGCACCACGCGCGCAGCCTCGGCCAGCCGCACTCCCTCGCGATCTGCAACGTGCCCGAGTCCGCGCTGGTGCGCTCGGCCAAGCTGACGTTCCTCACGCGGGCCGGCCCCGAGATCGGCGTCGCCTCGACCAAGGCCTTCACCACGCAGCTCACCGCGCTGCTGGTGCTTTCCCTCACCCTTGCCAAGATGCGCAACAAGCTGAGCCCGCAGAAGGAGGCGGAACTGCTCCAGGCGCTGCGATCGCTGCCGGCAGCGCTCGCCAATGCGCTGCGTGTCGAACCCGAGATGGCCGCCTGGGCGGCGAGGTTCGCGCCTTGCGCGCACGCCCTCTTCCTCGGCCGCGGCGTGCATTTCCCGATCGCGCTCGAAGGCGCGCTCAAGCTGAAGGAGATCTCGTACATCCATGCCGAGGCCCATGCCGCCGGAGAGCTCAAGCACGGCCCGCTCGCGCTCGTGGACCGCAGCATGCCGGTGGTCGCCATCGCACCGAGGGACACGCTGCTCGACAAGCTGAAGTCCAACCTGCAGGAGGTGCGCGCCCGGGGCGGGGAGCTGTATGTGCTCGCAAACCGGGACGCGGGCTTCGCAGAAGGCGATGGGATCCATGTAGTGCGGATGCACGATCACCCGGGGATCGTCTCGCCTATCGTCAGTGCCGTGCCGCTTCAGCTGCTCGCCTATCACGCGGCGCTGCTGCGCGGAAACGACCTCGACAAGCCGCGCAATCTCGCCAAGTCCGTGACGGTGGAGTAGCTACGCCGCGAGGTTCGCGGTGGTGAGGTCGGGCTTCAGGCGATAGCCGGTGCCGCGCACCGTTTCGATCAGCTTGTCGTGCCCGGAGGGCGCCAGCGCCTGGCGCAGCCTGCGGATATGCACGTCTACGGTGCGCTCCTCCACGAACACGTGCTCGCCCCAGACTTCATCCAATAATCTGGCCCTGGAAAAGACGCGGCCGGGGTGGGTCATGAAGAAGTGCAAAAGGCGCAGCTCGGTGGTCCACAGATCGACCGGCTTGTCGCCGGCGCTCACCTGGTGCGCCGCCGGGTCCATGCGCAGGCCCGCGATCTCCACCACGTCGTCGGCAAGCTGGGGCGCGCGGCGCCTCATGACGGCCTTGATCCGGGCGAGAAGCTCGCGCGCGGAGAAAGGCTTGGTCACGTAGTCGTCGGCGCCGCTCTCCAGCGCGGTCACCTTGTCGTGCTCTTCGGCGCGCGCGCTGAGCAGCACGATGGAGATGTCCTTGGTGCGCTGGTCGGAGCGCAGGCGGCGCGCGAAGGTCAGGCCCGGGATGCCGGGCAGCATCCAGTCGAGCAGCACCAGGTCGGGGCGGGTGTCGCGCACCAGCGCCTCGGCCTGCGGCACGTCGCCGGCGCACATCACCTTGTACCCGGCGCGCTGCAGGTTGGCGGCCAGCAGGTCGCGGATTGCCGCTTCGTCTTCGACAACTAGTATGGAACCGCCCATGGCCCTCTCCTGTTGTAGTGGTTGATGCGGTGCCATGCTAGGGCGCGAGCGCCCAGCGGACTATAGCGGGCCCCTTATTTAACAGTCGTGTCACATTGGCCATCTGTCGTTGCGCACCGACAGGCCTGCCGGCACGCCGCTTGCGCCCGGCGGGTGATGGCATTGCGTAAGGCGAACGTCCTCGTGGTCGATGACAAGCGCGCCAACCTGGTGGCGCTGGAGGCGGTGCTCGGGGATGCGCACAACCTCATTTACGCCGAGTCCGGCGAGCAGGCGATCGCCGCGCTGCAGCGGCGGCGCGACGTGGACCTGATTCTCATGGACGTGCAGATGCCGGGGCTGGACGGCTTCGAGACCGCGCAGCTCGTCAAGCGCACCGACGGCTGCGCAGACATCCCGATCATCTTCGTCACGGCCATCTTCACCGAGGATCCGTGGATCAGGAAGGGCTACGAGGTCGGCGGCATCGACTACTTCAGCAAGCCTTTCGACCCCGAGATCCTGAAGCTGAAGGTCGCGGTGTACGCCTCTTTCAAGCAGAAGGAGAGCTTCCTGCGCGAGCGCGAGCGGCACATCCGCGAGTCCGAGGAGCTGCTGCGCGCGGGCCGCAAGCTGTCAGCGATGCTGGAAAGCCTGCCCGTGGGCGTGCTCATCGCCGACCTGGACGGGCGCATCTGCCAGACCACCGAGGAAGTCGGCCGCATCCTGAACACCGCAGGGGCAGCGGAAGCCGACGCCTACGGCGAGCTCCTCGGCTGGTGGGACACCGCCGGCAAGGCCCTCCGGGATCGCGCCGGGCCCCTGGCACGGGCGCTGCAGCACGGCGAAAGCTCGCAAAGCGAGCCCGTCCAGGTGCGCCGCTTCAACGGCGCGATGAAGACCATCGTCGCATCGGCCTCGCCGCTGCGCGGGCTCGACGGCCACATCGTCGGCGCGGTCATCCTGATCCAGGACCTGACCGAGACGAAGAAGATAGAGCAGGACCTGCAGCAGCGCGTGACCGGCCTGATTACGCTGGGCGTCGCGCTGGAGCAGAGCGCGGCCGGCTCGCCGTAGGCTCCGGCCGGGGCCGTCCCAGGTAGGCGGCGAGGCGCGGGCGGATGACGTCCGGGTCGACCGGCTTCAGGATGAATTCACACAGCGGGTCGCGGTCCTCGGCGCGCCGGTCTGCGTGGGCGCTGAGGAAGATGATCGGGGTGCGGCGCACCCGCTCGACGCTGCGGATCGCCGCCGCGGTCTCGAAGCCGTCGATTCCGGGCATGCGCACGTCGAGCAAGATGGCAGCGAAGTCGCGCTTGAGCACCTGGCGCAGCGCCTCCTCGCCCGACTGCGCGCAATGCAGCTCGACGCCCAGGTCCTCGAGCAGCGCGCTCAGCGCGAACAGGTTCTTCGGCTCGTCGTCGACCAGCAGTACGTTCATAGCACCGACTTCATGAGCCCGGCGAGGATCGGGTGCAGCGCGAGGTCGAGTGCGGCCTGCTCGGCGAGGCGCAGGGCCTCGTCCATGCTGCGCGCCTCGCGCAGCCTCGGGGGAGGGAAGGAGGTGAGAAGCCAGTCCCGAAGCGCGCTTCGCATCTCGTCGTGCTCTTCGACCACCAGCACCGAAGGCAGCACCTGGCGGGTGGCGGGAAAGCCTAACGGAGGAAGAGGTTTCAACGATCGCTCGGGCAGGCGCACTCGACGAGCGGATCGTAGAGTGCCGCCGGGCGCCGGTCAGTCGGGAGCTTCGGACAACTTCAGTCGGGGCAACCCCGACAGCCGGTCAATCGAGCGAAACGATGCCCCGCTGTATGGCAAAGCGCACCAGTCCCGCCACGTCGCGGATGCCGAGCTTCTCCACCAGGCGCGCGCGGTAGGTCTCGACGGTCTTCTGCGACAGCGACAGGCGCTCGGCGATCTGGGCGCCGGTACGGCCCTCGGCGAGCAGCTGCAGCACTTCGCGCTCGCGCTGGGAGAGCTTCGACAGCAGGTCCTCCGCGCCGTCGCCGGCGTAGTCGTCGATCACCACGTCGGCGACCCGGGGGCTCAGGTAGCGCTGCCCGGCGTGCACGGCGCGGATGGCTTCGACGACCTCCTTCGCGGCCGAGCGCTTCACCACGTAGCCCGCCGCGCCGGCCTTGAGCGCGCGGCGCACGTACTCGCGCTCCGAGTACATCGACAGCACTATCACGCGGCACTTCGGATCGCGCTCCAGGATCGCGCGCGTGGCGTCGGCGCCGTTCAGCTCGGGCATCGACAGGTCCATCAGCACCACGTCGGGCTGCAGGTCGCGCGCCTGGCGCACCGCCTCGCGCCCATCGACCGCGAGCGACAGCACCTCCATGTCGGACTGCGCCTCGACCAGGTGCTTCAGACCCTCGGCCACCACGCCGTGGTCGTCCGCGATGAGGATGCGGATGGTCATAGCGGCACCGCGGCGCGCACCGTGGTTCCCTTGCCGCGGAGGCTGTCCACGGCAAGGCGTCCCCCGGCGGCCTCGGCGCGCTCGCGCATGGTCGTCATGCCCCAGCGCCCGCGCGGCGCCTGCGCCATGTCGAAGCCGCAGCCGTCGTCGGTGATGCTGAGGGTCATTTCCGCCTCGTCGCCCAGAAGGTCCATGCGCACCAGCTTAGCACCGGCATGTTTCGCGACATTGTTGAGGGCCTCCTGCGCTATGCGGAACAGGGCGAGCGCCGCCTCGGGGCGCAGCGGCGCGGCCCCCGACCCGCCCTGCTCGAGCGAAACGCGCACCCCGGTGCGCTGCGAATACTCCTCGGCATACCAGGCGAGCGCCGCCCCCAGCCCGTACTCGTCGAGCAGCGGCGGGCGCAGCTCGGCCATCACCGTCTCGATCGACTGCAGCGTGCCGTCGACGAGCTTGAGGGAATCCTCCATCCTCGTCCTGAGACCCGCGTCCTTGAGCTTCCCCATCACGATGTCGAGGTTGATATTGAGCGCCGACAGGTTTTGGCCGACCTGGTCGTGCAGCTCGCGCGCGATGCGCCGGCGCTCCTTCTCCTCGGCCTCGACGAGGCGCCGCGACAGGGCGCGCAGCGCCGCCTCGGCCGCCTTGTGATCGGTGATGTCCAGGCAGGCGCCCACCACCTTGAACGGACGGCCGGCGTCGTCGCGCACCACCTCGCCGTGGCTGCGCAGCTCGCGCACTTCGCCCCCGGGCCGCACGATGCGCTCCTCGAACGAGAAGCCGCTGCGGTTGTGCGCGAGCGCCGCCGCCACCAGCGTGCCGATCCTTTCGCGGTCCTGCGGGTGCACGCGCTCGAGGTAGCTCTCGAACGACGGCTGGAAAGCGCCGCGCTCTACGCCGTAGATGCGGTAGAGCTCCTCCGACCAGCTCAGACGCCCGCTTCCCGGATCCCATTCCCAGCACCCCAGCCCGGCGAGCTGCTGCGCCTCGGCGAGCAGCGTGCGCTGCTCGCGCAGCGCCTGCTCCATCTTCTTGCGCTCGGTGATGTCGGTGGCCACGCCGCCGACGCCCACGACCGCGCCGCCGGCGTCGAGCACGGGGAACTTGGACACCACGCTGAAGCGCTCGCCGTTCACGTAGTGTGCCGCCTCCTCGAACTGCAGGGGCGTGCCGCGCGCCAGCACTTCGGCGTCGTTCGCCGCGAAGCTGAGCGCCTGCTCGCGGGTGAAAAGCTCGCCATCGGCGTGCCCGATCACCTGCTCGCGGCGCAGGCCGAAGCGCTGCAGGAACTGCTCGTTGACGAAGCGGTAGCGCCCTTCGCAGTCCTTCAGGTACATGAGCGCCGGGCTGTGGCTGGTGAAGGCCTGCAGGCGCGCCTCGCTCTCGCGCAGCGCTTCGTAGGCGCGCTGGCGCTCGGTGACGTCCTCGACCATGGCCATGATGTAGCGCAGCCGGCCGGCGGCATCCGGGAGCCGCGCCGCGCGGTTGCGCACCCATACCGTGCGGCCGTTCTTGTGCACGTAGCGCTTCTCGTAGTCGGCCTGGCTGCGGCGCCCCTGCGCCAGGTCCTCGAAAATGCGCCAGCTCTCCTCGATGTCCTCGGGATGGGCGAGGTCGGCGATGCTTTTCTGCGCCAGCTCCTCGGCGCTGTAGCCGAGCATGCGAAGGAACACCGGGTTGGCGCGCGCGTAGCGGCCGGAGACATCGACCATGACGATGCCGAGCGGCGTGTGTTCGAACATGGCCGCCAGCATCAGCTCGTTCTCGCGCTCCTGCTGCTGCGCGGTCATGTCGCGCGTCACCTTGGCGTACCCGCGCAGCTCGCCTTGCGGGCTGCGCAGCGCGGTGATTGCCGCGTCGGCCCAAAAGCGCGTGCCGTCCTTGCGCATGCGCCAGCCTTCGTGCTCGGCGCGCCCTTCGCGCGCCGCGCGCTGCAGCAGCCTCTCCGGCAGGCCCGCGGCGCGCTCCTCCGGCGGGTAGAAGCTCGAGTAATGCCGGCCGATGATGTCCTGTGCCCGGAAGCCCTTGATGCGCTCGGCGCCCGCGTTCCAGCTCGCCACGCGGCCCGTGGCGTCGAGCAGGAAGATGGCGTACTCGGTGACGCTTTCCACGAGCAGGCGGAACTGCTCGTCGGCGGGGTGCGCCGGAGTGCCGGCCTGCTCGGAGAGCTGTGCTACGCGGCTGTCGCGGTCCATGGGGCGCATCATTGTACGCGCGCCGCTTGTAGCGATTCGGCTACAGGATCGACTAGACTTCGGCCGTGGCAGTCTCGATCGACGATATCCGCGCGGCGGCGCGGCGCATTTCGGGGGCCGTCGAGCAAACGCCCTGCGTGCACAGCCGCACGCTTTCGCGCCTCGCCGGCGCGCAGGTGTACCTCAAGTTCGAGAACCTGCAGTTCACCGCCTCGTTCAAGGAGCGCGGCGCGCTCAACAAGCTGCTGTCGCTGTCCGAGGCGGAGCGGCAACGCGGCGTGATCGCCATGAGCGCCGGTAACCACGCCCAGGCGGTCGCCTACCATGCCGCGCGCCTGGGCATTCCGACCACCATCGTGATGCCGAAGGGCTCGCCGAACACCAAGATCAAGAACACCCAGGTGCACGGGGCGAGCGTGATGCTCGAGGGCGATAACCTGTTCGAGGCCGGCAAGCACGCGCGCGCGCTCGCGGCGCGCGACAACCTGGTGTTCGTGCATCCGTACGAGGACCCGCTGATCATTGCCGGCCAGGGCACCGCCGGGCTGGAGATGCTAGAAGCGGTGCCCGACCTGGAAGTGCTCGCCGTCCCGGTGGGCGGCGGAGGATTGATCTCCGGCATCGCCACCGCCGCCAAGGCCCTGAACGAGAAAATTCGCGTCTATGGGGTCGAAACGGCCAACTACCCTTCGATGCATCAAAGGCTGAACAACCTGCCGGTGGTCTGCGGCGGCGACACGATCGCCGAAGGCATCGCGGTGAAAGACGTCGGCGCCACCGCGCTCGCCATCATCCGGCGGCTGGTCGAGGAAGTGCTGGTGGTCAGGGAAGAGACCATCGAGCGCGCCGTCGTGGCGCTGATCGAGATCGAGAAGACGGTGGCCGAGGGAGCGGGCGCCGCAGGGCTCGCTGCGCTGCTCGAGCACCCGGAGCGCTTCGCCGGCAGGCGCGTCGGCATCCTCATCTCGGGCGGCAACATCGACAGCCGCGCGCTCGCCTCGGTGCTGATGCGCGGCCTGGTGCGCGACGGCCGCCTGGTGCGGCTGCGGGTGACCATGCCCGACGTGTCGGGCAGCCTCGCCAAGGTGGCCGCGGTGATCGCCGAGGCCGGCGGCAACATCGTCGAGATCCAGCACCAGCGCATCTTCGGCACTTCTTCGGTGCGCTCGCCGGAAGTCGAGTTCCTGGTGGAGACCCGCGACCGCGCGCACACCGATGCGCTGGTGCGCGCGCTGGAAGGAAAGGACGTCAGGGTTTCGGCTTCTTGAGCTCCGGGTCGGCGATCTCTTCATCCGTTTATGGTGGGTGGGCTACGCCGTTGCAAGCAACCGCCATTCCCGCACCGGGACCGGGGTCCGAGTCCTGTGCTGAAGAGCCGCAGCGAAGCGCGTGAGCTGCAGCACGTCGCGCTGCGCATGGCTGCCGCCGATGCGATGCGCCACAGGCGGCAGCGCGCGCAGCAGCCGCTCGGCGGTGCCGAAGTCGCTGCGGCCGAAAGCTTCGAGCGCGCGGCAGGCCGGCAGGCCGACCAGGCGCGTCATGTCGTGGTTGGTTCCCCAGCGGCGGGCGAGCCGCCGCTCCTGGGCTGCAAGCAGGCGGTGGGCGCAGTCCCAGCGCCCGGCAGCCACGAAGGCCATCATCGCGTGCACGTCGTTGAAGGCGCAGTGCCCGTCCTCCGCATAGGGCGCCCAGCGCGCGGCCAGCTTCTGCAGAAGGTGTGCAAGGTCCATGTCTTTCAGGTGAAGGCGCCAAAGAAGCGCCGAAGCGTCGATCAGTTCCGAAAGGCCCTCGCCCTGCATGCGCCGCGCGTAGATGGCGAGCGCGTGCTGCGGCTGGCCGAGCTCGAGGTGGTACAGGGCGAGGTGCCACCACAGGTGCGTCGACGCCGGCCCGGCGCCGCTCCACCACGGGCTGCGGCTGCCCATCCAGCGCACGCCGTCCTCGAAGCGCCCCTGCATCTCCATGACGTGGGCGACCGCATGGTGCGCGCGCAGATCGAGCGGCTCGAGCTCGAGCGCACGGCGCGCCAGGTCCTCGGCCGGTCCGTAGTCGCCGCACTCCTCCAGGGCGAAGGCATGCATCGACAGCGTGGCGTGGTGGTCGGGCCAGGCCTCGAGCGCCTTGCGGCTGCGAATGCGCAGCGCTTCGGGGTTGCCGAGCAAGTAGTCGAACGCCTGCGCCACCGCGAGCGCCAGCAGGTCGCGCGGGTCGTCGGCCAGGATCTGGTCGTAGATGCGGCAGGCGCGCGGGTAATCGCCGTCTACTGCGCAGGCGATTGCCCCGAGATGTGGGCTCTCTACCCGCAGCGCCTCCAGCCTCGAGTACACGCAGCCTGCGGCCTCGAAGTCGCGCACGTCGCGGCTGCACAGCAGCAGGCTCGCCTCGAGCAGGCGCGCGCGCACGCCCTCCCCCCGGCGCGCAAGCGCCAGGGCATCGCCGCGGTGGCACAGGAAGGCGTGCAGCGCTTGGTTCATTGCAGAATCGGGGCAAGGGCCGCCCCGATGCGCTGCATCTGGGCTTCGCTCGCCATGCCGCGCAGGATCTTTTGGAAGCGCTCGTCCTGCACCCCCGACACGATGTACTGCCAGCGGTAGGCGGCAAGCGAAGTGTCGCAGATGGCGAGGGATTGCTCCGCGGAAAAGCGTCTTGCACACGCTGCCATGAAATACATCGCGTCGGACCTCGCCTGCATCTGCAGGATGCCGTCCACGGCGCCCACCAGCGCGATGAGGTCGTTCACCGTCGCATCGCGCTGCGGCTGCGACAGCTTGGCGTCCTCCCGCTTCCACTCCAGCTCGTCGATGAGCGCATGCTGCGACTCCTCGCGCGCGTGGAAGGTGAATACATCCTTCCACAGCGGCGAGAGCTCGGCGTCGGACTCGATCGCCTGGCGGTAGTGCGCCAGCACGAACAGCTCGATATGGCAGATGAGCGCCAGCACCGCCCAGGAGGACTTGCCGAGCACCGCGCCGGCCACGTCGTTGGGCTGCGGCAGGAAGTCGTAACCCGCCGGCATACCCGCGGCGGCCAGGCGCTCTATGCGGCGGAAGAGCTCCTGGTGCTTCAGCTCTTCGTCGGTGAAGCGCACCAGCGCCTCGAGGGCGGTCTGGTCGCCGAGCCAGTGATCGCGGCTCACCTCCAGCATCTTCGGACCGATGAAGCGCTCGACCAGGCCGAACATGTTGGCGTAGGTGCGCCCCTGCACCTGGCTGAACAGGCGCCGCTCAGCGCTCGATAGAAAGGAAAGCTGCGGCGCCCTGGACAGGCCGTCGGGCAGGAACTTGTGGGCGAAGTTGAACTCGCGGCCGCGGATCACGTCCTTCTCGATCTCGAAGCGCACGCGCTTGGAGACTTCGATGCACTTGGCATAGCTGGATTGCATGGCTTACTCCTCCTTAATGAAGACCTGCAGTACTCGGGTTGGAATACCGGGCGTACAAATTGGTCCAGAAGCGCGCCAGCCGGTGGCCGGCGGCCGTCAGCCAGCCGGCGGGCTCCTGCGCGCGGTCGTAGAGCACGCGCGGTGCGCCGGACCCGGGAAGCATCAGGGTTACGCGCCTGGCGTAGAAGGAAGCTACCGGCGCGGTCAGGGTGACGCTGGAGCGCCGCCGCGCGTACGCCAGAGCGACGCCTTCGCGCTCGAGCTGGAACCACTCGCCCGGCTTGATGAAGTAGTCGCGGCGATCTCCCTCCTGCGTGATATAGAGCTCGCCGTCCCAAACATAGAGCAGCACGCCCTTGCCGTCATCGATGCGCACGAAGCTGCCGCGCGCCATGCCGATTCCGCCTTGCACGATGTCGCCGTCCATCTGCCGCGCTCCTGTCGTAGTCGATGCCGACAGGCTAGCGGCCGAACGTCGCGGGGCTATTTCACCGCGTTGCGAGTTTGTTTCAGGTGGGTTTTCAGAAGCCCAAAGAGATCCGCCGGCTCGACCGGTTTCCTCGCGAGCGCGCGCACGCCGGCGCCGGCGAGCTCGTCCTCGGCGATATCCTCGCCGTAGCCGGTATACAGAATCACCGGCGTGCCTGGGCGGATGGCGTGGATCTGGCGGGCGAGCTCAAGGCCGGTTACCCGCGGCATGGTGTGGTCGGTGAGCACTAGGTCGTAGCGCTGCGGCTCGGCGGCGAAGGCGTGCTTCGCCTCTGCACCGCTCGCCTTGAGCGTGACCCCCAGTCCCCAGCCCGACAGCAGATCGCCCATGAACTCGAGGATCGCGTCCTCGTCGTCGACCACCAGCACATTGCCGGCGAGCCTGCGCCTTGCCTTTGCGCCCGGGCGCTTTTTCTCCGCAGCGATCGCCCCGGAGACAGCCGGAAGGAGAACCCTGAAGACTGCGCCGCGACCGGGCGCGGTATCCACCACCACGTGGCCGCCGTGCTCGTGCACGATGCCGTGCACCATCGACAGCCCCATGCCGCTGCCCTTGCCGACTTCCTTGGTGGAGAAAAAGGGCTCGAACATGCGGTCGAGCACTTCGGGCGCGATGCCGGGACCGGTGTCGCTGACCGCCAGCTCGACAAACGGGCCGGCGAAGCGCTGGCGGCAGGCGGTGCATACTTGAGCGGCCCCTGAAAATTCCCTCACCGCCAGGCCGATCGCGCCGTGGCCGGCCATCGCGTCGCGCGCGTTGATGCACAGGTTGAGCAGCACCTGCTCAGCCTGCACGCGATCCACCTTCACCGTCGGCAGGTCTTCCTCCGTTTCCACCGCGAGCTCGATGGTCGACGGCAGCGTCGGGCGCAGCAGCTTGGCCGCTTCGGTGACCAGCGGCGCGAGCGGCAGCACGCGCGGCTCGCCGCGCTTGCCGCGGCTGAACGTCAGCATCTGCTGTATGAGCTCGCGCGCGCGCTGCGCGGATAGCTGCGCGCGCTCGAGATAGCGCGCGAGCCGGGCGTCTCCCAGCTCCTCGACACGCTCGCCGGCGAGCGCCAGGTTGCCGAGGACGCTCTGCAGGATGTTGTTGAAGTCGTGCGCGATGCCGCCGGCCAGCTGACCGATCGCCTCCATCTTCTGCGCCTGGCGCAGTTGCGCCTCGAGCTGTGCCCGCTCGGCTTCCGCGCGCTTGCGCTCTGTCACGTCGCGCGAAATCGCGAGCACGTGCGGTCTGCCGCGGTGCTGGATCGGGATGGTGCGCACCTCGACATGGATGCGGCTGCCGTCCTTGCGCACCGATTCGAGCTCGGCCTGGCAGCGCTCCCCGGCTAGCGTACGGCGCACCAGGGCGCGCCTGCGCTCGGCATACTGCGCCGGCACCGCATAGGCCGGATCGAGCGCTTCGGCGCGCGTATAGCCGTAGATGCGCTCGTAGCCCGGATTGACGTCGACGCGCTTCATGTCGGAGTCCCACAGCACCAGCGCGTCGGCCGAGGCGTCGAAGATCGCGCGGTACTGCTCCTCGCTCGCGCGCAGCAGCTCCTCGCGGCTCTTGCGCGCGGTGATGTCGCGCCCGATGTACAGCACGTGCGGTCTTCCCTGGTGCAGGATGGGCACGCCGCGCGTCTCGATGTCGAAGCGCGAGCCGTCCTTGCGCCGGGCGAGCGCCTCGAACACCACCGGCTCGCCGGCCAGCGCGCGCGCGTGCAGGCTTTTCACGTGCGCGTTCAGCTCCGGCGGGCTCATGGTGAGGTCGCCGCGGCCGAGCACCTGGGCGCGCTTGCGGCCGCTCATCGCCTCGTACGCCGGGTTGACGTCCACCACGCGGAACTCGGCGTCGCGCAGCACCAGCGAGTCGGCGCTCGCGTTGAAGATGGCGCGGTACTGCTCCTCGCTCGCCTTGAGCGCCTCCACCGCGCTTTTTCTCTCGGTGATCTGGCGCGTCATCGCCATGACGTGCGGCCGTCCGGCGATGTCGACCTTCTTAAGCGTGACCTCGTCCCAGTGCAGGCTGCCGTCCTTGTTCCTGCGCCGCCATTCGAAGCGCAGCGGGCCGCGGCCCTCGCGCACCTGGGCGATGAGGCGCAGCGCTTCGTCCTGGGTGTAAGGCGGCTCGTTGCCGCTAAGCTCGCCCACGCTGCAGCGCTTGAGTTCCTCGCGCGTGTAGCCGAAGGTGCGGCAGGCCTTGGGATTCACGTCGAGGATGGCGCCGGTGTCGTAGTCGTGGATGAAGATCGCGTCCTCGCTCGCCTCGAAGATGGCGCGGTAGTTGGCTTCCGAGGCGGCGAGCGCTTCCTCGTGCGCGCGGCGCTCCAGCTCGGCCGCCGCGCGCACGGCGAAAATCTTCAGCACCGACTCGAACAGGCCCGGGTCGCTGACCGGCGCGCGCGAGATCACGGCGATCACCCCGGCGGGCCGCCCGGCCGCGTCCTGCAGCGGGTAGCCGGCGTAGCCCACGGCGCGCATGCGGCCGAGGTACTGGTCGTCGGGATAAAGCTCGGCAACGTCGCGCGGCACCACGGAAAAGCCGCCGCCCACCACGTTGCGGCAAGGCGTGACGTGCAGCGGGTACTCGAAGTTCTCGCGGTATGCGCCGCCGCCGTAGACGCCCAGCGTGCGGATGGTGCGCGGCGAGTTGTCGGTAAGACGGCCGATGAGCGCCACCTGCACGTCGAGGATGGTCGCGAGGTAGCGCGTCAGCTCCTGGAAGATCTGGTCGCCTTTTGCGCTCGATACCGCGAGCGCCGCCGCCTGCAGCGCATCGGTCACGGGCTACAGGTCCTTGGGGATGAAGATGTAGCCCGAGCCGCGCACCGTCTTGATCGTCTTGGGCTTGTCGGGATCGGCTTCGATCTTGCGGCGCAGGCGCGCGATGCGGATGTCGATCGAGCGGTCGAAGGGCTCCCATTCCCGGTTGCGCGTCAGGGTGAGGAGCTGGTCGCGCGACAGCACGCGGTTGGGGTGCTCGGCGAAGGCGCGCAGCAGGTCGAATTCCATGCCGCTGAGCGGCAGCTCCTCGCCGTTGCGCCCGATGAGCTGGTGGCGGTCGAGGTCGAGGGTGCACGGCCCGAAGGACACGCGGCGCGCCGCGGCGGCACCGCCTGCCGGCCGGGCCGCGCGACGCAGCACGCTCTTGATGCGCGCCAGCAGCTCGCGCAGGTCGAACGGCTTGGCGAGGTAGTCGTCGGCCCCGACCTCCAGGCCCACCACGCGGTCGATCACCTCGCCCGCCGCGGTCAGCATGATGATCGCGAGCTCGTGGCGCTCGCGCAGCCAGCGGGCGAGCGCCAAGCCGTCCTCGTCCGGCAGCCTGAGGTCGAGCAGCACCAGCTCGGGGACCTCGCGCGCCAGCGCCTCGCGCATCGCTTGGCCGTCGCCCGCCTGCGCGACTTCGTAGCCCTGCGACTCGAGGTAATCGGCAACCGTCTCCCGTACCTGCCTGTCGTCCTCAACGATGAGCACGCGCATGCGCCCGATTATAGATGCGACACATCGCGGAAGCCGAGCATCGCCGCGATGCGGCTGGAGGCGCCGGGGTAGAAGCCGGCGGGCCGCGCAGCCTCGGCCGGGTTGCGGAACGTGCCGAACAGCATGTCCCACAGCGGCAGGTCCGCATAGTTGTAGCGATGGATGCCGGTGGCATGGTGCACCCCGTGGCTCTCGGGCCGCTGCACGAGGAAGCCAAGCCAGCGCGGCGTACGGATATTGGCGTGCTGGAAGGCCGCATTGAAGGCGAGGAACGCCGCGGCGATCGCGCCCGCCTCGGGTGTCAACCCAAGAAGCGGATAGAACACGAGCACCGCCCAGGTGGTGAACAAGGCCGCGTCGAGCGGATGCAGGTAATAGGCACCGAACGCGTCCAGGCTCTCGGCGCTGTGATGCATCTGGTGGCCGAGGCGCCACAGCCAGTTCCACGCGTGCGCGGCGCGGTGGTACCAGTAGTGCGCGAGCTCATACAGCAGGATGCCCGCCAGCGCGCCGCCCCAGGTGCCGAGCGCGGCACCTTCAATCAAACTGGTTTGGGGAAGAACGCCGCTCCACAGCCTGCCCACGACCAGCGACACGCCGAATATCGCAAGCGACACGGCGAGCGCGCGGATGCGCCAGCCGCGCCCCGGCTCGTAGCGGCGCGCGCGCCAGACCAGGTCGAGCGCGAGAAACGGCGCGAGAAGCAGCAGGGAGTAGTAATCGGCAAGCGAAAGCAGCATGACGCGCTCCAGAGCAATCGGAAAGAAGCCGCGATGCTACGGATCGTGCAGGCTCCGGCGGGTTGCTGCTTTGTTGCCGGTTTGTTTCTAGCCGGTCCAGACGGCGAAGGCCATGCCGCAGCCGGTGCCCGCGGGCGTGCGGTAGAGCGGCTCGTACTCCTGCCACGCCGTGTCGAGCTTTTCCGCGGCCCCCGCGGTCACGATCCAGTTGCGGATCTCCGAGCTGCCGGAATTGAGTCTCGCCGGCGCGATGGCGGCCAGCGCCTGCGCGTTTCTCTCGCGGCAGGAAGAAAGCACCAGCCGGTCGAGCGCTTCGTCGATCGTGAAGTGGCTCAGGCCGCCCGAGGCCAGGATGCCGATTCTTTGCTTTCCGGGAAAGCCTTCTATCGAAGCGCGCAGCGCCTGCCCCAGCCGGTAGCAGCGTCCAGGCCGCGGCTGGTTGGGCGGGTAATAGGTGTTCACCATCACCGGCACTATGGGTACCACGCGCTGCGCCAGCAATCTGCGGTGCACGAAACCGAAGGCATGGCCCTCCCCGCGAGGCTTGGGAAGCGCGTTGCCGTAAGCCAGGTCGAACTCGGCCTCGACCAGGTTCTCCACGATGTGCGAAGCTAGCTCCGCGGCCACCGGATACTCGCGCGCCTGGTCGGGCTCGTAATACTGCGCGCGCGCCCGCCTCCAGTATTCCGGCGCACCGGTCGGCAGCTCCTGCACGCCGTTGACGATGGTCTTGCCGCAGTAGACCAGGAAAGCCGGCAGGTTGTCCTCGAAGTACTGCTCTTTCTGGTCGTCGCCGACGACGACCAGCGCGTCGAGCTTCGCTTCGGCTATGGCGCGCGCCAGGCGCTCGATGTGCCGCTCGCAGGCGGCGACGCGTGCCGCCGTTGTCTCGAGCGAGCAGTCGATTTCCTTCGGTGCCTGCGCGAGAAGCTGCTCATAGGACACCCGGTTGCCCTCGCGATCGAGATGATTCGGGTGCTGCTCGTCGCGGCGCGCGTGCCCGGGCATGTCCTCGGCCGGGCTGTTGAGCGCCGGGCTGTGCGAGGTTCCGAACGCCGCCACCAGCCTCGCCATCAGGCCGGCGCCCGCTCCCGCAGCCGCACCAGCCAGATCTCGCGCGCGATGAGCACTGCGCCGAGCACGGCGCCGAGGATGTCGGTCCAAACCGCGCCCGGGAAGGCGCCCGCCGGAATCAGCGCCATCAGCCCCGCCGCCATGAAAACCCCGCGCAACCCGGGAGAAATCGGTCGCATGAAGAAGCCGATCATGCCGATCGATACCAGCCAGATGCCGAGCGTGGCGGTGACGATGGCGAGCGCCACCGCGTCGGCGGGACCGATGAGCAGCAGCGTCGGCGACAGCACGAAGAGGAAGGGCACCACGTAGGCCGACCAGCCGAAGCGGCAGGCCTCCCAGCCGGTGCGCATCGGATCGGCGCCCGCGAGGCCCGCGGCGACATCCGCCGCGATCGCCACCGGCGGCGTGATCATCGACATCATGCCGAAGTACATGACGTACAGGTGCGCCGCGATCGGCAGCACGCCGACCTCCACCATGGCGGGGGCCACCAGGGCCGCGAGCAGCACGTACACGCCCGCCGTGGGCAGCCCCATGCCGAGCACGATGCACACCAGCGCGGCGAGCAGCATCAGGATGATGAGGCTGCCGGCGCCTATCTGCACCAGCGTGAGCGTCAGGTTGAAGCCCAGGCCCGAGAGCGACAGCACGCCGATGACGAAGCCCGCGCCGGCGACGATGAGGATGATCTCGATCACGCCGATGCCGGTCTCGCGGATCGAGTCGACGAGCTTGCCCAGGCGCGGCCGCTCGCCCCGGTAGCCGAAGATGACCGCGCCGGCGATCAGCACCACTGCCGAGGCGAGCACCGCGGTCTCGGGCTGGATGTTGAAGGCAAACAGGCCCACGATCAGCACGACGAAGGGCAGCAGGAAATGCAGGCCCGGGAGCACGTCGCGCGCGCGCGGGATGTCGGCCTGCGGCACGCGGGTGATGCCCTTGCGCGCCGCCTCGAGGTCGGCCTGGATGAATAGCGCCGTGTAGTAAAGCAGCGCGGGCACCAGCGCGGCGAGCACCACCTCGCTGTAAGGAATCTGCAGGAACTCGGCCATCAGGAACGCCGCCGCGCCCATCACCGGCGGCATGAGCTGGCCGCCGGTGGAGGCCACCGCCTCGATGGCGCCGGCCTGGTGCGGCGCGTAGCCGCTCTTCTTGATCATCGGGATGGTGACCACGCCGGTGGCCACCACGTTGGCCACCGCGCTGCCCGAGATGGAGCCGAACAGAGCCGAGGCGGCGACCGCGATCTTCGCCGAGCCGCCGCGAAAGCGCCCCATGCCGAGCAGCGCGAGCTCGGTGAAAAAGCGCGAGCCGCCGGTGATGGTGAGCAGGTTTCCGAACAGGACGAAGGTCACCACGATGGTCGTGCCGATCTTGATCGGGATGCCGAGCATGGCGTTGACGTCGAACGTCAGGTAGGCGATGAGCTGGCGCCAGTCGGTGGCGCGGCCTTCCAGGCGCGCCGGCATCATGTCGGCGATCAGCGCATACAGCACGAATACCAGGATGATGATGGGCAGCGCCTTGCCGGTCGCGCGGCGCAGCGCTTCCATCAGGAGCACGAACAGCACCGTGCCTGCGATCACCGCGTCGGTGGGCCGCAGCAGGATGAGGTCGACGATGGCCGGATAGTAGACGGCGATGTAGCCGGCGGCGGCGAACCCGGCCGCCGCGGCTCCCCAGTCGTACCATGGCACGCGCGCGCGCTTCGACTTGCGGCGCGCCGGCAGGTGCAGGAAGGTGAGGGCGAGGCAGGCGGCCAGCATGGCCGCGGCGAACTGCTCCTCGTAGATCGAAAGCGCGAGGATCTGGTAGATCCCCACCGACCAGGCCACCGCGCCCAGCGTGAGCGCGATGGCCAGGAGGCCGGTGACCCAACGGGTCACGGGTTATGCGCCCAGCGGGTCACTTGGGCGGCCACATCCTCATTTCCTTGTAGTACTTGACGGCGCCCGGATGGAACTGGAGCGGGCTGAAGTCCTTCGCCATGACCTTGGGATCGAACAGGCGCAGCGGCCCGAATGCCTCGCCCATCTCCTTGGCGTTGTCGTGCATCACCTTCGCCGTCTGGTAGGCGATGTTCTCGGGGGTCTTGGCGCTGGCGAAGACCAGCGCGTCGTAGGCGAGCGAATGGCCCGGCTCGAGCACCCCGACGTTGACGGGGCTCGGGCGCTCGAGGCGCAGGTAGCCCGGCGGGAAGTGCTCCTTGATCGCGGCTTCCGCCTTCGGGTTATTCGGGATCGGCAGCATGCGGATGCCGACCGAGGCGTCGACTTCCTTCGGCTTGGCGGCGCCGATGGCGAAGAAGAACATGTCGGCCCGCCCGGCGGCAAAGGTGTCCGCGCCGAGCACCACGTTGGGCACCTGCACCGGCTGCATGTCCTTGCGCGTCATCCCGACAGCGCCGTACATCGCGTCGAGCAGCGGCAGGATGATCTTCTGGCTGGTGAAGCCGTCGAGCGCCCGCTTGCCCTTCAGGTCGGCGAGCGACTTGATGTCCGAGTCCTTGCGCACGAAGATGGCCGAGCGCAGCGGATACATGATCGCCACCGCGCGCAGCTCCTTGTGCGGGCGGCCCTCGAAGTGCTCCTTGCCTTCCAGCGCCCAGGTGATCTCGGCGATGTTCGCCAGGCCGAGCTGCATCTGCCCGGCATTCACCGCCGGGATGAAGACGTTCGGGCTGGCATAGGGCTGGATGGTGGCGCCGATCTTGGCTTTCTCGTTCAGGAGCTTCGCGATCACCGAGCCCGACGAGTGGTAGATCGAGCCGGGGTTGGAAGTGCCGATGGATACCTGCTGCGCTGAAGCGGCAAGCGACAGGCTCAGGGCGAGCGCCGCCGCCAGGGACTGCAACATCATGGTCTTCATAGTGAGTCCTCCTCTAGGCATTGTAGACCGAGATTTCGACCAGGTTGAGGTCCGGGTCGCGCACGTACACCGAGCGGATCGGCCCGGCGGCGCCGGTCTTCGTCACCGGGCCTTCGACGATCGGAATATTCATGCTCGTCAGCTTGTGGATGACCTCCTCGAGCGGCACCGCAGCAATGAAGCAAAGGTCGAGGGTCCCGGGCGCCGCCACGTGCGCCCGGGGCGTGAACTCCCTGCCCCATTCATGCAGATTGATCTTCTGATTCCCGAAGCTCAGGGCGATGCGCTCTTCCGTGGCTGTCTTGAAGGAAACGAGCCTCATGCCGAGCGCCTCGGTATAGAACCGGATGCAGCCTTGCCTGTCGCGGGTGGTGAGAACGATGTGGTCGATGTGGTCGATCATGGTCAGACGATGCTCTTCTGTCTCAATCGAGAAACCTCTTCGGCCGAAAAACCCAGGCTCGCCAAGACCTCGTCGGTATGCTGGCCGAGCGCCGGCGCGGCCGCGCGGATCGCGCCGGGGGTGGCGGAAAGCCTGGGAATGATGCCGGGAACCTTGAGCGGCTCGCCGTCGCCGGCGAGCACCTGCTGGATCATGCCGCGCGCGGCGTAGTGCGGATCGGCGGCAATGTCCGCGGCGGTGTAGATGCGTCCGGCAGGAACCTCTGCTTCCTCCATTGCTTTCAGGACTTCCTGTTGTGTCCTCGTGGAGGTCCACGCGGCAATGGCGTCGTCGATCCGGTCCATCTGCGCCGCGCGCCCGTCGTTGCGCGCGAGCACCGGGTCCTCGCGCAGGTCCTCGCGGCCGATGGCGCTCATGAGGCGCCGGTACAGGCTGTCGGCATTGCCGGCGATGAGCACGTAGGCGCCGTCGCTGCACGGGTAAAGGTTCGAGGGCGCGATGCCGGGCAGGGTGCTGCCCGAGCGCTGGCGCACCTCGCCGAGCGCGTCGTATTCGGGGAGCAGGCTCTCGGTCACGTTGAACACCGATTCGTACAGCGCCACGTCGATCACCTGGCCCTTTCCGCCGTTCCTGATGTGATACAGCGCCAGCAGCGCGCCGATCACGCCATGCAGCGAAGCGAGGCTGTCGCCCAACGAAAGATTGGGCCGCACCGGCGGGCGGTCGGGAAAGCCGGTGATGTGGCGCAGCCCGCCCATCGCCTCGCCGATGGCGGCGAAGCCCGGGCGCTCGCGGTAGGGCCCGGTCTGGCCGTAGCCCGAGATGCGCACCAGCACAAGGTTCGGGTTCTCGCGCGAGAGCTCCTCCCAGCCCAGGTGCCATTTCTCGAGCGCGCCCGGACGGAAGTTCTCGATCACCACCTGGCACTCGCGCGCCAGGCGGCGCACGATCGCCTGGCCCTCCGGCTGGCGCAGGTCGACGGTGATCGATTGCTTGTTGCGCGACTGCACATGCCACCACAGGGACACGCCGTTGCGCATCTTGCGCCAGCGGCGCAGCGGATCGCCCTCCCCCGGCGGCTCGACCTTGATCACCTGCGCGCCGAAGTCCGCCAGCGTCTTGCCGCAGAACGGCCCGGCGATCAGCGAGCCGAGCTCCAGGACTTTGATGCCCGCCAGCGGTCCCACTTCGAATTACTTTCTCTTGATCAGCCGAAGCGGGTTGTATTCGAGGACGACCTCGCCGCGCTGGTTGAGCACCTTGTTGGCGAAGCGCACCAGGCCGCGGTCGCCTTTCGAAGCGAGGCGGTGCTCGATCACCTCGCATTCGACATGGAGCGTGTCGCCGACCAGGGTCGGGCCCTTGATGTCGAGCGTGCAGTTCAGAAACGCGAGCCCCGTGTCCTGCATGGTGGGCAGCAGCAGCCCTTCGGCGAAGGAATAGACCAGCGCGCCGGGCACCGGCCGGCCCTTGATCGCGCGCGCCGTATCGTCCTCGACGGTGAACAGCTCCTCGGTCAGCCAGGTGAGGTTGACGAAGGCGGCGGCGTCGGCCTCGGCGATGGTGCGCCGGTGGGTTCTGAAGCGCAACCCGGCGCGCAGGTCCTCAAAACAGAAGCCGCGGCCGACGACCAGCTCAGCCTGCTTCATTTCTTTTCGAAGTGCGAGCGCGCGTGGTCGAATGCTTCCTGCATGCCTTTCCATGCCTGGTCGGCGCCGCGTGCCAGGTCCTCCCACGCGCCCGCCGAGGCGTTCTGCAGCAGCCGCAGCTGGTAGAGCATCTCCTCGCGCCGGGTTTTCACCTGGTCGAGCTGGCGCGCGTACTCTTCGCGCATGCGTCCCTGCGCCTCATTCATCTGCGCTTCCCAGTGCCCGGCCTGCGCGTTCCACTGGTCGATCTGCGATTTCAGCTTTTGTACGTACTCCTCGCGGTTCATCACGTCGGGCTCCTCTCCCGGAAGACTGTGGCATTCTAGCCCGCATGACGGATTCGCTGGCACCCCGCGGCAAGTTCGGCGTCCTCGCACCCTCGACCAACACGTCGGTACAGCCCGAGTTCGAAGCGATGAGGCCCTGGGGCATCACCCACCATCACTCGCGCCTGGTCATCCCCGACAGCAAGGTGAGCGACGACAGGAGCTTCATGCGGATGATGGACGCCATCCGCGCCGCGCTTCTCCCTGCGCTCGAGGCGGTGATGACCTGCCGTCCCGATCTGGTGGTGCTCGGCATGTCGGCCGAGACCTTCTGGGACGGCCTCGAAGGCTCCAAGCAGCTCCAGCGCAGGCTGGACAAGGTGGCGCGCTGCGGCGTGGTGATGGGCTCCGACGCCTGCCGGGCTGCGCTGCGCAGCTACGGCCGCGGGATCAGGCGGCTCGGCGTGATTACCCCGTACATGCCCGTGGGCGACCGCCAGGTGCGGCGCTTTTTCACCGAGAGCGGCTTCGAGGTGGTGAACCTGCTCGGGCTAAGATGCAGGAGCCCGGTGCTGATAGCGCACGAGTCGAAAAAGACCCTGCGCGACGCCATCACCCAAGTCAACCGGGGCAAGGTCGACGCCATCGTTCAGGTGGGCACCAACCTCGCCATGGCGCAAGTCGCGGCGCTCGCCGAGTTCTGGCTCGACAAGCCGGTGATCGCGATCAACACCGCCACCTACTGGTACGCCCTGCGCCAGTACGGCATCAAGGAAAGGCTCCAGGGCTGGGGCTCGCTCCTCGCGGAGCACTGAGCCCTCAGCGGTAGGAGAAGGCCGAGCAGCACCCCGGCGGCGTTCACCTTGGATTTCCGCGTCACTTTTCCCTCACGCGGCAGTTCCTACAAAAAAACGGGCCGCCCTTTCGGGAACGGCCCGCTGTTGGTGCGAGACGGCCTACTTGGTCGAACCGGAGCTGCCGCTGCTGCTGGGCGCGCTGCTGGACCCGCTGCTGCTGGGCGCGCTGCTGCTCGGCGTGCTGCTGGAGCCGCTGCTGCTCGGCGTGCTGCTGCTCGGCGTGCTGCTGCTCGGCGTACTGGACGAGCTGCCGCCGGTCGCGCCGCTGCTGGAGCCGGACTTGAAATGCGCATCCCACTCCGCGCGCGACACCTGCCCGTCGCTATTCTTGTCCACGGTGGAGAACTCGGGCGTCGAGCCCGACGCACCGCTCGAGCTGCTGGTCCCGCTCGGCATGCCGCTGGACGAGCTGCTCGGGGTGGACGACTTGCTCGGGGTCGACGAGCTGCCGCCGCTCGATGAGCTGCTGGGGGTGGACGAGCTGCTCGGGGTGGACGAGCTGCTCGGGGTGGCCGAACTGCCGCTCGAACCGCTCGAGCTGCTGCCGGTCGCGCTAGGCGAGGACTTGTCGCTGCTGCTGGAAGCGCCGGTCGAGGACGAGCCCGAACTCTGCGCCATGGACACGCTCGCCAGCGCGAACAGCGCCGCGGCGGTCGCGGTGGTGATCAGTTTCAACTTCATCTGGTAGTTCCTCCGTCAGAAAAGTGGGGATAAAGACTGCGCCGCTATCCCATGCAACGCCCGTGCCTAAGGAGTGCCCAAGCGGGGATCCTTGGACGTGACGTCGCCGCCCATCGGGGTTGCCCTGGCCGGCTCGATGACGTGGGGACGGCCGGGGGGCTCGGTCGCTGCGTCCTTCGCTTTCGCGGCCACCTGCTGCGCCTTTTCCAGTTGCTCCTTGCCGATTTGCTTCGCTTGTTCGGCCAAGCGATCGCTCGCTTCGCCCATCAGCTCGTCCTCCTGCCGCGTCCGGGGCGCCACCGCGGCGAGGCAGGCGCCGATCGCGAGGCCGATGGCTCCAAGCGCCAGCGGCTGCTCGCGCACCATGGCGTCATAGCCCGAGCGCGCGCGCTGGGCCTGGCCGCGCACACGGTCCATTTGATCGCGGGCGGTTTGTCCCAGCTGCCCGACGCGCTCGCGCGCGGAGCGCGTAGTCTGGGAAAGGCTGTCCTTTGCGGACGACATGCCTTCCGAGGCGCGCTGCATCATGCCCGAGCCGCTGCTTTCGCTCTGCGTGGATCCGTAGGACGGCCTCCTGTTACCGGTGGCCATCAGCCAGGCGATGCCGATGCCAACCAGCGCCACCGGCAGGGGGTTGTTCTTCACCGAGCCGCCGAGGTTGGATACGAACTCGTTGGCGCCGCTATTGCGCAGGTAGTCGATCCCCTGGTCGACGAGCTGGCCGGGGGTGAGCCGCTGCTCGATCGCATTGAGGGTCGCATCCATGTCGCCGCGCGTGCGCGCGATCTGCGCCTGGATCTCCTCCGGGCGGCGTTCTCCGTTGTGTCTCATGTCAGGCGCTCCTCGAGGTGTGCAGATGACCCCTCACCATCTCGGTATCGCGGCGCAGCGATTCCATGGTGCGCGACGGCTTGAGGCTTTCGGCCTTGAATTCCCTGCGCCCCTTCGACAGGGCGATATAGCCGGCGAGCATGACGATCAGGCCGACGATCAGCGGCGCAAGCCAGGCGGCGTGCTCGGGCGGCAACAACATCGCGAGCGCGTTCACCGCGGCGAAGAGCAGCACGATGAAGCCGGCGAACAGGATCGCGCCGCCGGCGGCAATGGCCGCAACGCCGCTGCCGAGCTGGGACACTTTCTCGGAGATCTCCGCCTTGGCGAGCTGCGCCTCCTCGTGTACCAGCGTGGAAGTCTCGCGGAAGAGATCCGAGAACAGCCCTACAAGCGAGCGGCTGGGGGACTGGGGGTTTGGTGCAGTGGCTGCCATGAGCCCTCCTATAGTTCGGTTCTGGGGAAATCGGTTCTGGGAGCTTCGCTTGCGGGATTGCTGCTCTTGAGGAAGCGCACCGCGAGGAAGCCGGCGGCGACCGCGGCGCCGAAAAACAGCACCGGCTGACGGCGCGCCAGGCTCTCCGCGTCGCGCAGCATGCTGTCGAGGTCCTTGTCGCGCAGCGTCCCCGAGAACCGTTCCAGCCCGTCGGCTGCCGTTTGTGCAATGCGCGCTACGCCCGCCTGCTGCCGGTCGCCCTGCATCTCTTGCGCCGACTTGCGCAGCGCCTGCGCAAAGCTGCCAAGGCTGCTCGCCGCGGTCTGCTGCTGCTCCGCAAGCTTGCCGCGCGCCATTTCCTTCGCGTCGTTGAGTACGGCTGTTGCCATGAAGTCACTCCTTCGCGTGGGGGATTTGGGCGGGCTCGAGCAAGATATGTGCGCCGGCAGGGCTGGCACGCCGGGAATGCTCCTTGCGTGCTCTTGGAAGTCCTTAACGGAGGAAAAGCCATGGAACGCATCGAGAAGTCGATCGAAGTGAAGTGCCCGCTGCGCACGGTTTACAACCAGTGGACCCAGTTCGAGGAATTTCCGCGCTTCATGACCGGGGTCAAGGAGGTCAAGCAGCTGGACGACACGCACGTGCACTGGCATGCCGAGATCTGGGGCAAGGACAAGGAGTGGGATGCCGAGATCACCGAGCAGGTGCCCGACCAGCGCATCTCCTGGCGCAGCACCAGCGGCGATGCCCCGAACGGCGGCACGGTGCGCTTCGAGCCGGTGGGCGCCGACCGGACGCGCGTGCGCCTGGCGATGGAATACGAGCCCCAGGGCGCCGTCGAGAAGGTCGGCGACGCGGTGGGCATCATGAGCGCGCGGGTGCAGAACAGCGTGGAGAACTTCAAGAAGTACATCGAGAGCCGCGGTCAGGAGTCGGGCGCCTGGCGCGGCGAGGTCCACGGCGGCCGGAAGACCAGCTAGAGCATCAAAGCTGCCGCTTGAGCCCGAGGGCGTGCGCCACGATGCCGGCCGCGCACACGAGCAACCCCACCGTCGCGAGCCCCTCTACGGTGGCGATTTGCTCGCTCCAGTCGGCGTCGAACGGCCGGCCGATGAACGGCCGCAGCTCGATCAGCCCGTACACCTGCGAGCCCAGGAAAAGGAAGGCGCCCAGCGCCACCATCGCGCCGCCCTTTGACGAGCCGCGCTTGAGGAGCAGGATGCCGGCCAGCAGGAAGGCCAGCCCCACGATGACGCCCGCAACCAGGCCGGCATTGGTGATCACGCCAGCCTTTTAAACCGCAACGCTCGCCTTCGTCAATCCTCGATCGAAGCGCACGTACAGGACGGGCGCGAGCGCCCCGGCTGCGACCAGCACGAGCGTGAGGAGCGGCGCGAGGCTCGCGAGCAGCGCAAGCGGCACGAAAAGCCCCGGCGCCGCGAGCCACGGCACGCGCGGCAGCTCCCCCATGCCGCCGGCGCGCGGCCGATGGCCGAGCGCCTGCGCCAGCGCGCGCCCCTCGACCCACAACAGGAACACCACCGCCTGCACGTAGAAGCTGCCGGCCAGCGCGACCGGCGCGAGGAGAAAAGCCGGCAGCGCCAGCCAGCTGCTGAGCTCGATGACGGAAATCGCGGTGGCCGCCGCGCAGGCGAAGCTGATCAGCACCGCAAGCGCGAAGACCGGGAGGACCAGCCGCAGGCGGTCCTGCACGTAGCCGCGGAAGGCTTCGCCATCCTGCAGCCGCGCGAGGAGGCGGCGCGCGTCCTTGAGCCCTAGATGATCCATAGCCGCAGCATACGAAGCCCGGCGCCGCGGCGCCAAGACAATTTCCTCACTGCCCCGCCGCTTGCCCGCCGTTCGACCCGCCCGGCGCACCATTCGTCCGCCGCGCCCTGAGGGCATCGACATAGTCGGCGCGCAAGGGGACCAGCGCGGTGTCGTTGTTCGGGTTGATGGCGACCAGCACCCGGGCCCCTGGCGCGGGCAGCTCCATGCGGCACGAGCCCCACATGCGGCTGGGCACCCGCAAGGTCGCAGCCTCGCCTTGCGGGCCTTTGAAGGTCTCGGTGACGCGCACGGTGATGACATCCACTTTCCCCCCCTCGCTCTCGACGCGCGTCACCTCGCCGGCGAAGAGCGCGCTGGCCCAGTCGTACCACTGCCCGGGCGGGATGTCCTTCACGAAAAGGCAGGCGTGGGCGGGGCCGAGCACAAGCTGCAAAGCCACCAGGGCGAGGAGCTGCCTCATCCGGGCGAGATCGCCTCTGGATCTATTTCGCCGGCTGGCGCGTCGCGCTCGGCCGGAAGTCGTGCGTGAGCTGGTAGACCAGCGCCGGCACCATTTCCTCGCGCGGATTGGATTTGCCGATACCGGCGCTCACACGCTCGGCCGAGACACTCAGGCGGCCGATCTGCCTTCTCACCCAGGCGGAGTTGCTCCACACGCCGGCGCCGGTCGCGGTCTCCACCAGCCTGCCGGAGATGTCGGCCCTGATCTCGGCGCGCACGCCGCCTTCGAGCCGCGTGAGGTCGGTGAGCTTGACGTCGGCCTTCGGCTCCGAATAGGCGATCTCGCCGAGGAAGACCGCGGCCACGCCGTACTTCTCGCCGATCTTCCTTAGCGCAAGCGCGTCGAGCTGCCCGGCGCCCACCGCCGCCAGCACCGCTTCGCGGCTTCCGAGCTCGATCAAGCGCGTCCCGGGCTGCGCGGCGTGGATCTGCGCCTGAAACTGCCGCGTGGCCTGGCCGTTCACGGCAGCGCCGGAATTGGACGCGAACTCGACGATGCCGAGCGTCCCATAGCTCTTCAGATCCATGCGTGCCGGCACGCTCACCAGCACCGAGCCGGAGCATCCCCACAGCATGGCGAGCGAGAGCAGCAGCGTGAAGCGGGCGTACCTGGACATCCGAGCACCCTTGCCTTCTTATTGGAAGTTCAGGCTACACGAGGCCGCGGCGCAGGTCTGTGAGAATTGCCCGCGAGTTCGTTATAGTGACAGCCAGACCTTGAAAGTGAATGGCGTCATGAAGCAGGACCGTCGTCGATTTCTGGAAATCGCGGCGGCCGTCGCGGCGGCTCTGGCGCTCGACGGTCTGCCGCGTTCTGTGGGTGCGGCGAGTGCGGGTACCGGGAAAATGAAAATCGGCATCGTCGGTTCGGGCAACGTGGGCGGCACGCTCGGCGGCGTGTGGGCGAAAGCCGGGCACCAAGTCATGTTTTCATCGCGCAACATCGAGCACGATAGAGCGCTGGCCGCCCAGCTCGGGCCCAATGCACGTGCCGGGACGCCGCGGGAAGCCGCCGCCTTTGGCGAAGTGCTGATGGTCTCGGTTCCTTACCGCGCGCTGCCCGAGCTCGGCAAGGCTCTGGCGGACCTGATCAAGGGCAAGATCGTGATCGATACGTGCAACCCGTTCGTTTCGCGGGACGGTGAAATCGCGACCTGGGCCCGGCAAAAAGGCGCCGGTCTCGCGTCGGCGGAATTGCTCCCGGGTGCGCGTATCGTGCGCGCCTTCAATGCGATCGGCGCTGCGCGGATGGGCGCGGCGCACGAACGGCCGGGGCGCATCGGCATGCCGATCGCGGGCGACGACGCCCAAGCCGTCGCGGCAGCTTCGCGCCTGATACGCGACATCGGCTACGAGCCTGTCCTGATCGGCGGGCTTGCCATGGGGAAGCATCTGATGCCGGGAACGCCGCTCGCGGGCGAGCGCACGCCGCAGGAGATCCGGCAGATCGCAGCCAGGCTCAAGTAGCGAGCTCGAGCGTGATGTAGTCGCCTAGCGCCCGCCGGATGTTCTCCACGGTGAGATACGACCTGCCCTGCGGCAGGCCCCAGTTCGCACAGGTGAGGGCGCGCACTTCGGGCTGTCGGCCCGGGTGCAGGTCCATCACCGTGGCCACCACCTCGTAGGTCATGCCATCCCCGTCGCGGTCCCTCGAGGCGTGCGTCAGTTGCGCCTGCCGCAGAGCGCTGCCGGCCTGCGCCGAGGGCGCGGCGGCCAGGGTGAACAAAAATCGCTGGGTCACCTTGCGAATCGCGAACTCGCCCGGGCTGACGCTCTGCGCGACATCCCGGCTCGCTTGCAGGGCGAGCGCGCAATAGGGTGCGTACTGGTTTACGTGGTACCAGGGCAGCAGCTTGCCCTGCTGCAGATAGGCAGTGTGCTGACCCGGGGCAATCTCCACGCTGCGGCGAAGCACGAGCCTCGACGGCAGGGTGGCACTTAAGCGCCTTTGCAAGAACGGCCTTGCAACCGATATGACTTGAAATAACTGCTGCTCGGGGACGGTTCGGTAGATGACTCTGTGCTGAATTCCAAGTCGGGAAGAACGGTGACCCTGCCACTCGCCAGACAAGGCTTCGTCGTGAAATCCTTTGATCAAACGAAGGCCGGGCGGTCCGGAAAGCATTGCCGGCTATGCTCTACGGGATAACGTGGAAATGTGCGGCGCGCCGAGTACGCCGCTCGCAAATGCACCGCGGCTTCCGGCGCGTCCGGCACCACTGCCATGTTAGAGCGCTGCCTCATAAGGACTTATCAACGATCTTCCAGTACGAGTCTTTCCTAATTACCTTCCCGTCC
>CAZJJC010000268.1:0-8291 GCA_964546195.1 uncultured Enterobacteriaceae bacterium | reverse complement strand
GGTGTCGGAGGTTCAAATCCTCTCACCCCGACCAACTCCCGGTCCGTTTTTTCCTTCCGCCCGTCTTTTCTCCCGCCCGTCTTTTCTCCCGATAGATAATCGCGCGATGGGCCGCCTCCTCGTGCTGATCCTGATCGTGGTGCTCGCCGTGTGGCTGGTGCGCAGAGCTTTCCCCAGGAAGGATCCTCCCGCGAAGCCGTTGCAGGAGGGCGATCTGGTGCGCTGCGCCCAGTGCGGCATCCACCTGCCGCGGGCCGAGGCGCGCGAGGCCGCCGGCGCCCTGTACTGCAGCGAGGAGCACGCCAGGGTCGGGCGGCGCTGATGGACGCGCCGGTGCGCTACCCGGAGCTGTTCCTGCCCCCGGCGGAGCGCACGCCCCAGTCGCTGTGGACTTCGCTGCGCTACTTCAACGTCTACCGCATCGCGCTGGCGGCGGTGCTCCTCGCCACCACGCTCGTGTACGACGACCTCCTCGGGCGCCATTGGCTGCAGATGTTCCGCTTCGTGGCCGCCGCCTACCTGGTCCTGGGCATCGTGTTCCAGGCGCTGATACCGGCCTGGCGCGACCGGTTCAACCTGCAGCTCTCGCTGCATGTCGCGCTGGACATCGTCGCGATCACGCTGCTCATGTACGCGAGCGGCGGCGTGCGCAGCGGCCTGGGCATGATGCTGCTGATCTCGGTCACCGGCGCGGCGATCGTCGCGCCGCGGCGCCTGAGCTTCCTCTACGCCGCCCTCGCCGCGATCGCCCTGCTCCTCGAGCAGGGCTACTGGGTGCTCGCGCACGACGCCGAGCCCGCCGGCTTCCTGCAGCCGGGCCTGCTGGCGATCGGCTGCTTCGCCACGGTCGGGGTGACCAGCTGGCTTGCGCAGAGCGTGGCGGCCAACGTGGCGCTCGCCCGCCAGCGCGGCCGCAGCCTGGCGACGCAGACGCGCGTCAACCAGCTGGTGATCGAGGACATGCACGACGGCGTGGTGGTGCTGGACCGCGAAGGGCGCGTGGTGCAGCACAATCCGCAGGCGCAGCGGCTGCTCGGCGCCGAGCGCCTGCTCGGCAGCTTGCTGCGCGAGGTGCTGCCCGGTTTCGGCGCCGCCGCCGATTTCGAGGTGCGCGGGCGCAGCATCGGCGTGCGCATGCTCGAGGCCGGCGAAGAGGAGCTCTTCAGCGTCGCGTTCCTGGAGGACACCACCCGCAGCCGCGAGCAGGCGCAGCAGCTCAAGCTCGCGGCGCTCGGCCGCCTGACCGCCAACATCGCCCACGAGATCCGCAACCCGCTCGCCGCCATCAGCCACGCCGGCGAGCTGCTGGGCGAGGAGAAGCGTGCGGCGGACCGCGCGCGCCTCACGCGCATCATCCGCGACAACGCGCTGCGCCTCGAGCGCCTGGTGTCGGATGTGCTGCAGCTCAGCCGCCGCGACCGCATGGCCGGCGAGCGCATCCGCCTGCGGCCCTGGCTCGCCGCGTTCATCGAGGAATTCGTCGCCAGCCAGTCGGTGCCGCGCGAGCGCTTCGCCATCGACTGCCCGCGCGACGCGGCGATCGAGTTCGACCGCGAGCATTTGCACCAGGTGGTGTGGAACCTGCTGCGCAACGCCGTGCGCCATGCGAAGGAGGAGCCGCTGAGCGTGCGCCTCGCGGTGAGCGGCTTCGCCGATCGCGTAGAATTGAGCGTGATCGACAACGGCCCGGGCGTGCCCGCGTCGAGCCGGGGCCAGCTGTTCGAGCCCTTCTTCACCACCGACAGCAAGGGGACGGGTCTGGGACTGTATCTCGCGCGCGAGCTGTGCGCGGCCAATCACGCGCTGCTCGAGTACGCCGGCGACGCCGCGGGCGCGCATTTCCGGATCCGCGCGCGCGCCTCATGAAGCGCGCCGAACGGCGCATGGCGCCGGCCGGCGCCCAGGTGCTCGTGGTCGACGACGAGCCCGACATCCGCGAGCTGCTCGAGCTCACGCTGCTCAAGATGGGCCTCGGCGTGGCGAGCGTGGGCAGCATCGCCGAGGCCAAGCAGCGGCTGAAAGAGAGCCGCTACGACCTGTGCCTGACCGACATGCGCCTCGCCGACGGGGAGGGGCTGGAGCTGGTGCGCCATATCGCCGGCCTGGGCACCGACCTGCCGGTGGCGGTGATCACCGCCCATGGCAGCGCGCAGAACGCGGTCGCGGCGCTCAAGGCCGGCGCCTTCGATTACGTCTCCAAGCCGGTCGGACTGGAGCAGCTGCGCGCCCTGGTGCGCTCGGCCCTGTCGCTGCCCGCGGCGCCGGTCAAGGGCCAGCAGCTGCTCGGGGACAGCGCGCCGCTCGCGCAGGTGCGCGAGCTGATCGGCAAGCTCGCGCGCACCCAGGCGCCGGTGTACGTGTCGGGGGAATCGGGCAGCGGGAAGGAGCTCGCCGCGCGCCTGATCCACGAGAACGGCGCGCGCCGCGAGAAGCTGTTCGTGCCGGTGAACTGCGGCGCCATTCCCGAGAACCTGATGGAGAGCGAGTTCTTCGGCTACAAGAAAGGCGCCTTCACCGGCGCCGCCGAGGACCGCGGCGGGTTCTTCCAGGCGGCCGACGGCGGGACCCTGTTCCTCGACGAGGTGGCCGAGCTGCCCCTCGCGATGCAGGTGAAGCTGCTGCGCGCGATCCAGGAAAAGCGCGTGCGCAAGGTGGGCGCGCCGCAGGAGGATCCGGTGGACGTGCGCATCATCAGCGCGACCCACCAGAATCTCGCCGACCTGGTGGCCGCCGGGCGCTTCCGCCAGGATCTGTTCTACCGCCTGAACGTGATCGAGCTGCGCATGCCGCCGCTGCGCGAGTGCCGCGAGGACATCGCCGGCATCGCCGCCAGCATCCTCGAGCGCCTCGCCCGCCAGCACGGGGTGCCGGCGCCGCGGCTCAAGCCCTCCGCCGTGCAGGCGCTCGAAAACTATGACTTCCCCGGCAACGTGCGCGAGCTGGAGAACATCCTGGAGCGTGCGCTCGCGCTGTCGGCCGGGGGTGAGCTGGAGGCGGCCGACCTGCGCCTCGCGCCCGCGGCGGAGGAGCAGGAGCCGAGCCACGACGGCGGCGAGCCGCTGCCCGAGTACCTCGACGCGCTGGAGCGCAAGGCCATCCTCGAGGCGCTGGGTAAGACCGGCTTCAACCGCACCGCGGCGGCCAAGCTGCTCGGGATCACGTTCCGGCAGCTGCGCTACCGCATGCAGCGCCTCGGCATCACCGATGAGAGTCGTTGATTCGCCGAACCAGGACGAGCGGCCCCCCGGCGTCGAAATCTCACTCGCGGTCCTGCATTGCATCAGCCTGCCGCCGGGCGAGTACGGCGGCGACGCCATCGAGCGCCTGTTCACCAACCGGCTGGACCCCGATGCGCACCCGTACTTCAGGCAGATCCACGCGACGCGGGTCTCCGCGCATTTCCTCATCCGGCGCGACGGCGAGCTGGTGCAGTTCGTGCCGGCGGCGCGCCGCGCCTGGCACGCGGGCGCCTCTTCCTGGCGCGGGCGCAGCCGCTGCAACGACTTCTCGGTCGGCATCGAGCTCGAGGGCACCGAGGAGGCGCCGTTCGAGGACGCGCAGTACGCCACGCTCATCGAGCTTTTGCGCCAGCTCAAGCTGAAGGAAGTCGCCGCGCATAGCGACATCGCGCCCGGCCGCAAGACCGATCCCGGGCCGCACTTCGACTGGCCGCGCGTGCTGCAGGCGCTGGCCGCCGCCTACTAGATCTGGCATCAGCGTCTTAGTAATGCCCATATATGGCGTAGCCCCGGGCGCGACGCGGCGATACGCTTCTACATCTAGTGGGCACCTGTGGTGCTACTCCAACATTTAGTAGGTTTGCGGCGGCGGGTGCTTGCAAAAAAAAATTTGCGCGTGTACTGTCATCCACAACACGTAGCGGCATAAGCACTGAGACGTACTAGATTTAGTAAGCGGCGACAGAGGAGAGGACCATGCAGATCTCTCAGGACAACGCCACGGCGAGCCCCGCATCGGGTGCCGTCCTGCCTCAGGAAGGCGGCGGCGCACGCAGTCCCTATTCCGAATACAAGGTGATCCGGCGCAACGGCGCCGTGGTGGGCTTCGAGCCGGCCAAGATCGCGCTCGCCATGACCAAGGCGTTCCTCGCGGTGAACGGCAACCAGGGCGCCGCCTCGGCGCGCATCCGCGAGCTGGTGGCGGGGCTCACCGAGGCCGCGGTGGGCGCGCTGATCCGGCGCCAGCCGCAGGGCGGCACCTTCCATATCGAGGACATCCAGGACCGGGTCGAGCTCGCGCTGATGCGCTCGGGCGAGCACGACGTGGCGCGCGCCTACGTGCTCTACCGCGAGGAGCGCGCCAAGGTCCGCGCGCAGGAAAAGTCCTCGAAGAGCGAAAGCGGCATCCACGTGGTCGAGAACGGCAGCCGCAAGCCGCTCGACCGCGGCGCGCTGCAGGCCGCGGTGGCGGCGGCCTGCGAGGGGCTCGCCGACGCCCCGCCCGAGGCGATCCTCGAGGCCACGCTGCGCGACCTGTACGACGGCGTGCCGATGGAGGAGGTGCGCAGGTCCGCGGTGCTCGCCGCGCGCGCGCTGATCGAGAAGGAGCCGGCCTACAGCTACGTCACCGCGCGGCTGCTGCTGAACACCATCCGCCTGGAAGTGCTGGGCGAGGAGGCGAGCCAGGCCGACATGGAAACCCGCTACGCGGGCTACTTCGCGCAGTTCGTGCGGCACGGCATCGCCGCCGAGCTGCTAGATCCCGAGTTAGGGAAGTTCAACTTAAGTATCCTTGGAAAAGCGTTGAAGCCCGGCCGCGACCTGCAGTTCGGCTACCTCGGGCTGCAGACGCTGTACGACCGCTACTTCCTGCATGTCGAGGGCCGGCGCATCGAGCTGCCGCAGGCGTTCTTCATGCGCGTGGCGATGGGTTTGGCGCTCAGAGAAGACAGCCGGGAAGCGCGCGCGATCGAGTTCTACGACGTGCTGTCGAGCTTCGACTTCATGAGCTCGACGCCCACCCTGTTCAACTCGGGCACCCGGCGCTCGCAGCTCTCGAGCTGCTACCTGACCACGGTGTCCGACAACCTCGAGGGCATCTACGACGCCATCAAGGAAAACGCCCTGCTCGCCAAGTACGCCGGCGGCCTGGGCAACGACTGGACCCCGGTGCGCGCCCTGGGCTCGCACATCAAGGGGACCAACGGCAAGTCGCAGGGGGTCGTTCCCTTCCTGAAGGTGGTGAACGACACCGCGGTGGCGGTGAACCAGGGCGGCAAGAGGAAGGGCGCGGTGTGCTCCTACCTCGAGACCTGGCACCTCGACATCGAGGAGTTCCTCGAGCTGCGCAAGAACACCGGCGACGACCGGCGCCGCACCCACGACATGAACACGGCCAACTGGATCCCGGATCTGTTCATGAAGCGCGTGATGGAGAACGCCGAGTGGACCCTGTTCAGCCCCTCCGACGTGCGCGAGCTGCACGACAAGTACGGCCGCGCCTTCGAGGAGGCCTACCTGCGCTACGAGGACAGGGCGGCGCACGGCGAGCTCAAGCTCTACAGGAAGATTCCGGCGGTGCAGCTGTGGCGCAAGATGCTCTCGATGCTGTTCGAGACCGGGCATCCCTGGATCACCTTCAAGGACCCGTGCAACCTGAGGAGCCCGCAGCAGCACGCCGGCGTGGTGCACAGCTCGAACCTGTGCACCGAGATCACCTTGAACACCTCGGCCGACGAGATCGCGGTGTGCAACCTGGGCTCGGTGAACCTGGTCGCGCACATGACCGACCAGGGGCTCGACTTCCCCAGGCTGAAAAACACCATCCGCACTGCGATGCGGATGCTCGACAACGTCATCGACATCAACTACTACGCGGTCGAAAAGGCGAAAAACTCCAACCTGCGCCACCGCCCGGTGGGCCTGGGCATCATGGGCTTCCAGGACTGCCTGCACCGCATGCGCGTGCCCTACGCCTCGCCCCAGGCGGTGGAGTTCGCCGACCGCTCGATGGAGATGGTCGCCTACTCGGCCTACTGGGCCTCGACCGAGCTGGCCGAGGAGCGCGGGCGCTACCCGAGCTTCGCGGGCTCGCTGTGGGACCGCGGCGTGCTGCCGCAGGACACGCTCGATCTGCTCGCCGCCGAGCGCGGCGGCTATGTCGAGCTCGACCGCTCGGCCAGCCTCGACTGGGAGGCGCTGCGCCGCCGCATCCGGCAGCACGGCATGCGCAACTCCAACTGCATCGCCATCGCGCCCACCGCGACCATCGCCAACATCATCGGCGTGTCGGCCTCGATCGAGCCGACCTTCCAGAACCTGTTCGTCAAGTCCAACCTGTCGGGCGAGTTCACCGTGACCAACGAGTACCTGGTCGCCGACCTGAAGCAGGCCGGGCAGTGGGACGAGGTGATGATCGCCGATCTCAAGTACTTCGACGGCAACCTGGCGCGCATCGACCGCGCGCCCGCGGAGCTGCGCCGGCTCTACGCCACCGCCTTCGAGGTGGAGCCCAAATGGCTGGTCGAGGCCGCGGCGCGGCGCCAGAAGTGGATCGACCAGTCGCAGTCGCTCAACATCTACATGGCGGGGGCCTCGGGGCGCAAGCTCGACGACACCTACAAGCTCGCCTGGATCCGCGGCCTGAAGACCACCTACTACCTGCGGGCGATGGGCGCCACCCATGCCGAGAAGTCCACCAGCAAGGCCGGGCAGCTGAACGCCGTGTCCATGGAAAGCGGCGAAGAGGCCAAGGCCTGCGCCCTCGACAGCCCGGACTGCGAGGCTTGCCAATGATCACGCTCGGCAGCCGCCAGTTCACCGGGCCGTTCATCGCGCCGCTCTGGACGCCGCCGCGCATCCCCGGCCTGTACGCCGTCATGGTGCCCGGCTGGCGCCTGCTCATGTTCCATGCGGTGCATTTCGGCCACGCCGCGGACCTCTCGGCGCCCGGGCTGGTCAAGAGCCATCCGAAGTACGGCTACTGGCTGACGCTGGCGGGCAGCGAGTGGAATCTCTACGTGGCGATCCACGAGCTGTGCGGCTCCTCGGAGGGCGAAAGGCGCGTGGCCTGCGAGGAGCTGGTGGGACTCGCGCCCAACGCGCTGCTGCGCGGCACCCAGGCGCCCGCCTGACATGGCGCTCAAGAAAAGCCCCATTCCGACGCCGCGCGAGCGCGAGGTGCTCACGCTCTTCGCGGAGGGCAAGCGCTGCAAGGACGTCGCCCGCGTGCTCGGCCTGAGCCCGGTCACCGTGCGCACCCACCTCAAGGTCGGCATGGAGCGCCTGGGCGCGGAAAGCGTGGCGCACGCGGTGGGTCTGTTCAAAGAGATGGAAGCCCGTCCCTGCGGGGTGAGCGAGTGCAGCTGGAAAAGGGAAGACGAATGAGGCGGGAAGACGAATGAATCCGAGCGACGCGATCCCGGGGCTGGCCATCCAGCCCGCCGCGGGGTTCCTGCCCGCGGGCGGCGCGAACGCCGCCAGCCACAGCCAGTTCAGAAGGGTCACGGTCGACGACAAGAAGATCATCAACTCCAAGGCCGACGTCAACCAGCTGGTGCCCTTCAAGTACAAGTGGGCCTGGGAGAAGTACCTCGCGGCCTGCGCCAACCACTGGATGCCGCAGGAGATCAACATGAGCCGCGACATCGAGCTGTGGAAGGACCCGCGCGGCCTGACCGAGGACGAGCGGCGCCTGGTCAAGCGCAACCTGGGCTTTTTCGTCACCGCCGACTCGCTGGCGGCGAACAACATCGTGCTCGGCACCTACCGCCACATCACCGCGCCCGAGTGCCGCCAGTACCTGCTGCGCCAGGCCTTCGAGGAGGCGATCCACACCCACGCCTACCAGTACATCGTCCAGAGCCTGGACCTGGAGGAAAGCGAGATCTTCAACGCCTACCACGAGGTCGCCTCGATCCGGGAGAAGGACGAGTTCCTGATTCCCTTCATCGACATCCTGACCGACCCGGCGTTCGTCACCGGCACCCCGCAGGCCGACCGCAAGCTGCTGCGCAGCCTGATCGTGTTCTCCTGCCTGATGGAGGGCCTGTTCTTCTACGTCGGCTTCGCCCAGATCCTGGCCCTCGGCCGGCAGAACAAGATGACCGGCGCCGCCGAGCAGTACATGTACATCCTGCGCGACGAGTCGATGCACTGCAATTTCGGCATCGATCTCGTCAACCAGATCAAGCTGGAGAACCCGCACCTGTGGACCGGCGAGTTCAGGGAGGAGCTGCATGACCTGTTCCGCCGCGCCGTGGAGCTGGAGTACCGCTACGCCGAGGACACCATGCCGCGCGGCGTGCTGGGGCTGAACGCCCCGATGTTCAA
>CAZJJC010000267.1:0-2474 GCA_964546195.1 uncultured Enterobacteriaceae bacterium | reverse complement strand
ATCTCGCGGCTGGTGGTGCCGCGCACGATCGAGTCGTCGACCAGCAGCACGTTCTTGCCGGCGAACTCCATCGACATGGGGTTGAGCTTCTGGCGCACCGAGCGCCGCCGCACCGCCTGCCCGGGCATGATGAAGGTGCGGCCGATGTAGCGGTTCTTGACGAAGCCCTCGCGGTACGGCACGCCCAGGCCGTGCGCGAGCTGCAGCGCCGAGGGGCGGCTGGAGTCGGGGATCGGGATCACCACGTCGACGTCGAGGTGCCGGTAGTGCCGCCGGATCTTGTGGGCGAGCTTCTCGCCCATGTTGAGGCGCGTCTCGTAGACCGAGGCGCCGTCGATCAGCGAATCGGGCCGCGCCAGGTACACGTACTCGAAGATGCAGGGATTCAGGCTCGCGTTGGGCGCGCACTGGTGGCTGTGGAAGCGGCCATCCTCGTCGATGAACACCGCCTCGCCGGGCCCCACGTCGCGCAGCACGCGGAAGCCGTTGGCATCCACCGCCACCGATTCCGAGGCCACCATGTAGTCGGTGCCGTTGGGCGTCTCGTTATAGCCGATGACCGCCGGCCGGATGCCGAACGGGTCGCGGAAGGCGAGCACGCCGTAGCCGGCGATCATCGCCACCACCGCGTACGCGCCGCGCAGGCGCCGGTGCACATTGGCGACCGCGGCGAAGATCGTCTGCGCATCGAGGCGCAGCTTGACCGAGGCCTGCTCCAGCTCGTGCGCCAGCACGTTGACCAGCACCTCGGAATCGGACCCGGTATTGATGTGCCGCAGGTCGGTGCGGAACATCTCCCCCTTGAGCTGCTCGGCGTTGGTGAGGTTGCCGTTGTGGCCGAGCACGATGCCGAAGGGCGAATTGACGTAGAACGGCTGCGCCTCGGCCGAGCTGAAGGCCGAGCCGGCGGTGGGATAGCGGCAATGCGCGATCCCCATGTTGCCCGGCAGCGAGCGCATGTTGCGGGTGCGGAACACGTCGCGCACCATGCCGGGCGCCTTGTGCATGTGGAAGGAGTTGCGCTCGCTCGTGACGATGCCCGCGGCGTCCTGGCCGCGGTGCTGGAGGAGGAGCAGCCCGTCGTACAGCAGCTGGTTGACGGGGGAGCGGGCGACGATACCTAGGATGCCGCACATCGGAGTCTGGCTTTCCCGGTGTGGTTAACTGTCAATGATATCTCAAGCGGTTCCCGAATGCGGGGGGCAGCCAGGTTTTGAGATACAGCGCCGCCCTGGCGAGCGAGGGGCCGGTGAACGACTCGGTCCATACCGGGTGCAAGGGCAGCCGCGTCAGGCCGGCCAGCAGCGCGAAAGCGAGCGCGATGAGCCACCCGCGCGCGAGGCCGAACAGGCCGCCGAGCGTGCGATCGAGGCTGCCCAGCCCGACCCTCTTGACGAGCCGGGACAGCGCCACGCCCGTCAGGGTGGTGGCCGTCAGGGTGAGCAGGAAAATCAGCACGAAGCCCAGCAGCAGGTGCCATTCGGGCCGCGGCATCCAGGACCGCGTCATTTCGGCAAGCGGCGCGGCAAGCAGATTGGCGACCAGGAAAGCGATCACCCAGCCGGCGAGCGAAATCACCTCGCGCACCAGCCCGCGCCAGATGCCCCAGGCCATCGACAGGGCCAGCAGGCCCAGCACCGCGAGGTCGAGCCAGGTCATCCGGACCTGGGCGTGACCGTGCCCGGCTCCAGCCCCAGCGCCTTCAACTGCCGCAGCGCCTTCTCCGCGGCTTCCTTCGTGGCAAACGGGCCTGCGCGCACGCGCGTCAGGTTGCCCGGCACCGCTTCGGTGTAATGCGGCATCTTCGCCGCCCTGAGCTTGGCCACGACGCCTTCGGGGTTGGCGAATGTGCCGACCGGAACCATGAATTCTTCTTTTGCTTTGGGCTTGAACGGCGGCGCCTCGTCCTCGCCCGGGATGCGTACGCTGACCGGCGGCGCCGGGGGCTGCGGCTGCTGGTCGAAGACCATCGGCAGGACGATGACGGCGAGCAGGACCAGCGCTACGGCCCCCACCAGCCGCCGCCGGCCGCGGCGCTTCAGCGTATCGACGTCTTGTTGTTCTTGAGCCATGCCATCACGTCGGCCACGGTGAAAAAGGAACCGAAGACGACGATCTTATCACCGTCGCTCGCGATCGCCCTCGCGGCCTGGAACGCGCTCGCGGGCGAATCGTACTGGTGAACGTTTCCCTGGATATGCGAGGCGAGCTGTGCCGCAGTGGCGCCGCGCGCCGCGTCCAGCGAAGCGACATGCCAGCGGGTAATGCGCGGCGCGAGCTCGCGCAGCACCGCACCGATGTCCTTGTCGCGCAGCATGCCGCACACCGCGATGGTCTCCGGCGCGAAGCCCGAGGCCGCAAGGTTGTCCGCCAGCGTCCTCGCCGCCTGCGGGTTGTGCGCGACGTCCAGGATCACCTGCGGCCGCCCGGGAAGCAGCTGGAAGCGTCCGGGCAGCTCGACCTGCGCGAGTCCT
>CAZJJC010000266.1:0-9452 GCA_964546195.1 uncultured Enterobacteriaceae bacterium | reverse complement strand
GGCGCTGCAAGTGCTTGATCTCCAGCCGCATCTGCACGCGCAGCTTGGCGTCGAGGTTCGACAGCGGCTCGTCGAACAGGAAGGCGGCCGGCTCGCGCACGATGCAGCGGCCCATGGCGACGCGCTGGCGCTGGCCGCCGGAGAGCTGGCGCGGCTTTCTTTTCAGGAACTCGCCCAGCTCGAGGATGGCGGCGGCCTTCTGCACGCGGCTTTCGATCTGGTCCTTCGAAAAGCCCTTGATGCGCAGGCCGTAGGACATGTTCTCGTACACGCTCATGTGGGGATAGAGCGCGTAATTCTGGAACACCATGGCGATGTCGCGCTCCTTGGGCTCGAGGTCATTGACCACGCGCCCGCCGATGCGGATCTCGCCCGAAGTGATCGGCTCCAGGCCGGCGACCATGCGCAGCAGCGTCGACTTGCCGCAGCCCGACGGCCCGACGATCACCACGAACTCGCCGTCGGCCACCTCGGTGCTGACGCCGTGGATGACCTCCAGCTCGCCGTACTTCTTGCGCACGTCGCGGAACGACAAGGCCGCCATGCCTGCATTTCCCCCTATTTCTCGGTCTCCACCAGGCCCTTGACGAACCAGCGCTGCATCAGCACCACCACCAGCGCGGGCGGAATCAGCGCCAGCATGGCAGTCGCCATGATCAGGTTCCACTCGTTCGCCGCGTCCCCGCCGACGATCATGCGGTTGATGCCGATGACCACCGTGTACATGTCCTCCTGGCTGGTGATGAGCAGCGGCCACAGGTACTGGTTCCAGCCGTAGATGAACTGGATCACGAAGAGGGCCGCGATGCTGGTCTTGGACAGCGGCAGCAGCACGTCCCAGAAGAAGCGCATCGGCCCGGCGCCGTCGATGCGCGCCGCCTCGGCCAGCTCGTCGGGCACGGTCATGAAGAACTGCCGGAACAGGAACGTGGCGGTAGCGGAGGCGATGAGCGGCAGCGTCAGGCCCACGTAGGAGTTGAGCATGCCGAGGTCGGAAACCACCTTGAAGGTGGGAATGATGCGCACCTCGACCGGCAGCATCAGCGTGACGAAGATCATCCAGAAGAAGAAGCCGCGCAGGGGGAAGCGGAAGTAAACGATGGCGAACGAGGCGATGATCGAGATGACGATCTTGCCCAGCGCGATCGCGAGCGCCATGACGCTGCTGTTGAACAGCATCGTCGATACCGGCGCCGCGGAGCCGGTGGTCGAGCCGGCGGAAAGCGCCTGCGAATAGTTGGCGAGGAGCTGGTCGCCCGGCAAGAGCGGCATGGGCACCTGCATGATGTCCTCGAGCGCGTGCGTCGAGGCGACGAAGGTGACGTACAGCGGGAACGCAACCGCCAGCACGCCCAGGATGAGCACTGCGTGCGACAGCGCGGTGACGTAGGGCCGGTTCTCCACCATCAGTACTGGACCCTCCTTTCCACAAAACGAAACTGCACCGCGGTCAGCGCGATGACGATGAACATGAGCACGACCGACTGCGCCGACGACCCGCCGAGGTCGGCCGCCTTCACCCCGTCGTAGTAGACCTTGTAGACCAGGATCTGCGTGTCCTGGGCCGGCCCGCCCTGGGTGGTCGCATCGATCACGCCGAAGGTGTCGAAGAAGGCGTAGACAATGTTGACCACCAGCAGGAAAAAGGTGGTCGGCGAGAGCAGCGGGAACACGATGGTCCAGAAGCGCCGTCCCGGTCCCGCGCCGTCGATCGCGGCCGCCTCGATGAGCGAGCGCGGTATCGACTGCAGGCCGGCCAGGAAGAAAAGGAAGTTGTAGGAGATCTGCTTCCATACCGAGGCAATCACCACCAGCAGCATGGCCTGGTCGCCGTTGATGATCCAGTTCCAGTCGATGCCGGCGCGCTTGAGCACGTAGGTCACGATGCCGATGGAGGGTGCGAAGAGGAAGGCCCACAGCACGCCCGCCACCGCGGGCGCCACGGCGTACGGCCATATGAGGAGCGTCTTGTAGGCGAGCGCGCCGCGCAGCACGCGATCGGCCATGGTGGCGAGCAGCAGCGAGATGGCGATGCCCCAGAAGGCCACCAGCGAGCTGAACACCGCCGTGGTGCCGAAAGACGCAATATAGCGCTCGTCGGCGAACAGGCGCTCGAAGTTCGCCAGGCCGACGAACTCGGTGCGCAGCCCGAAAGCGTCCTGCAGCTGAAACGAGAACCAGACCGCCTGCGCCGCCGGCCAGAAGCAGAACCCCAGCGTGACCGCGATCTGCGGCGCGAGCAGCGCGTACGGCAGCCACGCCGAGCGGAAGACTACGCGCTTTTCCACCCGGCGAAACTGGGTTGCTTACCGGTTGGCGGCCTCGAACCGGCGCAGGATGTCGTTGCCGCGCTTCACGGCGTCGTCGAGCGCGGCCTTGGCCTCCTTGCGGCCGGAGAACACGGCCTCGAGCTCCTCCTCGATGACCTCGCGGCCCTGCACGAAGTTGCCGAAGCGCAGCCCCTTGGAGTTCGCGGTGGGCGCCTTGTGGGTGAGCTGCCTCACCGGTAGGTCCGCCCCCGGGTTCTTGTCGTAGTAGCCGGACTTGCGCGTCTGCTCGTAGGCCGCCAGCGTGATGGGCACATAGCCCGTGCCGGTGTGCCATTCCATCTGGATCTCCGGGCGCGAGAGGAACGCGAGGAATTTCGCCACTCCCCGGTATTCGGCCGGCTTCTTGCCACCCATCACCCACAGCGAGGCGCCGCCGATGATCGAGTTCTGCGGCGCTCCCTTGACGTCGTCGTGATACGGAATGAAATGGCTCGACCACTCGAAGCGGGCCGCCTTGCGGATGCCCGCCGTCGCGCTGGCGCTGCCGCTGAACATGGCGCATTCCCCGCTCGAGAATTTGGCGTCGCCCTGGTTGGTCCGGCCGGCGTACGTGAACAGCCCGCGCTTGGCCAGGTCGCCGAGCATGGCGACGTGGCGCACGTGCAGCGGCGAATTGAAGTTGAACTGGGTGTCGAAGCCGCCCATGCCGTTCTGCTTGGTGCCCATCGGCACGTCGTGCCAGGCACTGAAGTTCTCGATGTGCATCCACGAAGGCCAGCTGGTGGTGTAGGTGCACTGCTGTCCGGAAGCCTTGAGCTTCTCGGCCGCGGCTACCGCCTCGGCCCAGGTCTTCGGCGCCTTTTCGGGATCGAGGCCCGCCTTCTTGAAGCTGTCCCTGTTGATGTAAAACAGGACCGTCGAGCTGTTGAACGGGAACGACAGCATGTTCCCCTTCATGTCCGTGTAGTAGCCGGCCACGGTGGGCAGGTAGACCTTCGAGTTGAAAGGCTCCTTGGCATCCGACATCACCTTGGCCACCGGGACAACGGCGCCCCTGGCCGCCATCATGGTGGCGGTACCTACCTCGAACACCTGCAGGATATGGGGCGCGTTACCCGCCCGGAAAGCCGCGATCGCCGCGGTCATGGAGACCGGGTACTGGCCCTTGTAGACCGCCCCCACCTTGTAATCCTTCTGGCTGGCGTTGAACTGGCCCGCCAGCGCGTTGAGCCGCTCGCCGAGCGCGCCGCCCATCGAGTGCCACCACTGGATTTCGGTCTGCGCCTGGACGGCCGGCGCGAACAGCGCGGCGGCCGCCAACGCGAGCACCAGTTTTCTCATGTGCATGGGTTCCCTCCTCTAGGAAGATGCAAGGTTATTCCACGGTGACCGATTTCGCCAGATTTCTCGGCTTGTCGACGTCCGTGCCCCGCGCCAGCGCGGCGTGGTAGGCAAGCAGCTGCAGCGGCACCACGTGCAGGATGGGCGAGAGCGGGCCGTAATGCTCGGGCAGCCGGATCACGTTCACGCCAGGGGACGCGGAGATGCGCGTGTCGGAATCGGCGAAGACATAGAGCTCGCCGCCGCGCGCGCGCACCTCCTGCATGTTGGACTTGAGCTTCTCCAGCAGGGCGTCGTTCGGCGCGACGGTCACCACCGGCATCTCCCCCGTCACCAGCGCGAGCGGGCCGTGCTTCAGCTCGCCCGCCGGATAGGCCTCGGCGTGGATGTAGGAGATCTCCTTCAGCTTGAGCGCACCTTCCAGCGCGATCGGGTAGTGCAGCCCGCGCCCCAGGAAGAGCGCGTGCTCCTTCTTCGCGAAGCGCCCGGCCCAGGCGATGATGTGCGGCTCGAGCGCCAGTACCGCGCCCAGGGCCGTGGGCAGGTGGCGCAGCGCCTTCAAGTGCTTCGCTTCCTCTTCCGGACCCAGGCGGCCCCGCAGCTTCGCGAGCGTGAGCGCGAGCAGGAACAGCGCGGTGAGCTGCGTCGTGAAAGCCTTCGTCGAGGCGACGCCCACCTCGACGCCGGCATGCGTGAGAAAGCGCACCTCGGTGGTACGCATCATGGCGCTACTGCCGACGTTGCAGACCGCCAGCGTCGCCCGGTGTCCGAGCGAGCGCGCATGCTTCAGCGCCGAGAGCGTGTCGGCGGTCTCGCCCGACTGCGACACCGCGACCACCAGGGCGTCGGGATCCGGCACGCTCGTGCGGTAACGGTACTCGCTCGCGATCTCCACGCTGCAGCGCAGGCCGGCGATCGCCTCCAGCCAGTGGCGCGCCACCAGGCCCGCGTGCCAGCTCGTGCCGCAGCCGAGGACGAGAATGGATCGGGTCTTTTCGAAAATCCTGTCCGCTTCCCTCCCGAAGAGCTCGGGCGTGATGCTGCCGACCGATTCCAGGGTGTCGGATACCGCGCGCGGCTGCTCGAAGATCTCCTTCTGCATGAAATGGCGGTACGAGCCCAGCTCCACCTCCGCGCCGCTGGTCTTGACAGTGTGCACTTCACGCACCACGGCCCGCCCGTCTGCGTCCACCGCCTTCCAGTCGTCGCGCGAGATCGCCACGACGTCGCCGTCTTCAAGGTAGGCGATGCGATCGGTGGCGCCGGCGATGGCCAGGGCATCGGAGGCGAGGAAGTACTCCTGTTTTCCTTCGCCCACGACCAGCGGGCTGCCGGCGCGAGCGCCGACCACGGTGCCGGGCTCGCTCTTCGCAACCACCGCTATGGCGTAGGCGCCTTCCAGCCGTTGCGCCGCGCGGCGCACCGCCTCCGCGAGATCGCCGTCGTAGAAGCTGTGCACCAGGTGCGCGATCACTTCGGTGTCGGTCTGGCTCTCGAACCGGTAGCCGCGCCCCTGGAGCTCGGCGCGCAGCGCCTCGTGGTTCTCGATGATGCCGTTGTGCACCACCGCGACCTCGCCGCGCGAGACGATCGGGTGCGCGTTCTCGGTGGCCGGCGCGCCGTGGGTAGCCCAGCGGGTGTGCGCAATGCCGGTGGACGCGCTTATTTTTTGAACTTGAGCTGCAAGATCCTGGACGCGCGACACCGTTCGCACCAGGCCGATGGCGCCGTCACGCAGAACCGCCACGCCGCACGAGTCGTAGCCGCGGTACTCCAGGCGCCGCAGGCCTTCCACCAGCAGCGGGACGATGTCGCGGCGCGCCGCGGCGCCGACGATGCCGCACATGGCTAGCGCTTCTTCTTCAGCGGCGGCTTCCAGGACGGGATGGAAACCTGCTTCGCGCGCGCCACGGTAAGCTGCCCCGGGGGGGTGTCCTTGCTGATCGTCGAGCCGGCGCCGATGTAGGAGCCGCGCGCGATGCGCACCGGCGCCACCAGAGTGGCATCCGAACCGATGAAGCAGTCGTCCTCGATCACGGTGCGGTGCTTGGCCGCGCCGTCGTAGTTGCAGGTGATGGTGCCGGCGCCGACGTTCACGCCGCTGCCGATCTCGGAGTCGCCGAGGTAGCTGAGGTGGTTCGCCTTGGAGCCGCGGCCGATGCGGCTCGCCTTGACCTCGACGAAGTTGCCGACATGCACCTCCTCGGCCAGGCTGCTGCCGGGACGCAGGCGCGCGTAGGGGCCGAGCCGGCAGCGCGCGCCAACTTCGGAATCCTCCAGGTGCGAGAACGGCAGTATTTCGGTTCCGGCCGCCACCGAGACGTTGCGCAGGATGCAGTTCGGACCGATGCGCACGCCGTCGCCCAGCGTCACCCGACCCTCGAACACGCAATTGACGTCGATCGACACGTCCTCGCCGCAGGTCAGCTCTCCGCGCACGTCGATGCGCGCAGGATCGGCCAGCGTCACGCCGGCCTCGAGCAGCGACTCGGCTTGGATCTTCTGGTATTGCCTTTCCAGCAGCGCGAGCTCGCGCTTGGAATTGACCCCCGCCACCTCCCAGGCATCCTCGGCCTTGACGGCGCTTACCGGCACGCCTTCGCCGACCGCCAGCTTCACCACATCGGTGAGGTAGTACTCTTTCTGCGCGTTGCGATTGGTAAGCTTCCCCAGCCAGGAAGACAGGCGGCCCGCCTTCATCGCCATGAAGCCGGCGTTGACCTCGCGGATCCCGAGCTCGCCCGGCGCGGCGTCCTTCTCCTCCACGATGCGCGCGATTCGACCGGCGCCATCCCGCACGATGCGCCCGTAGCCCGCCGGATCTGCCATGTCGGCGGTGAGCACCGCCAGATCCTCCCTCCCGGCGGCGCAAAGGCGCTTCAGGGTCTCGGGCCGCACCAGCGGCACATCGCCGTAAAGGATCAGGATGTCGGCGTCCTTGGAGATGTGCGGCATGGCCTGCTGCACCGCGTGCCCGGTGCCGAGCTGCTCGGCCTGGAGCGCCCATGCCACCTGCGCGCCGTCGAACGCCGCGCGCACCTCGTCGGCGCCGTGGCCGTGCACCACGACCAGCCGGTGCGGCGACAGCGTGCGCGCCGCCGCCAGCACATGGCCGAGCAGCGCCCGGCCGGCGAGCGGGTGCAGGATTTTCGGTCGCTGCGAGCGCATGCGCTTGCCCAGCCCGGCGGCGAGGACAATGATTTCCAGCGCCATTTCTGCGCCGATTCTAGCGTTTTCACCTAGACTCGGCGCGTGGCGCAGGAGTATTTCGAGATCAGTTTCCGGCTGGTCGCCGCGCTGTTTGCAGGCGGGCTGATCGGGCTGGAGCGCAGCCACCGCGGCCGTCCGGCGGGCTTCCGCACGCATGCCCTGGTCTGCCTCGCCTCCAGCCTGCTCATGCTGGTCACGGTATACGAGACGCACTGGTTCCCGCAGACCGCGAGCGCAAGGGTGATCCTCGATCCCACGCGCATGGCGCAGGGCATCATGACCGGCATCGGCTTCGTCGGTGCCGGCGCGATCATCAAGGAAGGCTTCTCGGTGCGCGGTCTGACCACCGCAGCCTCGATCTGGATTACCGCGGCCATCGGCATCCTCACCGGCATCGGTTTCTATTTCGCCTCGGCCGTCGGCACCGTGCTCGCCCTCGGCACGCTGTCGCTGTTTCGCTGGGTCGAGGCGCGCCTGCCGACCGAGTCGTACGCCAGCTTCGTGGTGCGGTTCAAGCGCGACGCGGCGGTCTCCGAGGCGGATCTGCGCAAGCTGGTGGTCGACCAGGGCTTCTCGCTCTACAACATGAGCTATCGCCTCCATGGGGAGGTGGATGTGCTCGAGTACCGCACCGTGATCCGCACCATGCAGCCGGCGAACCTCGCGAAGCTGGCCCGCACCCTGAGCGCCGACGCCCGGGTGATCGAGTACCGCATCGCGCCCACCAGCGAATAAGTGCTCGGCGCAGACCTAGCTGCCGCGTTCGCCCGTGTGGCGCTGGCCAACGTGCAGCGCGAGTACCCCCGCCGCCTCGATCAGCTGCTCGCCGCCCCCGATGCCGAGTGGCGGCCGCGCGCGCTCCATCCGGCCTTCTTCGGCAGCTACGATTGGCACTCGGCGGTGCATATGCACTGGCTGCTGGTGCGCCTTCTCAACCTCCATCCGGCGCTGGAAGCCCAGGCGGGCGCAGTGCTCGACGCGCATCTCGCATCCGAGCCTCTGGCGAGAGAGCTGGCCTTTTTCAAGACGCCAGGCGGTGCCGCGTTCGAGCGCCCATATGGCTGGGCCTGGCTGCTCGAGCTGTACGCGGAACTGCTTCGGCTGAACAGGCGGGAATGGCATGAAGCGCTGGAACCGCTCGCCGGCGAGCTCGCACGGCGTTTCTCGGGCTATATAAAGGCCCTGCCCTACCCGGTGCGCGCCGGGACGCACGGCAATAGCGCATTCGCCTGCGTGCTCGCGCTTGACTACGCGTTGATTACAAACGATAGGGAGCTAAAAAGCCAAATCCACACTGCCGCGAGGCGCTGGTTCCTCGCCGACCGCGACTATCCGGTGGCCTACGAGCCCTCGGGCGAGGACTTCCTGTCGCCGGCGCTGGTCGAAGCCGTTTTGATGCAGCAAGTCCTCGGGGATCCGGGCTGGCTCCAGGACTTTCTGCCGGCCTGGGGGCCGCTGGCCGAGCCGCCGACGGTGCTCGACCACGCCGACGCGAAGCAAAGCCACCTCGATGGGCTATGCCTGTCGCGGGCCTGGTGTTTTTTTCGTTTGGGAAGCGACAAGGAAGCGAAGCGTCATCTCGGGGCGGGACTTCCTCACGTGATCGGCGGCGACTACGCGGGCGAGCACTGGCTCGCCACGTTCGCGGCGCTCGCGCTCAGCGCGGAAGCTCTGAAGAGCCCATGAGGAATTCGTCGACGGACCGGGCGCATTGCCGGCCTTCGCGGATTGCCCAGACGATGAGCGACTGGCCGCGGCGCATGTCGCCGGCAGCGAACACCTTGGGCACCGAGGTTGCGTAAGCGTCCTCGCCGTCGGTGGAGGCCTTCGCGTTGCCACGCGCATCCTTCTGCACGCCGAACTCGTCCAGCACCGACTGCAGCGGCGAGACGAACCCCATGGCAAGAAGCACCAGATCCGCCGGAATGACGGCTTCCGAGCCCGCAATCTCGGCCGGCTTGCCATCCTTCCACTCGAGCCGCACCGTCCTGAGCGCCTTCACCGCGCCCTGCTCGCCGATGAATTCCTTGGTGGCGAGCGACCAGTCGCGGTTCACGCCCTCCTCGTGCGAGGAAGAAGTGCGCAGGCGAATCGGCCAGTTGGGCCAGACCGGGTTGTAATCAAGATCTTCCGGCTTTTCCAACAGCTCGATCTGCGTGACCGACTTCGCGCCGTGGCGGTTCGAGGTGCCGACGCAGTCCGAGCCGGTGTCGCCGCCGCCGATGATCACGACGTCCTTGTCGGTGGCCCACAGGTCCTTTACGTCCTGGTCGCCCGCCACGCGCTTGTTCTGCAGCGGCAGGAACTCCATGGCGAAATGCACCCCCGCGAGCTCGCGGCCGGGAATCGGCAGGTCGCGCGGCTGCTCCGCGCCGCCGGCGAGCACCACGGCATCGAACTTCTTGAGCAATTCCGAAGGGGATAAATTGCTGCGGGCATCGCTGGGGATGCCGCGCCCCGGCGCCTGCGTGCCGATGAACACGCCCGTGCGCAACTTCACGCCCTTCTCGCGCATCTGCTCGAGGCGCCGGTCGATGACGCCCTTCTCGAGCTTGAAGTCGGGGATCCCGTAGCGCAGGAGCCCCCCGATGCGGTCGCTCTTCTCGAAAACCGTCACCTCGTGGCCGGCGC
>CAZJJC010000265.1:0-2869 GCA_964546195.1 uncultured Enterobacteriaceae bacterium | reverse complement strand
CTCCATGGTGCCCAGGCGATGGCCCGACACGTTGAGGACGTCGTCGATGCGCCCGACGATGCGGAAGTAGCCCTCCTGGTCGGTGCTCGCGCCGTCGCCCGCGAGATACAGCTTCCCCTTGAACTCGTCCGGGAAGTAGGTCTTCTTGTAGCGCTCGGGATCGCCCCAGATGGTGCGCAGCATCGCCGGCCAGGGCCGCTTGATGACCAGGATGCCCCCCTTGCCCCGGCCCACCGGCTGGCCGGTCTCGTCGACGATGTCGGCGAAAATGCCCGGCAGCGGCAGGGTGGCCGAGCCCGGCTTGGTGGGCGTGGCGCCGGGCAGCGGCGAGATCATGTGGCCGCCGGTCTCGGTCTGCCACCAGGTATCGACGATCGGGCAGCGGCCGCCGCCGACGGTCTCGTGGTACCACATCCAGGCCTCCGGATTGATCGGCTCGCCTACCGTGCCGAGGATGCGCAGCGAGGACAGGTCGTATTTTTTCGGCAGCTCGCCGCCGGCCTTGATGAGCGAGCGGATCGCCGTGGGCGCCGTATAGAAGACGTTGACCTTGTGGTCCTGGATGATCTTCCAGAAGCGCCCGGCGTCCGGGTAGACCGGGACGCCTTCGAACATCACCTCGGTCGCGCCCACCGCGAGCGGGCCGTAGGCGATGTAGCTGTGCCCGGTGACCCAGCCGACATCGGCGGTGCACCAGAAAACGTCGCTTGCCTTGTGGTCGAAGACCCATTTCATCGTCAGCGCGCACCACAGCAGGTAGCCGCCGGTGGAATGCTGGATGCCCTTGGGCTTGCCCGTGGAGCCGCTGGTGTAGAGGATGAAGAGGGGGTGCTCTGCGTTCACGAAGGTCGGCTCGCAGGTTTCCGCCTGGCCCTTCACCACGTCGTCCCACCAGCGGTCGCGGCCCGCGCTCATCGGCACGGTGCTCCCCGAGCGCTTGTAGACCACGACGTTCTTGATCGCTTCGCAGCCTCCCATGCCGAGCGCCTCGTCCACCACCGGCTTCAGCGGAATCTCTTTGCCGCCGCGGAACTGCCCGTCGGCGGTGATGACTGCGACGGCGCCGGCGTCGATGATGCGTTCCTGCACGCTCTTCGCGGAGAAGCCGCCGAACACCACCGAGTGGGTTGCGCCGATGCGCGCACAGGCCTGCATCGCGACCACCACCTGGATCGACATCGGCATGTAGATGAGCACGCGGTCGGCCGGCTTGATGCCCATGCCCTTGAGCGCGTTGGCGACGCGGCACACTTCGCGGTGCAGCTCGCGATAAGTGATCTTCGTGATCTTGCCGTCGTCGGCCTCGAAAATGATCGCGACCTTTTCGGGCTGCTTCTCCAGGTGCCGGTCGAGGCAGTTGTAGGAGGCGTTCAGCTCGCCGTCGTGGAACCAGCGGAAAAACGGCGCCTTCGACTCGTCCAGCACCTTGGTGAAGGGCTTGGACCAGGTGAGCGTCTCGCGCGCGAGGCGCCCCCAGAAGCCCTCGAAGTCCTTTTCCGCCTCGGCGCACAGCTTGCGGTAGGCCTCCATGCCAGGAATGTTGGCCTGCCTGACGATCTCCGGCGACGGCGGGAATACGCGCGTCTCCTGCAGCACCGTTTCGATGTTGGACGCCATCAGTTTTCCTCCTTGGATGCGCCAATACAAACACCAAATCAAGAACCTGTAAAGCCGTCGGTATACTAAGGGCCACCTATATGACCACGATCAAGAAAGCCGACCTCATCCGGAGCGTTACCGACGCGCTGCAGTTCATTTCCTACTACCACCCGGCGGACTACATTCGCGCGCTGGGCCGCGCCTACGAGCGCGAGCAGTCCGGCCCGGCGAAGGACGCCATCGCCCAGATCCTGACCAACTCGCGCATGTGCGCCGAGGGCCACCGGCCGATCTGCCAGGACACCGGCATCGTGAACGTGTTTCTCAAGCTGGGCATGAACGTAAGGCTGGAAGGCTTCGAGGGCTCCCTCGAGGATGCGGTCAACGAAGGCGTGCGGCGCGCCTATCTGGACCCGGACAACAAGCTGCGCGCCTCGATCCTCGAGGGCTTTGAAAGAAAGAACACCGGGGACAACACGCCGGCGGTGATCCACGTGCAGCTGGTGGCGGGCGAGCGGCTCGAGGTCGACGTCGCCGCGAAGGGCGGCGGCTCGGAGGCGAAATCGAAGTTCGCCATGCTCAACCCGTCGGATTCGATCGCCGACTGGGTGCTGAAGACGGTGCCGGCCATGGGCGCCGGCTGGTGCCCGCCGGGCATGCTCGGCATCGGCATCGGCGGCACCGCGGAGAAGGCCATGCTCATGGCCAAGGAGGCGCTGATGGCGCCGATCGACATGGCCGAGCTGAAGGCGCGCGGCCCGCGCGACAGGCTCGAAGCGCTGCGCATCGAGCTCTACGACAAGGTCAACGCCCTGGGCATCGGCGCGCAGGGCCTGGGGGGCCTGTCCACCGTGCTCGACGTCAAGATCCTCACCTATCCCACGCACGCCGCGAATCAGCCGGTGGCGATGATTCCGAACTGCGCGGCGACGCGCCACGCGCATTTCGTGCTCGACGGCTCGGGCCCGGCCGAGCTGGAAGCGCCGAAGCTCTCGGACTGGCCCGCGGTGACGTGGACGCCGGACGCAAGCTCCAGGAAAGTGGATCTCAACAAGCTGAGCCGCGAACAAGTCGTGTCCTGGAAGCCCGGCGAGCGCCTCCTGCTTTCGGGCAAGTTGCTGACGGGACGCGATGCCGCACACAAACGTATTCAAGACAGGCTCGAAAAAGGCGAGGAGCTGCCCGTCGACTTCACCAACCGCGTCATCTACTACGTCGGCCCCGTGGATCCGGTGCGCGACGAGGTGGTCGGCCCCGCGGGCCCGACCAC